>CAMWXP010000056.1 GCA_947178255.1 uncultured Clostridia bacterium | reverse complement strand
CGTATTGTTGCTCCATTAATAAGTTTTCCTCCGAATAATTATAAGTTATTGTAAAATGTTTTTTCTTTCAGCAACGCATGTGTTGCGTTGTCAAAGTAAAATTGAAAATTAAGAAACAACGCAAAAGAGCGCCGGACTGAGCTTGCTATAATTATTATTCTGCTCTTTCATTATTAACGTTGGCGCTCATTCGCATGTCCCATAAACTCGAGCCGTTACCCTCTTTACAACTAAGTATAACGGCTCTATTTATATCTACATGAAAAACATCGAAAATTTTTCCTGTTTGTAGAAATTTGTTCTATTTTTTCCAAAGCTCGGCAACCAACACAAAAAGATTTTTCGTTTTGCCCTTTCTTTATGAGTTTTATTTAGAAGATTGTTTTGATCGTAGAAAAGGAAAAAGCAATTATAGTACACCAAAACAATAACAATATCTCCAATGATTCATTTTTGTTAATTCACTTGGGTCGTGCTTAAGTTCACGCAAGGGTAAAATCAATATGTCAGTGCAACAAAAAGTCGTGATTGAACAACTCGACTACTTATGAACAACTATTATTTAGTGCTAATCTAGAATGAAGGTTGGACTGTGCCATAATCGCAACTCGATAGTATAATTCAAGAATTAAAACACAACATATAAAAATTTTTATTTTTTATGCTAAAATGTTGCACAAAAAATAAAATCGTGATATACTATTAATAAGCGGTTGTTTCCGCGAGGAGTAATATTATGATATTAAGCGTAAGGGCAAACAACTATTTGGTATATTCCAACACGACCGAGCTTTCTGCTGTAGCGGATATGCGGATTAAAAAATTCTATTCTAATGTATACAGTCAAAACGATTTCAATGCCTTAAAGGCCGTATGTATTTATGGGGCAAATAATGTAGGCAAAACATGTATGGTGCGAGCTATAAATTCCATTCGAAATGTATTAATGGGTTATTCTGCCGAAGTCCCAACTAACCTCTATTCGGGCGATAATATTTGCTCACTTGGCATTTCATTTTTACATGAAGGGAATGCTTTTTCCTATGATTTCAAGTTTGACTTAACTATGATAAATCAAGCCACACGCGGTTTTGTTTACGAGCGCCTTGCCGAATTAAACTATGACGATTATGGGAACATTCGCGAGAAGGAAGTGTTTGTTCGTGATATGATTTCCAATAAATACTATTTTAGAGATAACGAAGAGCTTTCAAATCTATTGGGGTTAATTTCGCCTAACAATATTTTAATTTATACTATCAACTCAGAAAAATATCCTATTATCAAGCATTACAGCAGTATATTGCGAGGATTTGCAAGCAAAATATCCGTGCTTACCATGGATAATATTCCTATAGAAAAAACTATACGTGTACTCAAAGAAAATCAAACAATATGCAAAAAAACTGTAGAGCTGATTAAGCTCGCAGATTTGGATATCGACGATTATTTATATTTGAACGGAGATATTCCGTCATCGCCAAATCATAATGGAGATAAACCGCAAGAAGTAGCATTACACTCCCCTGTTGTTGCCGACGATATGTTCAAGCTGATTTCCGTGCATAAGGGAAAGCGTTTACAAAGTTTACTGTATGATTCCACCGGAACAAAGAAAATGGTCGCTCTGGCTAGTTTTATTGTGGAAGCATTAGAATATGGGCGAATACTCGTAGTTGACGAGCTTGACAGTAGTTTACACTTTAAACTAACTAGAGCGGTTGTCTCATTGTTTAATAGCGAATTATCATATGCACAGCTTATTTTTACAGCGCATGATGTTAATTTGCTAGATTGCAAAAAATTATTTCGTAAAGATCAAATTTGGTTTGCGGCTAAAAATGAAAGCGGAGCATATTTGTATCCTCTTGCGAATTTCACAGCCCAAAAAGACAATATACGTTCCGATACAGATTTGATTGAAAAATATAAAAAAGGAGTATTGGGCGCTATTCCAGAGCCGGATTTAATTTCTCTTTTAATCAATGAGGTTGATGATGAATAGAATTATATCGCAAAAGAAAATATGTATTGTCTGCGAGGGTTATGAAGAATTCGATTATCTAACACGATTAAAAGAATGTGATGTATGGAACATTATTTATTCCGTAAAAATTAAAAACGCCCAGTCGATAGACAACATTTTTGCTGTATACCAAAACGAATTCCAAAACGATAACTACGATTTGATAGTGGTATATTGTGACACAGAAATGCCACCGTATAATCAATTTAAGCTGTTAAACAAAAAAATAAATCATTTCCATCAAAATGATGTTGCGAAAGACATCGTATTCTTTGCAAATCCATGCACTATGCAGATAATATTAAGTCATTTCCAAAAGATTTCGTTGTCTACGAACAGCAAAAGCAAAAATGCAACACTTATTCGAAAACTAACCGGCGTGACAGAATATAATGCGAAAAAATCACAACGCGCTGCAATCAACGCAAAAGTTGATTCTAAAAACTACTTAACGATGAAAGAAAACATATCCGATCTTGCTACTGATTCTGGCATCTGCCCCGCAACGAACTTTATAACGCTGTTAAATTACTTAGAATCTGATGATAGCCAATGGGTTACTCGACTAGCTAATAAAATACTTAATGACGACTAATGAGTTAACTTTAGTAGACAATTCGTCTTTATCGCATAGTTAATAAAAATAATATTAAATAACAATACATAACCTTGCAAAAAGTACGAACTCACTATAACGTGACTTCGTACTTTTTGCTGATGACATATCATAAACGATGTAGATATCAATTGGCAGCGATAAAGAATATATGAAAAAAGAGAATCCTTTTTTGATATTCTCCGTCCCGCTCGTTATATCACCCCGAAACAATAACAATATCTCCAATGATTCATTTTTACTAATTCACTAGGGTTGTGCTTAAGTTCACTAAATGCGAATAAATCCGAACGTTATTGTTCGGATTTATTTTTGCTGTTCTATAAGCGTGATAAATAGAATTTGTTTTTGCAAGCCTCACTCTGCCTATGTAGTTGCATTGTTAAACTCTACATGTTGTCTGCTTGCAAATAACGTTGAATATTTTTCCTGTTTGTTAAAAATTATTTTATTTCGTTTCTAAAAGCTCGGCGACAAGTTCAAATAACCTATTTTCGTCTTGTCCTTGTTCTATTTGTATGAAATACCTATATCCACCGTCTTCAAATATACAAAACGCATTTGCTTCTTTAATCCCCCATTTCATCATATGATTGTCGATAAAATGTTCATTCTCGCAAATCGCAATGGGCATGTCAAACTCACTCAAATATACGTTTGATTTTGTAATAGATAATTGTACAACCTCGTCATTCCCCGGTAAATATGCTTGCTCTTCTAAGCATAACACCTCACCATCTACATTGCTTACATAGCAATAAGTATTAAAATCTTCGCCTGCTTCATACCAATCAAAATATAAAAAGAATGAGTTGTTGCGTGCGCGGTACTCTCCTATCGTATATTGCACACTGCCTTTTTCATATTCTCCTTGCGTGCAATAGCGAATATTATTCTTGCCACCATTGTCTGCACCGTTATTCCTATTAGGCAATAACACTGAACAAGGCACAATAACCGCTATACAAACAGCCACAGCGACTATAGCCGAAATAAACGCAAATTTACGCTTCCTTACGGGAGCTTGTTTCTTATCCGTTTGCTCTACGTATTGCGGATAACGGCGTTTCAAATCTTCCAGAATATCAGATTGCGTCTTGATGCCATCTTGCTTTATTACTTTGTTAAGTTTACGTTCCTCGCGCATACCTGCCTCTAATTTATTGTTACTTTATAAGCCGCATCGACATAGGAGCCGACTTTATAAAAAGCTGTAGAACTGCCTGACAATCCGGTCGCAACATATAAATATTTGTCCGTTCTTGTCCCGTTGCTCAAAGTATATTTAACCTCATAATAACCATACGCAACCATAACATGATTGCCGCTTAAATTAGAAGAAATCAAATGATCTTCACCACCAACGGTTTGCAAACTATATAAATTACTAGGTTGAACAAACAACACAGTAGCCTCATTATTTGAAATAGCAGTTTTAAATGTGCTGTAATTGAAGTTATTTCCAGTCCCGAGTGAAGTGTATTGCAGATTATAGCCTTGATCAACTACATAGCTTTGTAATCCGTTTTTAAATTCATCTTGTGATACCCCGGGAGCTACGACGTTGGTTTGCATACGATTGTACAAATCGAAAAGAAGCGTTTGTACATATGTTCCGTCCTGACCTTTATATCTACCAGTTGAATAATATGAATCCCAATTGGGTATTAGGTTCCCGTAATATTTATCGTAAAAGCCGACAATAATTCCACCGGCAACCGCTCCACACCCGTTTTGCATACCGCTAACGGCAAAATATCGAGGCGTACCGTTAGCAGTAGTAATATCTTCAACAACTTGTTTGGACACATACGAAATAGTTTCGGAAGAAGCATATGTAGCTATCAGCTCGACGCCGACGTATCTATCGTCGTCCGTTTGGTTATTGGGCGCGCTCGTCCAGCCGCCGCAAAAAGGCAAGCACAGCAGTAATAATGCGCATGTTTTTATTCTGTTTGTTTTGTTCATGATAATCACCTCTGTTTGGCTATATCCACTTCGGTGCGGTAAATTTTCCGATTTTTACAAGTTATCCAAGATTTGTTTGGCACTTTTTTGGAACCGCTTATACACGGTACCGACGTACATGTTCAGTCTTTTTGCGATTTCTTCGAAAGTCATATCATTGATAAGACGGAAGGTTACTATTTCCTTGTCTGTATCGTCCAACTCGCTTATGGCGGTTTGCAAAGCAGCCATAAACTCCAAACTTGTTGAATCGTCGGTTGTGCAAGCGACTTCATCGCTGATTTCGTCCAACGATGCATGATTATGTTTTCTTTCGCGGTTGTTAATCGTATACGCTTCGTTTTGCGCGATCTTACTTATCCAAGCTTTGCCGCTTTGGAGCTCGTCGAACATTTGAATGTTGTCGAAAATCTTATAAAACGTGCTATTGATAACGTCATCCACAAACGATTTGTCCACTAAGTAGTAATAGGCGACAAACTTAATATAACCATAAGCAGCGTCGTAAAATCTTTCGAGACATCTCTCCCCGTGTTTCAGTCGTTTTAAGTATTCGGTTATCTCATTTGTAGAATTCATGATTTTTATATATCACAAAACACACCGAATTGTCAAGCATGACTATTTGGTATTGTACCAAAAAATCTACAAAAACTAACATTATTATGGACCTCGCATTATTAGTAACACAACGATGGCGTGCATTACAAAAATGAAAATAGCCGAGCACATAGAGCGCTTCGGCTATTTTCATTTATATATCGCGCATCCTTATTTTGGACAAGGCGCGCGAGCTAAACTACAAATCGATAAACGTCGACAAAACTACAGCGAGCCGACCGTCAAGAGCAAGCGCCCGCAATTATCCGCATATCGCATTCACAAGCGACTGCGCATTTTTAAATATCGGTTGGGAAATTACTCGTTAAAACAGTTAAGTGACAAGAAAGAGCGCGGACAGTGGGCTTTAAATAAATTAATGCTCACTTTTTATTATAAACGTCAGCGCTCGTTCCGGCCACTCTATAATACAGCCGTCATGACAAGCTTAACACGACAGCTCTATTTATAATATAGCACAAATGTCGAATATTTTTCCATTTTGTAGAAAAAAATTTTATTTTGTTTCCAAAAGCTCGGCGACCAACTCAAAAAGCCTGTTTTCGTCCTGCCCCTGTTCTATTTGTATAAAATATCTATATCCATTATCTTCAAATATACAAGTCGCTTCTTTTACACTTATCGACCATATCACCTTATGATTATCAATTAATTGTTCATTTTTGCAATCCAGAATGGTTACATCAAATTCACTTAAATATATATTTGATTTCGTAATGGATAATTGTACTACTTCGTCCGATTGAGGTAAATATGCTTGTTCCTGCAAGCCTAATACCTCATTATCCGCCTTACTTATATAGCAAACGGTACTGAACTCTTCTCCGAATTCATACCAATCGAAATATAAGAAATATCGATTGTTGTTTTCGCGGTATTCTCCTATTGTATATTGTACGTAACGCTTTTCATACTCATCCTGCTTGCAATAGCGAATGTTTTCTTTTCCGCCGTTATCGGTACCGTTATTCCTATTGGGCAATAGCACGGCGCAAGGCACAATAACCGCCACACAAACAACTATGGTAGCAATTGCCGAAATAAACGCAAATTTGCGCTTCCTTGCGGAATGCTTTTTATCCGATTGCTCTACGTATTGCGGATAACGGCGTTTCAATTCCTCAAGAATTTCCGATTTAGTATCGATGCCGTTTTGTTTTATTGCTTTGTTAATTTTATCTTCTTCGCGCATAAATCCCTCTAATTTATTGTTACTTTATAAGCTGCGTCAACATAGGAACCGATTTTGTAAAAAGATGCGGAATTCATCGAAAAACCGGTTGCAACCTTTAAATACTTATCCGTTCTCGTCCCGTTGCTTAAAGTATATTTGACTTCGTAATATCCAAAAGCTACCATTATATGATTGCCGCCTATGCTATGAGCAGATACAACGTCTTCGTTATTAATTGTCTGATAAGTATAAAGATTACTCGTTTTAACAAACAATACGGCAGGTTGGTTATTATTTATCGCAGTTTTAAATGCGCTGTAATTAAAGCTATTTCCCGCCCCAAGCGAAGTGTATTGTAAATTATAGCCGTGATCGACGACGTAGCTCTTTAGTCCGTTTTTAAATTCGTCTTGGGATACCCCGGGAGCCACAACGTTAGTTTGCATACGGTCGTATAAATCAAAAAGAAGCGTTTGTACGTAAGTTCCGTTTTGTATTCTATATGTCCCCGACGAATAATACGAATCCCAATCGGGTATCAAATTTCCGTAATACTTATCATAAAAACCGACAATAATAGCTCCGGCAACCGCTCCGCACCCATTCTCCATACCGCTCACGGCGCTGTATTTAGGCGTGGCGTTGGCGGTAGAAATATCAGCAACAACTTCTTTGGAAATATACGAAATGGTTTCCTCAGAAGCATATGTAGCTATCAGCTCGCCGCCGACGTATCTATTATCTTGCTCGGGCGCGCTCGTCCAACCGCCGCAAAAAGGTAGGCACAGCAGTAATAATGCGATTGTTTTTATTCTGTTTGTTTTGTTCATGATGTTACCTCTATTTATTTATACAAAGTGCCACGCTATAATTTTTCCAATGATTACAATATATCTAAAATTTGTTTGGCGCTTTTTTGGAACCGCTTATATACGGTACCTACATAAAGGACGAATTACTTTGTGTGTTTTTGTGTTATTTTGGGATATTTTGTGGTTTTGAAAAAATCATTTTTAATTTTTTAATATTATAAATAAATACAATCGAGGAGAAACAAATGATGAATCAAACATTATACAGCCATGCCGTAAAACTCATTTCCGACTGCTCTGTTCCGCCGCATCTTTCCGGATTCACTTTTCTTTTGGAAGCTACGATAATGAAAAGTGAAAACTACTCGATTAAGCTGATAGATATTTACAAGAGCTTAGCTCAAAATCACCGGTGCACACACCGCGCTATTACGCGCAATATTTCGTATGCTATTTCACAATCGGAGCATATTCGCGACTATCTTGCACTCGGTAAAAACGATTTATTCAACGGCAAGGTTATTGCCGTACTGGCGCTAAAACTGAAAACCGTATCGCCGTCTGTAAGCGTTAGCGTTTAGTATTTTTTGCAACGCCCGATTTTATTGCCGCTTGCGCAACAGCTTTGGCTACCGCGTCGTGGGCTTTGCGGTCATAGGCGTACGGCAAAATATAATCCCTCGAAAGTTCTTTGTCCGAAACGCAATCGGCTATTGCTTGCGCCGCAGCAATCATCATTTCGGTATTGACGGTAGTCGCCCGCACGTCCAACGCGCCGCGGAACAATCCCGGGAATACCAAAACGTTATTTATTTGGTTGGGATATTCGGACGAGCCCGTACCTACGATATACGCGCCCGCGTCCAGCGCGTCCTGCGGCTCGATTTCGGGAACTGGATTGGCGCAAGTAAACAGCACGGATTTATCCGCCATTGATTTGACCATATCCTTTGTAACGCAATGCGGGCCGGAAACGCCGATAAACATGTCCGCACCCTTCATTGCGTCGGCAAGCCCGCCCGTAATATGCCGCAAATTGGTAACTTCGGCAACCTCGCTTTGCGCCCGATTGAGCCAAGCCTCGCCCTTGCAAATAATGCCTTTAAGGTCGCACATAGTTATATGCTTGGCGCCCAGCTTTAAAAGGAATTTGGCGATGGCGATACCCGCCGCGCCTGCGCCATTTATTACGATAGCTATTTCGTCAACCTTTTTGCGCGTGATTTTGAGTGCGTTCAACAGTGCCGCCGCCACCACTATGGCAGTGCCGTGCTGGTCGTCATGGAATACGGGAATATCGAGCTCGGCTTTCAGGCGCCTTTCTATCTCGAAGCAACGCGGGGCCGAAATATCCTCCAAGTTGATTCCGCCAAACGAGCCCGCCATTATCTTTACGGTTTTTATAATCTCCTCGGTGTCCTTTGTCCCGAGACAAATGGGGTACGCGTCCACGTTGCCAAACGCCTTAAACAGCGCGCACTTGCCCTCCATTACCGGCATACCCGCCTCCGGGCCGATATCGCCCAAGCCCAAAACGGCTGTGCCGTCCGTTATGACGGGAACGGTATTCCACCGCCGCGTAAGCTCAAACGACTTTTCGACGTCGTTATGTATGGCCATGCACGGCTCGGCAACACCGGGCGTGTACGCGACCGAAAGCTCCTCGCGGCTTGCGACAGGCACACGGCAAACAGTTTCGATTTTACCCTTCCACTCGCCGTGTTTCTTTAAGGACAGTTCCCTATAATTCATTTTTCTCTCCTACGTTACTGATAAATGCACTGTATTCAATTTATATTATACAGCAAATCGGTCGTAATGTAAAACGATAATATGCCATGTGTATCATAACGGAGTTGCATATTTTTCATACAAAAAGCCCGCTCTCGGATTTTTTCGAGAACGGGCTTTTATTACCGAACTTATTTCAGGATATCCTTTAACGTTTGCATCAGCTTGTCTATTTCGATAGGCTTTGCGGCATAGCCGTTCATGCCCGCCTCCAAGGCTTCCTTTTTGTCCTCCTCGAATGCGTTGGCTGTCATTGCGATAATGGGGATATTCGCCTTTTTCTTGCTTTTAAGCGCACGAATTGCCCTTGTCGCCTCGTAGCCGTTCATAATAGGCATTTGCACGTCCATAAGAATAACGTCGTACGTGCCCGCAGGCTGCTCCTTCATCTTTTTCACGGCAATGCTGCCGTCGTCCGCGGTGTCTATTACGAAGCCCGCCATTTCCAAGATAGACTGCGCGATTTCTTGGTTAAGCTCGTTATCCTCGACAAGCAATACCTTTTTGCCGTCAAAGCGCAGCTCGGGCTCGGCAGGTGCGTCTTCCTCCTTTTTCTCCGTATACGGCGCCGCAAGCACGTTGCGCAGCTCCGAAAGGAATAGCGGTTTGGAGCAGAATGCGGTAACGCCCGCGTCCTTGGCTTCCTTTTCGATATCCGACCAGTCGTATGCGGTAAGGATGATTATGGGCGTCATGTCCCCTATTATTTTGCGGATACGGCGTACAAGCTCTATGCCGTTCATATCCGGCATAAGCCAGTCTATTATGTACGCGCCGTACGCCTCGTTTTGTTCCAGCGCGAACTTGGTGCGAATAACAGCTTCCTTGCCCAGCGTAGTCCAGTCGGGGCGCATACCTATCGAGGAAAGCATTTTGCTTACGCTCATGCAGGTATTTACGTCGTCGTCGACTACGAGCGCGCGGATGTTTTCCAGCTGTTCCAGCCTCGGCGACTCGACGTGAGCGTCGGCAACGCGGAAGCTGAACGTAACGATAAACTCCGAGCCTTTGTCCATTTCGCTTTCCACCTTAATAGTGCCGTTCATCATGTCGACAATATTCTTGGTGATTGCAAGGCCCAAGCCCGTGCCCTGAATACCGCTTACGGTGGAGGTTTGCTCGCGCTCGAACGGTTCGAACACGTGCTTCAAAAATTCGGGGCTCATGCCTATGCCGTTGTCCTTGACGTTGAACTGATAAGTGGCACGCCCGTCCGACGCCTCTGCGGTTTGAGTGACGCGCACGCTGACCATGCCGCCCGGTTTGGTGTACTTGATGGCGTTGCTCAAAATATTTAGCAGCACTTGGTTGAGCCTGAGCTTATCGCAAATAATTGTTTCGTTGGTGACGTCCAGTGTGTCGATATAGAATTCGAGCTGCTTAGCCTTGACGTCGGCCTGCACAATGGTTTTAAGGTCGTGCATAATTTCGGGCAGGCTTGCTTCCCGCTCCTCTATCTTGACCTTGCCGCTCTCGATACGGCTCATATCCAGCACGTCGTTTATAAGGCTGAGCAAGTGATTGCCCGACGTCATAATTTTGCTGAGATAGCTCTTTATTTGCTCCGTGTTGTCGATATGCGACGCAGCCAGCGACGTAAAGCCGATAATGGCGTTCATAGGCGTGCGGATATCATGCGACATGTTGTTGAGGAAGGTAGTTTTAGCTTTGTTGGCATACTGCGCCTGCGCAAGCGCCTCGGCAAGAACGTTCTTTTGTTCCTGCTCCTTGCGGATGACGTCGTCGATATTGCGGAAGCCCGCAAGAATAAAGCCGCCATTCCCGTTTGCGTCGCCCGAAATCTTTAAGTACGCATATTGCAGGTGATGAATTTCGTCGCCGTCCTGAATACGGTAGCTGCCCATATAATCGTCATGCTCGCGCAACTGCTCCGTGACTTTGTCCAGCTTCAACGCGTCGGAAAGCTCCTTCTGATCCTCGGGATGAACGCGGGTGCGAATATAGTTTTCTAGTATAGTGGTGTAATCGTATTCCTCCGCCGAATCCTTGTTTAACCCCTCGGTAACGTAGCCTTCCAGCTTGATTACGCGCGCGGTGGACGTCTTGTCGTTGATAGCGTAAACGTTGGTATAGTCGCGGCTGAGCGCTTCGACTATGGCGAGCTGCTCGCCCATTTTTTTGTTGGACTGCTCGGTGTTGTGCAACAACTTTTTGTTCCAACGCCCGCGCAGATAAAGCGCTACAATAACGAATACGATAAGTGCAATCGCCACAAGCACTATTATTATTATTTCCGGATGATTCTTTAAGTACTGCCAAAAACTCATGTCGCCGACCGTATACGTAATATACTTCATCGACAATTCGTTTACAACGTCATCGGGCGTATACTTAATGCATTTGTTAAGAATGGTTATCAGCTCGTGATCGACGTTCTTGCCGACGCGCATACTGAACTGCGCGCTCATGCCGTTCATCACGCTGTAATATAATGAATCGGTGGAATCATTGTTTACAAACAGCTGTGCCGAATAAGCGTAAACGTAAGCGGCGTCCACGCTGCCGTCCTGCACGGCGCG
>CAMWXP010000055.1 GCA_947178255.1 uncultured Clostridia bacterium | reverse complement strand
AATTCCGGCAATGATAAGAATACGACAGGCATAGGTCTGGCGGTGGCGCTGTCTGTTGTAGGTGTGGTATTGGTAGCCGGAGCAGTTGTTTTTGTGTTATATAAACGTGGAATAATAAAATTCAAAGGCAAGAGTAGCAAGCCCGAAACAGAAACCGCCGCATCGAAAGTAGGAGCGGCTAAGACCAAAACAAATACACCCGAACCGAAAGTAAATGCTGCTAAGCCTAAAGCAAGCACTCCCGAACCGAAAGTAAATGCTACTAAACCTAAGGCAAGTACACCCGAACCGAAGGTAGGTACGGCTAAGCCTAAAACGACTACTCCCGCATCGCAAGTAGGTACGGCTAAGCCCAAAACCACTACTACCGCATCGAAAGTAAATGCTACTAAGCCTAAAAATAAATAATTTGTAAAGATAAAACCGTATTGATATAAAATACGTAAACTTGCATTGGTTTTAACAAATCGTAAAGGAGTGTTTTATGCCTGAAAAAAAGACTGTTCTTGCCGTAATGTTGGGAGTGTCGTTTGTTTCACTTGTTGTGGCCCTGATTGCAGGGTTTGTCGACAGCCTAATGTTATTTACTGATTTTAATATAAACTATAGTCCGATTGCTTTCATTGCTTTGTCAGAGTTAGCGGTAATCATGTTGGGAATCGCACTTGTCCTAATATTTTTGTTGCTCAAAAATAATCGTAAAAAAGCGCTTACGTATACGTGCATAGCGCTTGTCGCTTTGGCAATTTTATCATTGATTGTTATTAGAGTGATAATTTCCGACTATGTGAGTTATGCTTCTACCATATACGCATTGTATACGTCTTATGTTGCAACCGCTATTACGGTTACGGTGTCGTCCATACTTCTTGTTGTCTCTTATATGTTTTTGTTAAAACAGCAAAATTCCAAAACGGAAAATTCCGTGCAAGAGATTAACGAAAACGTAGAGCAATCCGCTCAATCTAAAGATAATCAATCCGAAAATTAATCTAAATATATTCAGTACTTAGATTTAACTTGCAATTGAAAGCGGATATTTTGAAAAACGGATAAAAAACATAATCAAAATTATTGACAAAAAGTAGGATTTTTTTTATAATCTATTTATTAACGGAGATGAGATATGAACGGCAATCGTGGCAATGCATTTTTTACTTTTGGCAGTGGCTATTACTTTGGTAGTCACAATTTGTGTGCGCGGTAAAATCGTTCTTTAATTGGAGTAAATCCAAAAATAAAAGCGAAAACCGCCATACGGCGGTTTTTTATTTAGGAGGTCAATATGATCATCACTTTGAAAAACGATTCTGAAGAAAAGCAGTTAAAAAATCTGATGGATTGGATAAATAGTTTAGGTCTCCAAACCCATCTTGTTAAGGGGGAGAACTCCACGGTTTTGGGGTTGGTTGGCGACACTTCCCGCGTGGATATAGGGTTATTGAATTCTTTGGATATTGTGGATACGGTAACGAGAATCCAAGAACCGTATAAAAACGCAAATAGAAAACTTCACCCCGACGATACCATAGTGGACGTTTCTGGGCATTGTTTCGGCGGAATTAACTTTCAGTTGATTGCCGGGCCTTGTTCCGTGGAAAGCGAGGAGCAAGTGCTTACAATAGCCCGCGCCGTCAAAAAGTCGGGTGCAACGTTGCTTCGCGGCGGGGCATTCAAGCCGCGTACTTCGCCTTATGCTTTTCAAGGGTTGAGAGATAAGGGCTTGGAAATTCTGCTCCATGCAAAGAAAGAAACGGGAATGCCGATAGTGACGGAAATTATGAATATCAATCACTTGCCGCTATTCGAAGACGTGGACGTCATTCAGGTCGGCGCAAGAAACATGCAAAACTTCGAACTTTTGAAAGAGCTTGGCAAAACACGCAAACCGATTCTTTTGAAAAGAGGGCTTGCAAATACAATCGAAGAATGGTTGATGAGTGCGGAATATATCATGTCGGAAGGTAATACGCAAGTAATTCTTTGCGAACGCGGAATTCGCACATTCGAGCCGTACACCCGCAATACTTTGGACTTGTCCGCCATTCCGATTTTGAAGGAAAAGACTCATCTACCCGTAATTGTTGACCCGTCTCATGCATCCGGATTGGCTAGACTTGTAGCCCCGATGTCCTTGGCTGCGGTAGGCGCGGGTGCGGACGGACTTATAATCGAAGTGCACAACGATCCTCCGCACGCGCTTTGCGACGGTGCGCAAAGCTTGCGACCCGAACAGTTTGACGAGCTTGTCAAGCGGCTGGACGTGATGTTGTCTGTCGTATCCAAGGTGCGTGAAAAATAGGGCGGAGGATAAGAGAACGTGGAAATAAACGAAAATGCGTATAGGCTTGGTAGCAAGCGCTCGGTTATAAGAGAAATATTCGAGTACGGCAAAAAAAGGTCGGCAGAAATAGGCGTGGAAAACGTATTTGATTTTTCTATCGGCAATCCAAGTGTACAGCCGCCCAAAGAGATTTCCGACACAATAAAAGAGCTGTTGAAAACCGAGGACTCGGTGCTATTGCACGGCTACACTTCGGCGCAAGGTGACTTTGGTGCAAGAAAGGCTGTTTCCGATTCAATAAATAATCGGTTCGGTTTATCGCTCACTGCCGATAATATTTATATGACTTGCGGTGCGGCGGCGTCGCTTGCGATATCGTTAAAAGCCATGTTAAATCCCGGCGAGGAATGTGTGGTTTTTGCGCCGTTCTTTACCGAATACCGCGTGTTTATCGAAAACGCGGGCGGAAAGGTAGTAGTATCCAAGCCGAACGAAAGCGATTTTCAGATAGACCTAAACGATTTCAAAGCAAAGATAAACGATAATACACGCGTTGTTATTATAAACTCGCCTAACAATCCGAGTGGCGTTGTATATACAGAAAATACCATAAAACGCGTGTGCGAGATATTAAAGGAGAAGGAAAAAGAGTACGGAAAAACTATATATCTTATTGCCGACGAACCGTACCGCGAGCTTGTTTACGACGGAGTGAATGTGCCGTATTTGATGAATTACTACGACGATACGGTGGTGTGCTATTCGTTTTCCAAATCATTGTCGCTTCCGGGCGAGAGAATAGGCTATATCGCAGTGAATTCGACAATGAACAATGCGCAGGAGGTCTATCTTGCAATTTGCGGTGCGGGAAGGCTGTTGGGATATATTTGTGCACCCAGTCTTTTTCAGCAGGTTATCAAGCGCTGCGTTGATGTTAAAGTCAATGTGGAGCCGTACAAAAAGAACCGTGATATTTTGTATAATGCGCTCACCGAATACGGTTACGAATGCGTTAAGCCCGACGGAGCATTTTATCTTTTTGTCAAAGCTTTGGAAAAGGATGCCGTTAAATTTTGCGAAAAGGCGCGGTGTAAGGATATCTTAGTTGTTCCGTGTGACGATTTCGGAGTAGACGGATACGTCCGTATCGCTTACTGTGTTCCTACCGACAAAATAGAGCGTTCGCTCCCGAGGTTCAAAGAGCTTTTTGAGCAGTACTGCTTGTCATGACGAAAAAAATTTTGGATGACATTTTTTGTGGATATCAAATTAACTCCTAAAAACTTAAAAGGACGGGTGGATTTGCCGGCCTCCAAATCGTACGCACACCGGATGTTGATTACGGCGGCGTTTTCTCGTACCGAAAGCGTATTGCTCGGTGATTTTTCCTCGGACGATTTGTCGGCAACTATCCGTGCGCTGACAGCATTCGGTGCAAAGTTCGACAGTGTAGACGGCGGCGTAAAAATTACACCTGCCGTAAAGGTGGAGCGCTCTGTGGTCGATTGCGGAGAAAGCGGTTCTACTTTGCGCTTTTCAGTTCCGATTGCAGCCGCTTTGGGAATTGAAACGACATTTACCGGAGCGAAACGGTTAGGTGAACGCCCGATGGACGAACTGTTAAATTGCTTAAAGGAACACGGCATAAAAGTAGTGGGGAAAGGACTTCCGTTAACTATTTCTGGAAAACTATCGGCCGGCGATTACGAAATAGACGGTAGTCGTTCTTCCCAATACGTAACGGGGCTGTTGCTTGCCTTGCCGTTATTGGAAGGAAACAGCACGCTTACCGTGCGCGGTGAATCGTCCAAAGCGTATATAGATATTACTCTGGACGTACTACAAAAAAGCAGTGCCGAAATTACTAAAAACGGTAATACATTTTTTATTCGCGGCGCAAGATATTCCGTTTGCGGCGATAGAAAGG
The DNA here is from genome assembly GCA_947178255.1 of uncultured Clostridia bacterium. GTDB lineage: Bacteria > Bacillota > Clostridia > Christensenellales > Pumilibacteraceae > Anaerocaecibacter. The sequence continues at coordinate 7,645 of CAMWXP010000055.1, read as the reverse complement.
TTGAAGGCGACTGGTCTAACGCGGCGTTTTGGATGGTCGCAGGGCTACTCGGCGAGGAAATATCGATCGGAAACTTGAACGTCGAGTCCTCACAAGGGGATAGACGCGTGCAGGAGCTGTTAAAGCAAGCGGGTGGGGATATAAGTTGGAAAAACGGCAGGCTTACTGCTAAGCCGTCCAATCTACACGCTATCACCTTTGACGCCGACGACATTCCAGACGCAGTACCCGCCATGTCCGTTGCATTAGCTGCGGCTAAGGGGACTTCGGTCATAACTGGTGTAAAGCGTTTAAGAATAAAGGAAAGCGACCGCGTGGCCGCCGTCATCGATATGTTGACTCGTCTGGGCGTTCACGCTACATATAACGAGTATGACGACGCGCTGAAAATAGAGGGCGTACCGCACTTCGACGGCGGTACACTCTGCTCTTACAACGATCACCGCTTGGCAATGGCGGGCGCGGTTGCAGCCATTCGTGCCCAAGCGCCTATTACAATATCGGGCGCGGAAGCGGTAAATAAATCTTACCCCGCATTCTTTGCGGACTATGAAAGCTTGGGAGGTAATATATGTCGTTTGCCTGTTTGAAAATTACGGTGTTCGGTGAATCGCACGGCCCCGCCGTCGGCGCAACGGTGGAGGGACTGCCCGCAGGTATTCCCGTGGACGAGCAGGGCTTGCAGGCGTTTATGTCGCGCCGAAAAACGCAGTCCGCTTTTACTACGCCACGCGTAGAGGATGACAGACCGGTCTTTTTGTCGGGCGTGAAAAATGGGTTTACCACAGGCGCGCCGTTGAATGTCACCATTTATAATTCCAATCAAAAAAGCGACGACTATGAAGCTTTTCGGGATATTCCGCGCCCCGCTCACGCTGACTACGTTGCGGGTGTAAAATACAAAGGCTACGCCGATTTGGCGGGCGGCGGGCATTTTTCGGGTAGACTTACCGCGCCGTTATGTGTTGTTGGGTATCTTGCCGAGACCTATTTGCAAAAGCATGGAATATTCGTCGGCGCGTATTTGAGCGAGGTGGGCGGAATTAACGCATGTTCATATCTCGACGGCATTCCCACCAAAGAGCAAATGGAAGCGGCGCAAGGTCAGCCTATTCCCGTGCTGGGTGGCGCAAAGAAAAATGAAATCGCGGACAAGCTGCAAGCAGTCAAGGCCGAGGGCGATTCAGTCGGCGGCGTTATCGAGTGCGTTGCGTTGGGATTGCCTGTAGGTTTGGGCGAATGCGGGTTTCAAAGCATGGAAGGGCGGATTGCTTCCGCAATCTTTGCCATGCCGGCCACCAAAGGACTGGAATTCGGTTCCGGCTTTTTGCTGTCCAAAATGAAAGGTAGCGAGGGCAACGATCCGTGGACGCTAAGCGACGGCGTAGTCGTACCCAAAACAAACCACAACGGCGGAATAAACGGTGGAATAACCAATGGCGCGCCGCTTTTGGTGCGCGTTGCCGTCAAGCCCACTCCGTCCATTTCTAAGGAGCAGGACAGCGTGAACTTGAAGGATATGACGCCTACAAAGCTTAGCGTTGGCGGGCGGCATGACACATGCATTGCGCTTCGCGCCGTGCCGGTAGTGGAGTCTTGCGTAGCAATCGCTATCGCGGACGCGTTGTTGGAAGCACAAGGACAAAACGGCTAAAACACGACGCCTTTGGGCGGGAGGTAATTATGGAATTATCCGAACTTAGAAATAAAATTGACGATATTGACGATAAGCTTGCAGAACTTTACGATAAGCGTATGAAGCTGATTAAGCAGGTGGGCGAGGAGAAGGCCAAGACAAATCACTACGTGCAGGATTTGACAAGGGAAAACGCCATTCTTAACCGCGTTACAAAAGCTGTCGATCCTGACGTGCGCGTATACTGCAAGCAAGTGTTTGATACGCTGTTTGAAACCAGCCGTGCATATCAAGCGCGGTTTGTACGTATACAGTCGGGCATTGCGCAAGAAATACGCTCCAATCTGGAAGGTGGATTAAAGGCGTTTCCCGACTATGCGACCGTCGCTTGTCAAGGCGTGGAGGGTGCGTACAGCATGCTTGCAACCAATCGCTTGTTCCCGCTAAGTGACATTACTTACTTCAAAAACTTCGAGGGCGTATTCAACGCAGTAGAGAATGGGTTGTGTAAGTACGGAATGCTTCCCATCGAAAACAGCTCGGTGGGTTCGGTCAACGCCGTGTACGACCTTATGAAGGAGCATAAATTCTATATTGTACGCAGTATCAAGTTGCACGTACAGCATCACTTGCTTGCAAAAAGAGGCGTCAAGCTAAGTGAGATTAAAGAGGTATTCTCTCACGAACAGGCCATCAACCAATGCAAAAATTGGTTGGGAAAAACGGACATAAAAGTGACTGTCGTGCCAAATACCGCTGTTGCCGCCAAAATGGTTGCGGAGTCGGATAGAACGGACATTGCTTGCATAAGCAGTCGGGAGTGCGCGTCGTTGTACGGGCTTAACGTGCTTGCCGCAAATATGCAAGACAACGACTACAATTACACCCGATTCATATTGATTTCCAAGACGATGGAAATTTTCAAGAATTCCAACCGTGTGTCCATAATGGTTAATTTGCCGCATACCCCGGGTGCGCTCAACCGCATGCTTAACAAGTTTTCCACTTTGGGGTTCAACCTGACTAAATTGGAATCCAGACCGTTGCCCAATTCAACATTTGAATTTATGTTTTACTTCGATTTCGAAGCGGACATCGAAAGTCCCGAAGTAGTCAACCTATTTGCGGAATTGGAAAATGGAAATGGACAGATTGTGTTTTTGGGCAGCTATTACGAGGTAGCGTAGTTGGCGATTATGCTTTGTCATAAAAGTTAAGACATCGCCACACGACAATCGGTTGGCAACAAATTGGAGGAGTTAAAAATATGAAAGTATTGGTTTTGAACGGTCCCAATCTCAATATGCTAGGCATTAGGGAGCCTGCGCTATACGGAAAGGGAACATATAACGACTTGATAGACTTTATCCGTAATGTCGCAAAAGAGCTTGATTTGGACGTAGACATATTTCAGTCCAATTCGGAAGGAGCACTGGTGACGGCCATTCAAAATGCATATGGGCAATTCGACGGTATCGTAATCAATGCCGCAGCGTATACGCACACTTCGGTGGCGATTTTGGACGCGTTAAAGGCGGTAGGCTTGCCTACGGCGGAAGTGCATTTGACCGATATTCACAGTCGCGAACAATTCCGTAAGCTTTCTTACGTAGGAATGTACGCGCAAAAAACTGTGTGCGGTAAGGGTTTTGACGGATACCGCGAGTGTTTGAATTGGTTAAAAGAAACGGCGAATTAAGGTATTGCCGAATTAAAGTGTAGACATAAGTTTTTAAATATGCTATAATCTGGGTTTTGAGCGTCGACGGATTGACGCGCATCTAATAAATTTTTTGGAGGATTTGACAATGGGACATTTAAAGGGTAAAACCGCTATCATTACGGGCGGCGGCCGTGCTAAGCCGCTAAAGGACGGTTCGGCCGGTTCGATCGGTTACGGCATAGCAATCGCTTATGCTAAGGAAGGCGCAAATCTCGTGCTTACAGGTCGAAACGAGCAAAAGCTTATAGACGCCAAACAGGAGCTTGAAAAGCTGTACGGCATTAAGGTTTTGACAGTAGTCGCCGATATAAATGCGGGTGCGGACAATGAGGCTACCGTTAAAAACGTTATAGACAAGACAATATCAACATTTGGACGAATCGACGTACTTATCAACAATGCGCAGGCGTCCGCTTCGGGCGTTACGCTTGCCGACCATACTACCGATCAATTTAACCTTGCGTTATACTCGGGACTGTATTCGGCGTTCTACTATATGAAAGCTTGCTATCCTTACTTAAAGGAAACAAAGGGTTCGGTAATCAACTTTGCAAGCGGCGCGGGATTGTTCGGCAATTACGGTCAATGCGCGTATGCCGCCGCTAAGGAAGGTATTCGCGGTTTAAGTCGCGTGGCCGCAACCGAGTGGGGCAAGGACGGTATCAACGTAAACGTTATTTGCCCGCTTGCATGGACGTCGCAGCTCGAACAGTTCCAAGAAGCGTATCCCGACGCGTTCAAGGCGAACGTGCATATGCCGCCCATGGGGCATTACGGCAATTCCGAGCAAGAAATAGGCAGGGTATGCGTACAGCTTGCTTCTCCGGACTTCAAGTATATGTCGGGCGAAACGCTGACGCTTGAAGGCGGAATGGGACAGCGTCCGTAATGTGATAAGGAATAAATGAAATGTATAAGATTGTCAGAAAAAAGGTTTTAAACCCCACGGTAACGCAAATGGAGATTGACGCTCCGTTGGTTGCCAAAAAAGCCAAGCCCGGACAGTTTATAATTTTGCGAGTGGACGAGGCAGGCGAACGTATTCCGCTTACCGTTGCGGGTTGCAATCCAGACGAAGGCACGGTAAAGATTATTTTTCAAGTAGTGGGAGCTACCACCGAGCTTTTAAACCACAAAGAAGCGGGCGAGTATATACAGGACTTTGCGGGACCTTTGGGCGTAGCAACGCATACCGACGGCATAAAAAATGTGTGTATTGTAGGCGGTGGCGTGGGTTGCGCAATCGCAATGCCCGTTGCGCAGGAATTTCACCGTTTGGGCGCAAAGGTAACCAGCATTATAGGGTTTAGAAACAAGGACCTGTTAATTCTCGAAGACGAATTTAAAGCGTGCTCGGACAAATTGATTGTTATGACGGACGACGGCTCGTACGCAAGACAGGGCAACGTTACCGTACCGCTTAAAGAAATGTTGGAAGCGGGCGAAAAGTTTGATATGATCATAACTATCGGTCCGCTTGTAATGATGAAATACGTTACGTTAACGGCAAAACCGTTCGATGTTCCGGTAACGGTTTCGATGAATCCGATTATGATAGACGGCACGGGCATGTGCGGCGGTTGCCGTATTACGCTTGTGCAGGACGGAAAGCGCGTAACTAAGTTTGCGTGTGTGGACGGTCCCGATTTTAACGGCTACGAAATAGACTTTGACGAGGCTATGTCGCGCGGCAGAATGTATTCCGATTTTGAAAGGCATGCGCACCAAGCCGCATGCAATCTATTTAAAAAGGCATAAGGAGTGGTGAATAATGGCTATCAATCCTAAAAAACACGAAATGCCCACGCAGGAACCGCAAGTACGTGCGCACAACTTTAACGAGGTGGCGCTTGGTTATACTGCACAAATCGCCGTCGAAGAAGCAAAGCGATGCTTAAACTGCAAAAACAAACCTTGTGTTTCGGGCTGTCCCGTAAACGTCAATATTCCCGACTTTATCACAAAAATAAAGGAGGGCGACTTTGAGGGAGCATATTCTGTTATTAACAAAACTTCGTCGCTTCCCGCCGTTTGCGGACGCGTATGTCCGCAGGAAACTCAATGCGAATCCAAATGCACGCTCGGCATTAAATTCGAGCCGGTAGGCATAGGTAGGCTGGAACGCTTTGCGGCAGACTGGCACAACGAGCATACCAAGGACAAGGCGCAAATACCGCCGTCCAACGGTCACCGCGTAGCAGTCGTAGGTTCGGGTCCGTCAGGTCTTACTTGTGCGGGCGACCTTGCAAAGAAAGGGTATAAAGTAACGGTTTACGAGGCGCTACATACCGCAGGCGGCGTGCTTGTATACGGCATTCCGGAGTTCCGTTTGCCCAAGGCGATTGTGGCAAAAGAGGTGGAAACGCTTAAAGAGCTTGGCGTAGATATCGAACCCAACGTTATTATCGGCAAAACCTTGACCATTGACGAGCTGTTCGAAATGGGGTACGAGGCTGTGTTTGTCGGTTCGGGCGCCGGGCTGCCAAACTTTATGAATATACCGGGCGAGGCATACAAGGGCGTGTACTCCGCCAACGAATTTTTGACGCGTAGCAACCTGATGAAAGCCTATCTAGACGATCCGCAAACTCCCATTATGAAGGGCGGCAAGGTTGCGGTTGTGGGCGGCGGCAACGTTGCAATGGACGCGGCAAGAACGGCGCTTCGGTTGGGCGCTGAAAAGGTGTATATCGTTTACCGTCGCTCTATGGATGAGCTTCCCGCTCGCCGCGAAGAGGTGGAGCACGCGCAGGAAGAGGGCATAGATTTTCGCATTTTGTGCAACCCTGTCGAGATACTCGGTTACAACAACGAGAGCGATCCGCGCGACCCTAAAAACGGTTTTGTCAAGGGTATTAGGTGTATAAAAATGGAGCTGGGCGAACCCGACGCAAGCGGCAGGCGCAGGCCTGTTGCCGTTGCCGGCAGCGAGTTCGATCTTGACGTCGATGTGGTTATTATGTCGATAGGTACAAGCCCTAATCCGTTGATTAAATCCACTACCAAAGGCTTGGAAGTAAATCGCTGGGGCGGCATAATAGTAAACGAAGACGGTTTAACTTCGCGCGAGGGAGTTTATGCCGGCGGCGACGCCGTTACCGGCGCGGCTACCGTCATTTCGGCTATGGGCGCAGGCAAGACTGCGGCAAAGGCAATCGACGAATATTTGTCCAAAAGGTAATACGTATCGTTAACGATACAAACTTCAAAATATCGGGACTTACTCCGCTTGGCGTAAGTCCTTTTATATTGGAAGTGCCGCATATTTAAGATATTTACGGCAAACTTAATAGCCGCCATGCATATACTGTTTTATGCATGCTGTTAAAAAAGTAAAGGTACACATACATGTATACGTTAATGCGATATAATTATGAAATAATTCTACAAAAACCGCCTTTTATTGCTTGACAGCGTTGCACGGATATTGTATAATTCATTCGACAAAATGTCTATATAAATATATAGACTGCAAAGGGGTTAGTGAGTGGTGCGTTTATGTATTGCTCTTTTTTGCTTGCTACGAGGACTATATTATGGAAAAAAAGATAACTGTCAATAAAAAAGTAGGATTGTTTTTTGTCGCATTGGTTACAGCATTGTGCGTAATAATCGGTGTGGTTTTCGGCGTGAGCGCCTATTCGTTAGAGAGTGGCAAAACGCTTATTGCCGGCGCTGTCAACGCTTCGGCAAACGGCGCGCGTGATAACGAAAGAGTGCAGATGATCGATTTGTTTAAGCGTTATCCGTCAGACTATGTAATCGGTCCTATTGACGCAGCTTCCGACGATGTCGATCCCGAGACGGGCAAGTATACATATATCGAGAACGAAGCCCATAAGGACATTAACGGAAACTACACCAATAATATTTATGGTATACCTGCCGATCAATATTTAGACGTAGAAAGTTACATCTATACGACGGGCGTAAAGGACAGTGCGGAGGGTCGTACGCTTTACGGTTGGAAACCCAATATACGTGCGGTTCTCGGCACCGGCTCGCAAAAAGGAAAGCTTGCGGAAAACGGCAAAATAATGTCAGGTGCATCCGTTACCGAGGACACCGGCATTTATGCCACTTTCGATACCGGTCAAATTTTCGGCTCTACGGAGAAGTACGTCCTTATCGTTCCGAGCGATATTACCCGGATCGGAACGGGTAGTGCCGCTTTTGTTTACGGTGACCAAGCGTATTATCAAGATTATACGTCGGGTACTTCTGTCACGACAGGTCAAGCGTATACCGATTTTTCATGCTTTATTTACAGTGGCGCTATTGCGCAC
>CAMWXP010000054.1 GCA_947178255.1 uncultured Clostridia bacterium | reverse complement strand
CCGATATTATTTTCGCGCAGGTAGTCCATAACGCCGCACGCCGCTTCCAGTCCGTACGCCGAGCCGCCCGAAAGTACGACGGCGTTTACAAAGCCCTGCGACTTTTCGGCGCGAAGCATATCCGTTTCGCGCGTACCCGGGGCGCCGCCGCGCACGGACACGCCGCCCACCGCGTAGTCGGTAAGAATACAAGTAACGCCCGTGTAATCGTCTTGCGCGTGTCCGATCTTTATGCCGTCGGGCAAAAGCACCGTATCGTTCATAATAGTCACTCCTTATCCGTGATTAATCGTAATCGTCGTCGCCGCCGTCAAGTTCGCTTGAAAGCTGTGCGACGACGGAGTTTATGCTATCCCAAGAAAAGCCGCGCCCTGCCAAAAATCTTTTAAGCTTTTGCTTGTCCGCCGACTTGTGCGACCTAATATACTTTTGAGCAATATCCGTTATATTATCCTCGGGCGCGTCGTCCATTAGTTCGTCAATGACAGATTGCGCGATGCCCTTTTGTTTGAGCTCGGCGCTTATCCTGAATGAGCCGTACTTTTTGGACTTAGACCTTATATAAGTCTGCGCGTAAAGATAATCGTCTATATAGTGATAAGCGACAAGCTTGTCGATAGTCTGCATTATTATGGCTTTGTCGTAGCCCTTATCCAAAAGATATTTGTAAATTTCCTTTTTTGCGCGTGGCGCGATAGATAGATACCCTACCGCACGCTCGAACGCCGAATTGAGCTCGCTCTTTTCCATTACGCTTTTAAGCTCGTCGGCGGTGATTTCGTCGCCTATTTTGAGCCGTGCGGAAGCGGCGGCAACCTCGTCCAACCCGCACACAAATTCGCCGTCGATAAATATACTGACGCGCGTGCGGTTGCGTTTTTGCTTTTGGATATCCGTTATCTTGCCCATACGCGTATATTTTAACATTATACGCACGAAAAATCAAGCGCGAATAAAAATAAATTACACAGCACATATTATATACACAACAAATCAAGGAGAAATTATGACTACAAAAAGCCTTACGGAATTGAGCGAGCTTATGCGCAGTGAAAAGCTTGCGTACAAAAAATGCTGCAATTACGTGTCCGAAACGGACAACGAGCAGCTGAAATGCGCGCTTGGCAACCTTGCCAACGGACACAAACAGCGTTACGAAACGCTTAACAATTACCTGAACAAAAACTAAGGAGAAATATTATGCAATACGATAACGATTACGATCTCGATCACAACGATTGCCCCGAATACGAAAACGAAGTGCCCGAGGAGTTTGCTTCCGACTTTATAGTGGAAACGGACGTAGACGGCTACGACGAATATCCGCAAACGCCAGACGACTATATAGGCAACAGCTTCGGCAGCGACGAGCAAGCGGCCACCACCGACCTTTCGGGCCTTTACGAAAACGAGGACGACGGTTACGACAGCGACGGCAGTAACGGCGGCAACGGCACGCACAAACCGTGCAACGGCGACAGCTGCAATATAGATTACGAAACCGCCGAGGATTATACCAACGACTTCGGCGCGCCCACCTACGGCAGCACGGACAAGTCGGTGCTGTACGGAACGCCGGAGGACGAGCAAGCGGCAACAAGCGATAATTGGTGCAACTGCGGCAACAGCTGCGGCTGTGGTGAAAGCGCACAAGAAAAATGCCAGCTTGACGACTACGAAATAATATCGGACGTACTCGGCTCGGAAAAGGAAATAGTACGTCTTTACTCCTCCGCACTGTGCGAAACTGCGGAAGAAAACCTGCGCGATATTATTCGCGACAACTTTACCGAAGCGGCGGCAGACCAATACAAAGCGTTCAGCTATATGCAGGAAAACGGTATGTACAAAACCGAGCAAGCGTCTGAGGAAGACATTACCAAAGCGAAACAACAGTTCGCTCCGCTATGCAGAAATAACAGTGATAACTTTTAAGCAACAAATTTTTAAGCAAACAAAAAGCGCTCTATTGAGCGCTTTTTTAATGTTGTTAAAGTAGCGGGATAGTTGCCAAGTACTCAACGCCTTGTCTGTCCTTGGCGTCGCCCTCGGCAAGGACGAAGGCGCGGCACACGACCTCGCCGCCCGCCATGGCAACAAGCTGTTCGAGCGCGGCGTTTGCGGCGCCCGTACTGATAACGTCGTCGATAATGGCGACACGCTTACCCTTGATCAAATCCACGTCGTGCGCGGAAAGATACAAGTGCTGTACCTCGCCAGTGGTTATAGTTTTGGCTTGAACCTCTATGCCGTCCTGCATATACAGCTTTTTGCTTTTGCGCGCAACGGCGTACATTTTTTGCCCCATATCACGCGCTACGCAGTGCGTAATTTGCAAGCCCTTGCTTTCCGCTGTAATAAGCACGTCGGGATCGTACTTTTTGACCCTTTCCGCAAGGTGTTTGGCGCAATGCTCGGTAAGCTCCACGTTGCCGTGAAGATTAAAAAACGCAATGTTTACGCCCGAAGGCAACGGAAGTACGGGCAGGTGTTCCCCCCTGCCGCAAATGTCTACTGTGTAAATTTTTTCCATTTAAATTTATTCCTCGTCGATTTTCTTATTCGCTTTATTCTTCCTCGTAACTCCAATGCGCGTAAAGCGTATGATTGCCGGCGATATTTACCGAGGTATCGTCATCTATTTTAGTACCGTCTTCGGTATACCAACCTTCAAATATCGCGCCACTGTCCGGCGTAGGCGTAGGCAATTCGCCATAGGCGCCGTCATAAGTAACCGTTTTGGTGCCATCGCCCTCGGCAAGCGTGCCGCCATTATTAGCATCAAACGTAACAGTGTATGTATTTGCCGTCCAATGTGCGGTAAGCTCAACGTCGGCGGCAACTGTTATAGCACTTTCTTGCTTTGCGTTTCCAATGTACCAACCGTCAAAGCGGTAACCGTCGCGCGAAGGAACAATATTAAGGTGCGTGGAGAAATTCGCACCACTCGTTACTGTGAACGAATAATCGGTTTCGCCACCTATGTTGCCGCCGTCAAGGTCGAACGTTACCGTATGCGTAAATACGGTTTGAGTCCAGTGCGCGATAAGCGTAACGTTTGCAGTAAGAGTTGCCTCAGTGCCGTTTACAACTTCAGTTTCGCCATTGTACCAACCGTCGAAGTCATACCCGTCGCGCGTGAGCGTGGGCAGTGCATACGCATCGCCGTTTGCCATTTGTACCGATTGCGGATTGGCAACTTCGCCGTTGGCATTTGCGTTAAACGACACTGTAAACACCTGTATCCACCGAGCTGTAATCGTGACGTCGCTTGTTACGTTAGTGACATCGCCCTCAACGTCCCAACCGTCAAAGCGATATCCTTCGCGCGTAGGTCTGAACGAATTGTGAATGTTGAACGATTGCCAATACGGAACTTGGAAAGTAAATTCAGAGCCGCCGGTATAACCTTCGGTGAGCGTTACGGTGTAGTACCGAATGCGCCACTGTGCGTACAACGTGATTGTTTGTACATTGGCGTTGACGGGCTTAACCAATGTGTCGGCAGTAATTACGTTGCCGTCGCTGTCCTTCCAGCAAACAAAGTCATATCCGTCACGAGTCGGCTCAAGCAGCGTGCCGTACGTAGCCCCGTACTTGGCTGTTTCGGGACGAGTAGAGGTACTGCCCTCATTATTATACTCTATCGTATATTCTTTTGCCGTCCAACGCGCGTACAGCGTGTGCGGTTGAGTATTTGTAACGGTAGCATTGTTTGCAACAAGATCGCCACCCTTTTCCGCGGTGTACCATCCGACAAGCGTATAGCCTGTGCGCGTAGGCGTAGGCAAGCTGTAACTATGCTTATACAACGGATTGTTGTAGGTTACTGTCACATTGTCGTCGCCGGCGTTGGTATTGAGCGTAACCGCTATCGCACCTATAACCTGCACTCTGTATCGGACTGTTACGTCGGTAGAATTACCGCGAGAAGATCTGTTATACACAGTAAGCTTGACTTCGATAGTGGACAACGGGATTACCGCATTCGTCTTAAACTGCATATTTAAGTTAAACGCATCGACTTCATATCTGTAGCCATAATAAGTGGGGAAGTCGATAGTGGCGATACTGCCGTTTAGATTATTTGCGGAAGCGGTATGTCCGTCAAACTCAATTCCCAACGAATCAAAGTATTCATTCAAATTATGTCCGTTGGGCGCGGTAATCGTGAGCTTTTGACCATACTTAAACTGCGCATTACCGGCAGCCGTCCAAGTGGAAGCAACAGCGTTATCTTGATTATTGCCGACGATATGTCCGTCATCGAGCGCGAATATAGTATCGGTGTTTTCTGCGGTGTACTGCGCGTTGGTTTGCGGAGCCAAAACTATCAATGCAAATGTATGCGTTGTGGTCTGTCCCGCAACATTCAACGTGAGCTCTACATCCACGGTTTGGTCGGAAGTGACAGATCCGACGTTGATCTGAATGCCGTTGCCGCCGTAAGTTGCATTAAATACTGCGCTTTCAGACACGCCTTTTATAACGACATCAAAGTCTTTGTCGGCAGATAATTGCATAATGAACGTTTCATTGACATTGACGGTAAGACCGGTGCTGCCTATGGTGTCCTCGCCGACTTTTGCGGTGATAGTAACCTGTTGCGGGGCTACGGTATATTGCGCCGAGCTGTAATATACGTTGCCGTTCGTAAGCGTTACAACGTAATTGACGGTAAAAGTCTTGGTCGGCTCGTCGTTAGTAAAGTACGCACCGTAGTTTTTGCTTACCGATACAACAGGGCTTGCAGCGCCGTTGTTTTTGACTGTAACATGCTCAGCTACGGCATCGGGCACAACAACGGTTATGCCGCTGACATCTCCCGATATAGCATTACCCAAAACCTTAGTCTTGTCAAGAATTATATCGTTGTACTTGTAATAGGTGTCATTCCACTCCACATTTTCTTCAAGCGAAGGCGGCACGGCAATACGCACCTCCTTTGTTCCGACAACGGTAGTGCCGGCATACGCGCCATCCGTAATAAGCACGGTGGCTTCCACGTTTATCGTGGTTGCGGCTGTAAGATTGTTCTTGACAATAAGCTTTGCGCCGTCCACGCCGAAGTTGGTCGTATCGGTTACGCTAAGCGAAACAATACTGTATGTGTCGGTGCTCTTAACAAAGCCGTCAGCGTTGTTGGTGTTGGGAGCAAACACACTCAAACTCTTGAACCTTTCGCCGTTAAGGTCGTAGGTTGCCGCGGCGTTGCCCAGCGCAATAAAGCTTACGCTCGTGCTCATCGTAGGCAGCACGCGTACGGTAATGGTGTCGGACACGCTTTCGCCTTGATGTGCGCCGCTTGTAATCGTTGCGGTTACGGTAAGCTGTATGCTACCACCCGCTCTTGTCTTGGCAGTGTTCTTTATAGTAAGCTTATTGCCGTTCAACTCATAATCCGCAGGGCTTGCCAATAACGCGCTGCTTGCCGACAAGCTGTAAGAAACATCGCTGTACGTGTAATCTCCTACCACACGGTTAAACGTGTACGAGTCTTGGGTATAGTCGGTTGCGCCAATACCTACTTCGCGCGCAGCGCCGGCATTAAACGCTATCGTGGGAAGCGCAACGCCGGTGACGGTTATGGACTTATCAAGCGTATACGTGCCGGCATACACACCGTTGCTTACCGTAATCGTAGCACGGACTATAACCGTTTGGTCGGTTACAACGTTCGTCTTGGCGGTAAGCGCGCCGGTCGTAGTATTAATAGTTGCGTACGCACTGCCAGATTGTATTGCGTAGCTTACGGTGTAAGTACCGAGGAAGTCTGCCGCCTTACCGATGGACATCGTGAGCGATTGCGAAGGCAATATCGTTTCTTTGTCGGCTGTAAACGTAAAGTCGGGCGCGGTCGCGGTAAGTGCGACAGTCTTTTCGTCCAAATAGACTGTACGGCTACCTATCTTGACCGAAGCGCCGATACGCATGATCGTAGCCTTAGTAGCAGTTATTATCCAATACCGTTTGCTACCTTCCTTTTCCATCGCGTCTGTGGTGACGGCGCCGTTTACAACAAGCTTGATATCCTCGTCCTTAACGTCGTTAGAGATGCCGTCAATCTCGTACTTAAAGGTGTACGGAGTTGTGGTATAATCGATATTCTGCGCGGTACCGTTAAACACATTATACGTAGAACCGTTTTGCGACATGTACAGCTTGGCTGTTACGTTTGCGCCGTAAACGAAGTAGTAATTTTCAGTGACTGTGTACGTTTGTCCGCCCACCGTTGCAGTTACGGCAATCGTAAACGCGCCGCTTGCATTGGCAGTTAACGTGACGGTTGCGGTTTTGCCGCTACTGAACGCCGCGACGGATACAACGTTGGGAGTGACGGTTGCGCCGTACTTCGTTGTAACAAAGTTTGTATCCGCGCTGGTTACTTTTACGCTGTAATTTAAGCTCTCGTTAACAACCGAATACTTGGTAGATTCCTTGGTGCTGTCGTAAGGAGTAATAACGGAGTTGCCCGCCATAAGGTCGAAGGTCAATGCGTATTCGCCTACTACGGTTACGGTGTACGTAGCGGTGCTTGTAAACGTGCCAACCATCGTAATTCCGCCGTTAGCCGCACCGGCATACGCATAGCTTACCGTTTCGGTAAGCGAGTAATTGCCTTTCTTTGCAGTTGTGCCTTCCGCAAGCTTGACTGTTTTGACATCGTCTGCGCCGTTGATTGCAAACACGCCGTTATCCGTCGTAGCCGCAGACAAAGTATAAGTGTGAGTAAAGCCGCCGTAAGTAGCGATATTAGGCGTTACGGTCAACTGCGCATCCTTGTTCAAAAGGCTGAGCGAGCCGCTGCCCTGCGCGAGCGTCGTAAACGGAGTGATGATTACGTTGTAAACTTTTTCGTCCGTGGTTACGCCGGCATACGTCGCCGTTACCACTACGGGAACGGTAGTCAACGCGTTATTTTTGAGGGCTATGGGTTTAAGCACGAGCCCGCTAATATCAAGATACGCACTGTCGCTTGCGTTTTGCAATGCAACTGTGTACGTAACTTTTTCGGTCGTATACGAGGCGCCGCTAAATGCCGTGGTTGCATCTATTTTGCCCGACAAATTAGCTTGCGTGTAGTTGTTTGCATTGCCGTAGTAAAGCGTGAGCGTGCTGTTAGCGGAATCGAACGCATTTGCATCCACACCGCTTATAGCAACGGCAGACGGCGCTACAGTGTACGTAAGCTTGACTTTAAGCTCGTACTTCTTGCTCGTATCTTGCTCGGTGTACTTGGCAAGATAGTAAATAGTATCGCTTATCTTGGCCGGATTAATAACCTTGATTACGCCGTTACTTGCAGTCATTCCCGTTTTTATCTCGTCGGTGCAATCGAAATCGCTATACAAGCCGTAAATGACTCTGCTCTGCTTTGCATCGTTTTCCTTGTCGTTTGTACCGTCGTTAACAACGTTGGCAACAAGCGTAAACGTATCGCTTGCAGACGTCACGACAATGCTTGCAGACGGGCAAGCTGCGCCTTGCGCTTGCGTAGGCTTGACGGAATTACCGTCGTCAAACACGATATGAGAGGTAAGCGTGCTTATCTTAATCGAACGAAGATGATCGTCGGCCTTGTAAACAACGCCGTCGCACACAAGTCGCAAATAGTAGCTTTGCGTACGGTCGATATTGTTGGGGATTTGTACCGTGAACGTCTTGCCTGTTGCGTCTTTCGAATCGCGCGTTACAGTAATACCGGTAAAGAGCGTGTATGCCGTGCCGTTAAAGGTATAAGCGGCAAGCACGTCTTTGGATTTAATGACTGCGGCGGAAGGCTGAGTGTTTGGATTGTTGCCGTTATACTTAACCTTAACGGTAAGCGCCTGCGATCCTGTCGCGCCGGTCACCGTAACAGTAGGATCTGTGCCGTCCTCAAAAGCAAGCTCGTAAATGCCCATTGTTACGGTTATTTCTATTTCGAGCACAAAAACGTTATTTTCGTCCGCACCGTTATACTCGTCGATAAACGTGAGCGTGAATTTTTGTTTGCCCGTCTTGATACTTTCAGTTGAGGCAATGGCAAACTCGGAAGTAGCATTTTTGATATTGTTGGAAATATCGAATCCGTTCACAGCGGTAGGCACCGTAACATTAAGCCCCGCGCCCGTGTGATTGTACGATAAGCTGTAACCCTCGCTATTGGTGGCGCCGTATTCAAACGACAAATTGAGCGTATTGGTATCGGTGGGATTTTTAAGGTCGAACGACGTAGTATACGTGCCCGTGTTGCCCGCAGTTACAGTTGCAATAGTGGTTTCGCCGTTTTTAACGATTAACGTTTCAAGACCGGCTTGAACGTCGGCGGTGAACGAAACAACATTTTTATCTTTGTTATTGCTAGGGCAAACTTTAACGGTTTTGTTGTCGGTTACTTGCTCGTTTTCATCAAGAGTAATACTGCAAGTAAATATTTCCACATAGTTGTTGTTGCTAGAATACTTAGCGGGAAGCAAAACATATGTATTAGTGCCTCTAATAGGATTTTTGCCATCCAGCTTTAAGTACGACGGCAAGGACAATTCCGCACCCTCGAATGAGGTATACGATGACTGGTGATTCTCGTATGCCACTCTTACATAAACAGTATTGGAATATAAATCAGCTTGGTTTATAAACCCGCCGAACAAAAGCGATTTGCCCGAAAGCGAATGGTCATCGTCATCGGTACATGCCTCGTCGAGATAAATGCCCATCGAACTGATTTTGCGCGTTTCGTTGTTGACGGTAAACGTGAGCGCTACTTGCGTATTATTCTTATTATAGTATACGAAAGCACCGGTATATACTTCGCGTTCGGTAGATATTGCGGGCGAACGGTATGCAATGGAATAGTAACGCCCTTGCGACGGCGAATCGCTAGTTGTCGGTGTAATACTCGTACCGGTAGGCAAGCTAAACGTTGCCTTTTCGACGGGCGCTATATGCCCACTGTCGTCACGTTCTACGTAAACGGTTGTACCGTCTACGTTTACCGTGGAAGTGACGTACAAAGACGCTTCCGAATCTTGGCTAACAGATACGTTAAAGCCGTCGTCACGGGCTACCTCGTTTTGATATTCGGAATCAGTAAATAACGCCGCACCGTCCGCTATACGCACAAACGAAACTTTGGCTTTGTGCTTATATTCGAACTCACCGCCGTAGTACTTGCCTATATACTCGTCCGAATTGTTAATTAAGAATTCAATCTCTACGTCGCCGAGGTTGACGGTATTGTGGTAGCTGAATGCGTAAATATCAACGAGTGCGGTAAGCCTGCCCTCGCCGTCGCTCTTTTCAAACTTGTACACCGGCGTATCGTTATACGAAAATGTAATTACGCCGCCTTCCGTCGCATCGTCAAAGGCAGCGCCGCCTTTATTGTAATACAGCTTTATGCCGGAATAAGTATAGTCGGTAGGCGTTTTGTTCAAATAATGTTCGGCCTTGACGTCGGTTACTTTAATCGAGCCAAACGCCCCTGCCGCGTAGTCGGTAGACTGCTGAGCATTAACCGGAATTATGTCCGTAACCGCGTCGATAATATAAATATGTATTGTAAGCGTCGCGATTTTTTCATTGCCTACGTTATGCACTTCGAAAGTGACCGAACCGGCTTCGTTCAAATCGGGCGTGCCACCGGCAAATGACAATATTTCCGTCGTTCTGTCACGTGCTAATAGGTTGTTGTTTTTGGAAACAGTTGTATATTTTTTAATTTCAAAGAAATCTTTGTCCGCCCTGACAAATTGTTTGATATTTGTCGGAGAAAGGATACTGATTTCCCCGCTCGATTGGTTTTGCAGGTAGACAGACGCTTCCGTATCCGATCCGGGCTTGCGTACAAAATTGCCGGCCATTTCGCCGTTATTGGTAACGATATTACGGGCTGTTGCAAGTCCTATGTTATTGTTATCATCGTCTTTGACGTCATCGTCCTTTATAATCCATGCGGACTTGGCGCTTTCCGTTATGCTGAAAGAGGCGGAAAGCTCAACAGCTTTATCCTTGGATTTAAGGCTACCCGCATCATCCGCGTCGCCGTAAATGTCCGACCCGTTTTTGATAAACCTGAATACTGCGGCGCCCGTCTTTTCCATTTTGACGGTAACGGTAAAAGTAATAGTCGCCTTATACTGCGTAGCCGTGCTTGTGCCACCGCTTACCTTTGTAAGCGTGTCGCCGAAATCAGCGTGACGCTCGGTATTCGGCTCTAATAATTTGTTATCGCCTTTTAGCGTAACGTCCATTTCGCTCTTGTCAAAGACAAGCTTGTAAGCATCGTTCAAGCAAGCTTCTTCCGCAAGAACTTTGGCACTGTCCTTGTTGGGCGCGATAAACGTATACGTCATAGTTACGTCGTAATGACCGCCCACCGACGCCATTACCTCTATATCGGGTTTGGTTGCAGTAGTTTTGTTACTGCCGTACGCAAGCTCCACCTCGGTGGTTTGCGCAATAATTTGTACGGGGATAGTTATCGACGCACCGGCACTGCCCTGCTTTTTGTCTCTGAAAGTAAGCGTGCATTTGGGCTTGCCGTCTTTGTTTAACCATGCTACGTCCTTGGGCGTAAGCTTAACTACGCCGCTGGTGCTATCCTGTGTGACCGCAAGTATGTTGGTATCGGACGACCTTACTTCGATATCCTTATACCAAGAAGTTGTTATGTCATTGCCGTCATACTGTATATCGAGCGGGTTGAGCAACACGTGCTTGAATATGTCGTTATATGCTATTGTGCTGGTATTGCTGTAAGGCAGTACAAGCGCAAAATCGTTATTGGACACAATTTGACCGTCGTTGTACGCCATGGTCTTGATTGCCGCGCCCGCTTTGTTAGCGGTGGTAATTTCATCTTTGAGTTTTCCGGACTGTATATCCGAAGTCTTGCCCGGAGTCTGAACCTTGGTTATGAACTCTTTATCGACAATAGGCTTGTTGAATACGTACATCGAATCAACGTAGCCGAGCGAGACGTTGCTGTCAACCTTGACCTTGATAATCTTGGTTACTTCTTTGGCCTGGTCGTTGTTTACGTTTGCCGTAATCGAGATTGTTACATATTGATTGTTAGAGCTCTTTTTTGCGGTAAACGAAAAGCTGTCGTTCCAAACCGTTTCTTGGTTGATGGATATAATCTCTTCGTCGCTCGACGTTACTGTAACAGCGTCCGACTGCTTTCCGTCAATCAAAACCGACGTGAGTTTTGCGTACTCGCCGGAAGTGGGGTCGAATTTGCTGAGCTGTTCGAATTGAACGTTGATCGGCTTGTTGTTTCTGCTCCCGTTCATTGTGTAGTACGGAACAGTTATCGATAATTCTTGATTTACATTGTCGCCGTTAACAGTTGTAAGGTTGCCGCTTACACCGTAACGCTTGACTTGAATGTCTTCCGCGCCCTGGTTGACAATAGTGAATTCTATCGTTTTGTATTCGCTTACCTGCGAGGGTGCGCGCACTGTTATTTTTGCGGTTCTGCCATGCATACCTACTCTCGGTATGAACTTTAAGCACGGCTCGCCGTCGTTCTTTTGCTCTTTGATTTCCAGCAAAGTCGGGTCGAAATCCCACTGCACGTTTGTGCTGGAATTGTTATCCACAGTCAGTGTGGAATACACCGTGTACTCGTTGCCTATGGAAGCGTAATACTTTAACTCGCCGTCATCCGTTTCCGAAAACAGCTCGTTTGCTACCAAGGTAATGTCCTTAACGTGGTTTGTGTCCTCGGTCACGCTCGGCTTGATTAAGTACATAACCAAAAACGCTACGGCAAGCGCAAACAGCACTCCCATACTTGCGATCATGATTATAAGTGTCTTTTTGGTTTTTTTAACCGGTGCAAGCTCAATGACTTCATCCGAAATAGGCATACTACACCTCTCGTACAGTAATACGAATATATAATAACATTTATTGTTACTGTTTGTCAATAATTAAAAAGACTATAACATAAAGTTATTTATAAAAAATTGATAGACATTGCGCAAAACCGAATGTGCCCGACGGTGTGTACGGTATAAATT
>CAMWXP010000053.1 GCA_947178255.1 uncultured Clostridia bacterium | reverse complement strand
CATCCACGCCCTCGGCGCCGCCTATAACAAAAACTATTTCGTCGCGGCGGTCGTGTTCCTTTTTGAGCATATCGCCAAACTCCACGGAATCGGGCTGCTCGCCGTTAATGTCCATAAGCACAAAGACTTCGCCCACACGCTTCAAAATCTCGTCGCATTCCTTTTTATTCGTCGGCTGCTCGGGGATTTCGCAAAGCGCAATATCGTAGCTCGATTTCAGCCGTTTAAGGTATTCGGCGCAGCCGTCGCGGCAAAACGCATTGCTCAGCTTGCCTACGCACACTATCTTTATCCGCTTCAATACAGGAACCCCCAAACGTAAGTAAATACCGTAGTAAGCAACGTAACCACGCCAAGCGCGATAAACATTGCAAGGTCGCGAAGTGTCGGCTTATATTTTGTTTCGGCATAATCCTTGCCGTAAACCTCGCGCTCCATTTCCAAGTCCTTCACCTTTTCAGCGTCGAACTCGCCCAGCATAACGACGCGTTTATTTGTCGCGTCAAACGCGCAGTCTTTTAGCGCCTCTCTCTTTTTCTTGATTATCTGCCTGTCACGAATGTACAGCATAAGCACGACCATAGCCGTGCCGAACGCCGCCACCGCCAAAAACACAAGCATCAGCGCCCACACGGGCATACCGTTAAGCATTGCGTAAAACCCGCCGCCGAACGCCCATTTATAGTTATCTGCGTAGTCGATGAACACGCTCAAAAAGTTATTGGTAAAGTGCATCAGCATTGCGGGATACAGGCTTTTGGTGTTAAGAGTAAGATACGCGGCAAGCGCACCGAATAACGCGGTGTAAAACACTTGGCGTATATTTTGGTGGAACAACCCGAACACTATGCCGCACAGCACAATGCACCCCCACCGACTAAACGAATTTTTAGCAGTGGACAGCAGCCCGCCGCGCATGGCAAACTCCTCGCAAACTGCGGGCAGGATTGCGGTAAGCAGTAAGTCTACGACAAAAAACCCGAACACAAAGTTATCGGGCATATTGTCCGCCGATTTAGCCACGGTATAGCCTGTCAGCTTGAGCAGCGCCGTCCAAACGGACGACACGCCAACCGTCATAAAGTACACGGAAAGACCAAGCGGTATGGCGAGCAAAAAGTACGGCTTAAACTTGCCGACAGAGCTGTATTCGAGTGTTTGCTTAACGGTGCGTTTGCCGTAAAACTTGTATATGCAAAACGGCACAGCCAAAAAGAATATGAGCTGTGAGCATAACGAAAACAGCGCGGAGCCGCCGAGCGACTGACCGTACGTGTCGGACGGCAGCGCGGCAAAGTACACTATAAGCCGCATAAGTATAAGCCCGCCCACGCACGAAGCGAGGGCGTAGCCGACGGCCTTATAATCGCGTTTCAACCACAACGGCAACATATCTTTACCCCGCTATCATCGTAATAAGATTTATAACAAACAGCACGCCGCTTATAGCCAAAGCGATAAAGTACCGCATAGTGCCGTCCTTTTTGCGCGCGTCGGCAAGCGCGACCGTCTGCGGCGTAACCTTTTCGTCATCGCTCTCGCCCGCCTCGGCTTGGGCATTTTGCTTGCCGTAACCGAACCGCACAAGCGCGAACAGAACAGCCCCGCCCGCTGCTAATAGTGCAAGCGTAATAAATGCCGCCGCCACGGGATTGGCAACAAGCCAAACTTCGCAGCCGCCTATTACGCCTACAAGCGGCTCGAACTGTATGGCAAGCGCCGCGGCGTTGGCGGTTGCGTGCAGCAGCACGCACGGCAGCAATCTGCGCGTTTTATTCATGATTACTGCGGACAGCGCGCCCAGCGAAAACTGGAACACGACCTGTATCGGACTCATATGCATAAGCATAAATGCAAGCGCAGACAAAAGTACGGCTTTTACAGCCCCGCCGTTTTTCCTAAGCCCGTTAAACAACACGCCGCGGTATATCGTTTCCTCGAACACGGGCGCCATAAACACCGAAGCAATAACTATCATCACAACCGACGACGGCGTACTAAGGTCTATATTGCCGGCTGTCGGCGAAATATGCAGGGCGTAAGTAGTAAAATACCCGTACCACAGCGTAGGCAAGTACATACCGCAAAGCAGCACAATCGCCCCGACGACGGGTATGATAAAGTCTCTGTAATCTACCTTTTTGTCCGGCTTACACGCGAGCGCGCAGTCGAATCTGTATTTGTTTACCTTGCAAAACAGCAAAATAAACAGCGCGTTGGCGGCTTGAATGAATATCATAAACGCCGTCAAAAAGTCGCCGTTTGTCGCGATATCGGGAAAGCTTTTGGACAACAAGGTGGAAACCACGCCCACAAGCGCTTGGCAAATGAGCGTAACCACTATCGCGCCGAGATAGAATGAACACGCGCCGCAATAATCGAATTTTTTTATTTTATCGCTGCTTGTTTTCAACATACTTCGTACAGTCCCGACATAGCGTCCTGTTTGGCGGCGGTAACGCGAAAATCGCTCACTCCGCTATCTGCAATCGAACCCACCACGGTTTTCACCGCAAGCTCGG
The DNA here is from genome assembly GCA_947178255.1 of uncultured Clostridia bacterium. Classification (GTDB taxonomy): domain Bacteria; phylum Bacillota; class Clostridia; order Christensenellales; family Pumilibacteraceae; genus Anaerocaecibacter. Next base: position 9,770 of record CAMWXP010000053.1, on the reverse strand, counting down.
GATCGTTGTTTTCCTCGGATAAATGCGCGAGAATAAACCGCTTTACGCCGTTACCGGCTAGGTATGCGCACGCCGACGCGCAATCGACGTTGGACAGGTGTCCGTTATCCGAAAGTATACGCCTTTTGAGCGGCGCCGAGTAGCGCGGATTGGCTTTAAGCATATTCACGTCGTGATTGCTTTCCAGCATTACGATACCGCATGCGGAAAGCGCGTTAAGCTGACTCATACTTACGGTGCCTATATCGGTGACTACGGCAACCGAATGTGTGCCGTCGGACACAACGTACCCAAAGCACGGCACGTCGTGGCTTACCGGCAGCGCGGTAACGTACATCCCGCCCACGCGAAAGTTGCGCGGCGCGACAAGCGGCGTTATATCCTCTGCCTGCGCCACTGCGCCAATCACTTCCTTTTGGCAAATGACCTTTGCGCTACTGTGTTTTTTGCAAAATATTTTAAGCCCGCCTATGTGGTCGGAATGGGAATGCGTAACGAGTATGCGAACGGTGTCGGGGTTTACGCCCAATACGCCCAAGCACTTTTCGGCGCGCGTCGCCGAAATGCCCAAATCTATAAGTATGTCGGTCGTGCCGTCGGAAACGTAACAGCAATTACCCTTCGAACCCGACGCAATAACGCAAAGTTGTAAGCTCATATAAAGATTATAACTTAAAATACCACCAAATGCAAGCGAATTCTGTTGTGTTTGGTATCATGCTGTGTTATAATAATATTATGAAACAAGTTGACGCCGCCGTTGTTCAAAGCGAGCTGACAAAGCTCATAACGGACTGCCTTATCACACCCGACAAGGCGGTCACAAAGGCGTTGACACAAATAGACACCGACAGCGAGGTCGAGCGCACCGCCGCCGCGCTGATTGTGGAAAACAATACAATAGCCGAACGTCAACGGCTGTACTGCTGTCAGGACACTGGACAAGCGCTGTTTTTTGTAAAGCTGGGCGACGAGGTTATCTGCAAAGGACTTAACCAAGCGATTAACAACGCTGTAAAGGACGCGTACAAAAATGCGCGCAAATCCGTTGCCGACCCGCTCACGCGAAAGAACACAAACGACAACACCCCCGCTATAATTGAGTACACCCTTACAAGCGGCGACGAACTTGAAATAACCTTTTTAGCAAAAGGCGCGGGCAGTGAAAACATGTCCAGATTGTATATGCTCACCCCCGCCGACAGCGAAAAAGGCATAATAGATTCGGTTGTGGACGCTGTGGAAAAAGGCGGCAAAAATGCATGTCCCCCGCTTATTATAGGCGTAGGCATAGGCGGCGTAACCGAAACGGCGTGCAGTTTAAGCAAGCGTGCGCTGCTACGCCCCATAGGACAAAACAGTGAACGCGCGGACGTAGCCGAACTTGAAAAAGAGATTTTGAATAAGGTAAACGAACTGGGCATAGGCGTGGCGGCGCTTGGCGGAAAGCTTACCGCACTCGCCGTCAATATAGAAACGGCGCCCACGCATATAGGCATGTTGCCTGTGGCGGTCAACCTGCAATGCCACAGTCTGCGGCACGGGAGCGTGAAATTTTGAACATTGTAAACGCAAAAAAATTACGCCTTCCCGCCGATAATGCGCATATAAAAGATTTAAGTGCGGGTGAAATCGTAATGCTAAGCGGCACGGTGTACACCGCCCGAGACCAAGCGCACAAAAGACTGGCGGCGGCAATAGACGAGGGCAAGGAACTGCCCTTTCCGCTCGGTGGCGCGGCAATATACTACTGCGGCCCCACGCCCGCCGTCGAAGGACAAATAATAGGCAGCTGCGGCCCGACCACAAGCGCACGCATGGACGCGTACACGCCGCTGCTACTCGACAACGGGCTCAAAGTTATGATAGGCAAAGGCGTAAGAAGCGATGCTGTTACGCAAGCTATAAAAGAACACGGCGCGGTATACCTCAGCGCCATAGGCGGCGCAGCGGCGCTGTACCAAAGCACGGTAAGGAAGTGCGAGCTTATAGCCTACCCCGACCTCGGTTGCGAAGCGGTGTACAAGCTTACCGTCGAGGACTTCCCAGCAATCGTAACGATAGTGTAAAAAATAACTTCTTTTCAAGGAGAACAGATATGAAAAAACTAATTAAGGGTTTATCGCAAGCAGTTGTGTATTCGGGCGTCAACGTTCAAGAGGGCGACGAAGTATACGTTATATCGTCGGTGTACGCCACCGAGCTTACGCACGAGGTAGTTAAGCTGTGCTACGAGCGCGGCGCAAAGCGCGTTATCGTACGGTACCGCGACGACGAGCTCACCAAGCTCGACTACGAGCATCAAACGGTGGATACTCTCACGCACAAGCCCAAGTACGTGTACGACGAACGCAACTATTTTGCGCGCGACGATGTGCACGGTTGCGTTATCAATATTTTATGTTCCGACCCCAACGGGCTCAAGGACGCCGACGGCGAAAAGATAGCGGCGGCGCACCGCGCGGATATGAAAGGGCTTACGCCGTACTACGACAAAGCTATGGCGCACAAAGTAAAGTGGTCGATTATCGCCTACCCTCACCCCGAATGGGCAAAGCTTATGTTCCCCGACCTCAAGCCCAAAGACGCATACAAAAAGCTTGCCAAGTATATCGGCAAGACGACGCGCGTTATGAACGACAACCCGCAAGCGGCGTGGAAGGCGCATTCGGCGGAGCTTCGCACGCGCAGCCAAAAGCTGAAAGCGCTCAACATAAAGGAGCTTCACTATATGAACAAACTGGGCACCGATCTGCGCGTCGGCCTGCCCGAGGGCTATATATTCGGCGGCGGCGAGGATGAGTGCGGCGGTGTAACGTTTAACGCGAACATGCCGACGGAAGAGGTTTTCTCTGCGCCCGACTGCCGCAACATAAACGGCGTAGTCAAGGCTTCTATGCCGCTGTGCTACGGCGGTAAGATTATCGAAGGCTTGTCGCTCACGCTTAAAGACGGCAAAATAATCGACTACACCGCCGACACCAACCTCGATATTCTTAAAGGCATAATCGAAACGGACGAGGGCAGCCACAGCTTGGGCGAAATCGCGCTCGTGCCGTACGACTCGCCTATCAGCAAGCTGCAAACGTTGTTCTACGAAACGCTGTTCGACGAGAACGCAAGTTGCCACTTTGCAATCGGCGAAGCGTATCCCACCTGCATCGAGGGCGGCAAGGATATGAGCAGAAAAGAACTCACCGAGCGCGGAATCAACTATTCCGACGTACACGTAGACTTTATGGTGGGCACCAAGGATTTGAACATCACCGCCACCACCCGCGACGGCAAAACCGTACCCGTGTTCGTCAACGGCAACTTCACAAAGGATTTTGAATAACGAGTAATTAAGTTAATAAAAAGCGCAACTCAATGTTGCGTTTTTTATTAACTTAATGTTCCCCTATAATTTAGTGTGGCGCTTTCAACCAAATATTTTTATCGCAACTATTGACTTTAAACTGCAAATATGCTATGCTGATTATGCGAAACAATTCTTACAACCCCGATGAGAAGTACGGGGTTTTTATTGCAATATTTTTTAATTTACATACACAAACTGAATTTGGTAAAAATGCAAATTCTGCTTATGTGTATGTAGGTGTAATATTCCGTACTACGTAAGAATTGTTTCGCGACAATCGGAGTTTGCGTTTTTCGTGCGCCCACTTCGGTTGGCGCACTTTTTATTTTGGAATAAAAATATGACACGATAGAAAAAAATTTCATAAGAGAATAGTATATACATATAGGAGGGTACACAAATGGGAAATCAAAGTCATAATATCGCAGGCACCGCACCCCAAAATAATAAGATAAGTAAATTACGAATTATATTTGTTGTTTTTCTTACGGTAATATTAGTTGCCGCGATTGTATTTGATATTTTAGTCGATAAGTCAAGCGACTTTACGGAAAAGGAACATTTAGCTCGTGTTACCGATTTAGCAAAAAAACGATACATAGTGAACGGTAAATATACCGATTTGCAAGTCTACCCTATTTATAACCAAGATGACAAACTGCAATATTTTTTAATCGAACTCGAACCCGTCGGTTACATGATGGTGTATTTACACAAAAACAATATTTATAGCAGCATGTATTCGCGCAGTACACGCAGCGAAATGTATTGGGTGCGCTATGCGGTAGAAATCGGGTCATACGCATATATAAAAGAAGAAAACGGACCCGGACTTGCTTATCAAGACGCGCGCTGGCTAGAGCTTGACGAAAATAATGAGCCTATTTTACATTACAGCAGTCCGTATAAAGATGCTAATGTGCTAAATGAAAAACTGTTTTTATTGACAGTAGAACAAAAAGGACGTTTCGGCGAAATCGCCGCTGTAAAACGAGACGGTAAGTTCTTCAACCTAATATCGATGGAACCAATAGACTACAAATACAAAACTGACGAAATACTGTGGCCGGTATTTTCTACCGGAATTATCACTGAACCGTTACATATTTTTGATTTATAACCATGGAGGAATAAATAATGAATAAACTATACAAACAAGCTTATAGGACATTGGGAATAATTGTCATATTGATTATTATATCCATAATTTTTATTTTTACGCTTAACCGACAACATGCACAAGCTCAAGAATATGATGCTTCACCATTAAACCAAGCAGCAATATTAAGTTCTTCAAAAAACGATACATACGAAAAGATGAGTGATATAAATTCAGAAGATTTAACAAGTGTTAAATACATTTCTAACAGCGCCTACTTCATAGCAAATCCAAAACATGCCCGTCAGAATTCTGAGTACAATTCTACTGGTACTTGCACTACGGTCGCAATGCAAATGCTTTTGGGATATCACAACTATTATTCGGATAGACGCTTAATTCCCGAGTTCGGAGAAAATAATAGACAATTTTTAAGTGATGACTACGGGAAAATAACGGATAATCCTATATTAGTACCAAGCACAGCTTTAGATTACGGACGTTCGAGCATAGGCACAGAAACCGGTGTGTATGATGAAATTTACGACTTAACCACAGGCGGCAGCTTCCCTGGTTTAGGACAAGCCGTTGGCCCCGTTACGCGTGCAGCACAAGACTTTGTCGAAAAATATTCAATTATATACGATAATGTTAATATCAAATCATCATGGTTTTCAGATGAAGAAGCAAAAGCTGAAATAAATGCGAATAGACCTATTATATTAGGTATGTCTTGGTTTAACGGCGCAGAAAATTATCATGTTATGGTTGCATATGGTTATGCAACAGTGAAAGGCGTCCCTGGATATATAGTGCATTGCGGATGGAATGATGATTATGCTTATGTATGGGCTCCAACAGAATATTTTGAATATCAAATACGCATGAATGTGCACCATACCCATAATTTAGTCGATACGGGAATAAATATAAAAGGAGCATACCAAAGCATTAATTACAGACAATTAGAGTGCACGACTTGTAGATATACTACGATTGACGATTTGTATGACACAAATGAATATGGGACTACAATAACCGGAACAAGATACCCTGTTTCAGGCGAGTTACAAATACCGTTAAAAATTCATAATAAAACCATTACCGCTATTGGTAACGGAGCATTTTCCGGCTCGCAAATCACTGCTTTGGATTTACAACACTATATTTCCATAATCGGCGACAGTGCATTTGAAAATTGCTACCAATTGGCGCACATATCTTCATTTGACTGGGTTGCATATATAGGAAAATACGCCTTCCGAAAATGTAATTTACAAATGGATATAGAAATTCCTACAAGGCTTACAAAAATCGAAGAAGGTGCATTTGCAGGTTGCGACAGTGCGAATATCAGTGTAAGCGAATCCAATCAAGTATATTATACGGAAAACAATATTTTATATAATAAATCTAAAACAACCATTTTGCAAACATTAAACATTACGAACAGAATTATTATACCCGATTCTATTCAAGAAATCGCACCGTATGCTTTTGAGAGCAACAGCAATATTGATACTGTTCGATTTAGCGGCAATCCGGAGATTGGGAATAATTCATTCGCCAATTGTGCTAATCTCGGAAATGTATATTTTGATACGTACTCTTCACCTATTGTCGGTGTAGATGTATTTAAAAATAAAGTGCCGACAATAATTGTGCCGTATAATGCTCAAAATGACTTTAAGCAAGCGTTCAATCAATATTCAGATTATATCACTTCTCAACAATTCGCAGTAGATTTTATAAGCAACGGACAAGTTATAGAATCGCGGTCTGTTTACAGCGGTTCAACAATAGAGAATCTACCAACACCAACTCTCACCGGTTACGATTTTGGCGGCTGGTATGACAATCCTGATTATACAGGTACCCCGTATGCCAACGGCAACTTATGGGAGTCAAACCAAACAATTACTTTATATGCTAAATGGATTTCCAGAGATTGTACGATATTTTTTGACGGATACGGCGGGATTGTTTCTGGGACCAACCCTATCACCGTTAAATACGGCGAACCGTTTTCGACAAATATAACAGCTAATAAAACAGGCAATGTATTGGACGGCTGGTATGACAGCAACAATATACTATGTATAACAGCAGACGGCCGCAGTACAAAGCCGTGGGATAGGCTCGACAATACCACACTCCAAGCCAAATGGTCGCCCAAGAGCTATGAAATTCAAATAAACGATGACGGCAGCATTGTATGGTTAAGTAACAAAGGATTTTCGAACGAAAAGTGCTATATACAATACGGCACCGTGTTAAGCTCAATTAACCTTATTGCTATATTCAAACAATCGGGACAAGGTTTTAAAGAAGGCAAGATTTTCGATCATTTTGAATACAACGATTCTACGCTTGATTGGACAAGCGTGCCGGACTTAGGCGAAAATAATTCCGTTATAACAATAGTACCGATATGGATAAACGAAGTACATACAATATATTTTGAAACGTTATGCGATACAGTCGAAAATCCGATTGTAGGGGCATTTGGCTCATCTGTCAAACTACCTACCCCATCGCGCACAGGACATGCTTTCAGCGGTTGGTATACAACAAAAACAGGCGGCACGCGTGCCACATGGACAACCATGCCGGATCTAACGCCTACCGAACAAAATAACGGGTCTACACAGCTTATCGCCCGTTGGACGCCCATAACATACAGAGTCTACTACAACGCAAACGGCGGACGCGGAACAATGAATTTTACAAGTCATACATATGGAGTTGCGTTCACCATACCAAAAAATATTTTTACAAAAACAGGACACGACTTTATAGGTTGGGCTACCTCTCCGAGCGGTCAAGTTGTTTATTCCAACAGCCAAGTAGTACAAGATTTAGCAAAGGAACAGAGCGAATCCGTTAATTTGTATGCCGTATGGAAAGCAAAAACATACACCATTACATACAAAAATTTGACGTCTGACATGTTCGCCACAGCGGACAACTATTATACATACGGAGTAGGGATGCCCATAATGCCGACTTTGCGATACAAAGCGCTGTATGGTCCGTATCCTCCGGTAAAAGACTTTTACGGCTGGTTTACGTCAAATAGCTTCACTACGCCGGTAAATAGTATTGATGAAAAAAGCACAGGCGATATTACTCTCTATGCAAAGTATGATTACTTTGTAACGGCCGTAGGGTATGTCGCTACGGTTACTGTCACAGATGCCGGGACAAGTAAAAACTGCAAAATCGATGTGCCTATTGATTTAAAAAGCAAACTTTACGAAAAAATTCAAAATACAACACTAACTTATATGAGAGTTGATTTATCTTTTTACTTATGGGAAATTGATGACGGCTATCAACACATCTATCTTCGTAATGACGCTGATGGATCAACACTTTGGTCAACGAAAATCGATCATAGCGGAGGAAAAACTAAATATACATACACATTTAAAATAGAATTAACAAAAGTTATAAATACCGATTCAATCACATTCCTATTTGACGCATCAGGCGCATGGTCAGACGACTGGCAATTCAGTAATTTTGACGCATACGTATATTTAACAAATTGATTATTCCTGTTCTTAATTCAAAATATAATATAATTTTTCTTTGCAATAGCCCTTTTAAATTCTACTTAACATACAAAAGCCGCCCGAAATTTTTTCGAGCGGCTTTTGTTGTATTTTAACTATGTATTACTAAAACATTACCGACAGCGCGGCAAGTCCGATTATAAACAAAATGACCGAAATAGCTACGACAACTATACCGACTACAAGTCCGCCGATTGAAAGTCCGCGGTACGGGGCATTCTGTTTGGAAGCGGTATTCATACCGATAGCCGAACATACTATTGCGCCTATGCCCAACATAAGTGATACGATAAACAATATACCGGACGCAATCAAGCCGATTATCCAAAACAGTACGCTTACCATAGACAAAATAAATCCGACAAGTCCGACGGCATTGGACGTTTGGGGTTTTGCCGTATTGTTGTTCGGCTTATTTTCCGCAACGGGAGCGGCTTGGGGTTGACTTTGCCCCTCGCCTACCTGCGTTCCGCAGTTGGGGCAAAAAACGGCGTCGTCGCTTATATTACTTCCGCAGTTTTTGCAAAACATAAAATTTCTCCTTTTGCTTTATAGTAAGTAGTATACTCTCGTTACAAACGTATGTCAAGTATTTATATGTTTTTTGTGTAAAAATCGTGATATAAATAACACAAAAGCCGCCCCGAAATTATATGAGCGGCTTTTGTTTGTACCGATAACTTTTTATTTGCTTAGAACATAGCCGACAGCGCGGCAAGACCGATTATGAACAAAATGACCGAAATAGCTACGACAACTATGCCGACTACAAGTCCGCCGATAGACAGCCCGCGGTATTGGCCGTTGCTTTTGGCTGAACTTTTCATTCCGATTGCCGAGCACACTATTGCCGATATCCCAAGCATGAGCGAAACAATAAACAGTATGGATGACGCAAGCAATCCGATTATCCAAAACAGCACGCTGACCATAGCAAGAATAAACCCGACAAGTCCGACGACATTGGAAGTTTGCGGTTTTGCGGCGTTGTCGGTTTGCTTATTGGGTTCACCCTTAGCCTCTCCCGCCTGCGCCCCGCAGTGAGGGCAAAAAACGGCTTCGTCGCTTATATTGCTTCCGCAATTTTTACAAAACATAAACGTTCTCCTTAGTGTTATTACCGTCATTATACTCCCATTATACTGGGAAGTCAAGTATTTTTCCCATTTTCATGGGAAAATAATTATATGAACAACAAGTACACATTCGGCGAACGGTTAAGAGAACTGCGGCAAGAACGCCATATCGGCCAGATAGGTCTGGCCAAGGAGCTTGACGTAGGCAAATCGGTAATAAGCTTGTGGGAGCAAAACAAGTGCGAGCCTACATTGTCCAAGCTTATTGCCCTATCCACGTTTTTCGGCGTTTCCATAGACTACCTTGCCGGACTGGAAAACTAACGTTATTCCACACACAAAAGCCGCCCGAATTTTTCGAGCGGCTGTTTAATTATAAATTGAAATTCAGAGTTGACCGTTACAGCATAAAGCAAGTCAAAAGCACCAACGAAAAATCGTATATGCCGTGCGCAATGATTACAGATAACAACGAGCAGTCTTTTATAAAATATTTGCTATACCCAAACACGCAACCGACAAGGGTGGTAAACAGAACTTGGATTAAGCTTCCGTTAATTATATGCCACAGTCCGAATAAAACGGCGGCAATCAGCGGCGCAAGCCATTTGCATTTTTTCAACCAAATTTCAAACTGATTCTGTACGTACCCGCGG
>CAMWXP010000052.1 GCA_947178255.1 uncultured Clostridia bacterium | reverse complement strand
GTACAAGCGTTTGCGGTAATAAATATCGTAAACGTTTGTTTTGTTTTTCGACGTTTTGGACAAAATTTATGATAACAAAAAAATTTTTACAAATCTATTGATTTATGTTGCAACTTATGTTAAAATACACATGGTCGCAATTTAATTTTGGAGGAGAATTGTGGAAATCACCGAGGTAAGACTCCGCCTCGTTAAAGAACCCGGCAAGCTCAAAGCCGCAGCATCTATCACCATCGACGATTGTTTTGTGGTGCATGACTTGCGCGTGGTCGAAGCCGAGGGCGGTCTTTTTGTCGCAATGCCCAATAAGAGATTGGGTACAGGAGAGTTCCGCGACATCGCGCACCCCATTAACAACGAAACACGCGATTATATTGCTAAACTGGTAATCGAAAAGTACAAAGAAGAATCAGACCGCGCTAATTCTGCTCCCCAATAATATTTTCTAAGTACAAACACGAGTGTTGTCGCCGTTGTATACTTTACGTTTTTTGCCGTAGCGTTGTTGCGGTAGCTTTTGCTTTGTGCAAAATTTTATCGGCGTGCTAAATTTTATTGGTATAATTGCCGTAAAACACTTGCAATTTGGTTTTTGCTGTGGTACAATAGTTAGGCTATAAAAAGGAGATTGTTATGTATTCCGCATTAGCTTACGTAAGAATAGTCATTATATCGCTCATGGTGCTTGTTGCGCTTGGGTTGATTGTAGTTATATTGTTCCAGCCCTCGTCATCGTCGGGTATGGGAGCGCTCACGGGTCAGCGCGACACGTTCTACGCCAAGGATAAATCCAAATCGCTCGAATCGGTTATGAAAAAAATCACCGTTATACTCGGTATAATCGAGGGCGTGCTTGCGGTAGGGTTCTTCGTAACGTTGCTGTTCGCACAATGGTAAAAAGGTCGGTGGAGCGCAAGCTCCACTTTTTTTTGGTCGCAAATTGAAAAGTTTGTGCGACATCTTGCTGTCGATTTCCGCGCTAAGTTCGTCCGTGTACTGCGTACGTAGCGCTGCTACGAACCACAGCACGCGTCCTGCTTATCGCGAAAATCGCCGACGCAATCTTGCCGCGTCACTTTCCAATTTGCTCCCGCCAATTACTTATTTTTTAAATAAAGGGAATAATTTAGGATAGATCATGAAATACAATAAGCATTACAAATACCCGCGCGGAATATTCGACGGCGGGCTGGATATAGTTACCGGCGTTATCGACTGCAAAGGCGATAGGTTCGGGTTTATTTCCACCGAGGACGGCGACGTGTTTGTCGGCGGCAATAGTCTGTTCGGCGCTCGGCACGGCGATACCGTTCGCGCGCTCATAACGGGTGACAGAAGCAGGCGCGACGGAGGCCGTCGGCGCGAGGGGCGGGTTATCGAAATTTTGGAAAAGAACCCCATGGGTATTGTCGGCACGGTTGTCTACCGCGACAATACTTTTTACGTGCTGCCCGACGATAGGCATTACGGCGAAAAGCTGCCGCTTATTGCGTCAGGCGGGGCGAGTCTTCACGACAAGGTTGTCGTACAGCTTGTACAAACGTCTACGTGCGACAAGGCTAAGGTGGTATCGGTGCTGGGCCGCGCGGACGAAATAGGCATTGACGTAAAAAGCGTTATCGCGTCGCACAACCTGCGAACCGAGTTTCCCAAGGACGTAATAGACCAAGCGGAAAGCTACGGCAAGGTTATAGACGAGCAAGAGGCAAGCAAGCCGTACCGCCGTGATTTTCGGAATAAAATTATTTTCACGATCGACGGCGTGGACAGTAAGGATTTTGACGACGCGGTATCTATCGAAAAGACCGAAAACGGCTACACGCTCGGCGTGTACATTGCCGACGTGGCGCAATACGTTACGGAAAGGTCGCCGCTGGACAGGGAAGCGCTGCTGCGCGGCACGAGCGTTTACCTTGCCGATCGCGTTATCCCCATGCTGCCCGAAGCGCTGTCCAACGAGCTGTGTTCGCTCAATATGGGCGAAGACAGGCTTGTGCTTGCCGCAATCATCGAATTGGACAACGACGGCAACCGCGTGAGCTCGGAAATTTGTGAGGGCGTTATACGTTCGTCGGCGCGGCTTACCTACGACGGCGTTCAAGCGGCGCTTGACGGGCAAATGCAAAACGAGTTATACGATACCGTTTTGCCGTCGCTGACAATAATGAAAGAGCTTGCGCAAAAGCGCATTGCCATAAGAAAGCAACGCGGCTCGATTGACTTTGATTTGACCGAAACGGAAATTAAGTTCGACGAGTTCGGGCGAGTGACCGACATTGCCAAAAGGCAGCGACTGTTCAGCATGCAGATAATCGAGGAGTTTATGATTCTCGCAAACTGCGCCGTCGCCGAAACGTTTAACAAAATATCCAAAATGCCGTTTGTGTACCGCGTTCACGAACGCCCGTCGGCGGAGAAGCTTATAGCGCTAAATGAATATTTGGATGCGGTGGGCGTGCGAATGAGTTGCCCTATGCGCCCGTCGCCGTCGCAGGTTGCCGGATTGCTAGCCGGCGTTCCAAAGGACATTTCCGCGGCGGTAGCCAAGGTGACGCTGCGCGCTATGCAAAAAGCGGACTACCAACCTATAAACAAAGGACATTTCGGATTGGCGGAGGAATTTTACAGCCACTTTACTTCGCCCATTCGCCGTTATCCCGACCTTGCCATCCACCGCATTATCAAGGCGTATTTGCGTGGCGGAATGAAAGCCGTTACCAAATACAAGGACTTTGCAAGTGACGCCGCAAAAAAGAGTTCCAAAGCCGAGCGCATCGCGCAGGACTGCGAGCGCAAGGTAGACGACTTTAAAAAAGCGGAATATATGTCTCACCACATAGGCGAGCGGTACAGCGGAACAATAAGCTCGGTAACCGAGTTCGGATTCTTTGTCGAGCTGGACAATTCCGCAGAAGGCCTTGTGCGCATGGGCAATCTTCCGCCAGCCGCAATGTTTGATTCCAAGCGTATGTGCATTATGTGCGGCAGGGCTGCATTCCGTCTGGGCGATAAAGTAAACATTATCGTCGACAAGGTGGAAGGCGACAGAATTGACTTTTTGCTTGCATAAATAGGTATATTATTCCGTAAAATGACGAAAATGCTTTTATATTGTTCCGTTATCGGAATAATATAAGTGATTTGCGCCTAAAAACAGTTGACTTTGCGCCTAAAATGATATACAATTTAGGGGCAAAGTCTTTTTATATTAGGTGCAAAATGAAAACATTTGATTACACTAAATATACCGAAACACAGTGGAGTAGTAAGATACTCGGACTTGTTGCGCGCATAAACGAGCATAAAGGGCGTCAAGAATTATTTTTAAAACAAAAGCCCGAGGTTTTGAAAAGACTTACGGAAATAGCCAAGATACAAAGCACGGAAGCGTCCAATAAAATTGAGGGAATTGTTACTACAGAGCTTAGAATCAAGCAGCTTTGTATGGATAAAACTACGCCGCGAAACCGTGACGAAAGTGAAATATTGGGATACCGCGACGTTTTGAATATCGTGCATGAAAGCCATGAATATATTCCTATTAGGGCTAACTATATTTTGCAGTTGCATAGAGATTTGTACAAGTATTCCGAGCAGTCGATAGGCGGGCGGTTTAAAACCACGCAAAACTATATAAGCGAAACAATGCCCGACGGGCAAATGGCTGTAAGATTTATGCCGCTTGAACCGTATGAAACGCCGAGCGCTGTGGAAAATTTGTGCGACGAATACAACAGGGCGATTGACAGTGGCACTGTCGAGCCGCTCGTGCTTATTCCGATATTCATACACGACTTTTTATGTATACATCCGTTCAACGACGGAAACGGACGAATGAGCAGGCTACTGACAACATTGCTACTTTATCGTAGCGGTTTCGAAGTTGGGCGGTATATAAGTTTGGAAAGTCAAATAGAAAAAACCAAACAAGAGTATTACGACGCTTTGGAAGCAAGCTCGGTGGGTTGGCGAGTAGATAGCAATGTTCCCGTACCGTTTATCGAATACTTGTTGGGTGTGATTTTGGCAGCGTACCGCGATTTTGAAACACGCGTCGATATTGTAGGAACACGTTCGACAAAGAGCGACGAAATCGTAAAAAATGCAATACAAGGCATTATCGGCAAGTTTAATAAAAACGACGTTATCGAACTTTGCCCGAGCTTGGGCAGAGCCACAATAGAAAACGTACTTTCCAAATTGGTAAATCAAGGCGTTATTGAGCGTCACGGAGTCGGCAGAGCAATATATTACACGCGCAATGATTAGTGTAACGTGCGTTTTTCTTTGCTTGACATGAAATGGGATATATTGTAAAATATGTGTAATATTATTTTGGAGCGATTATGAAAATCGGAGTTGTAGGATTGCCTAACGTGGGTAAAAGCACGCTGTTCAACGCCATTACCGAGGCGGGGGCGGAGTGCGCTAATTATCCGTTCTGCACCATCGAGCCCAACGTAGGCGTTGTGGCAGTGCCCGACGAGCGGCTTGCCGTTCTTGAAAAAATGTATTCGTCTAAGCGCGTTGTGCCCGCCGTAATCGAGTTTGTCGACATTGCGGGTCTTGTTAAGGGCGCGTCGCACGGCGAGGGCTTGGGTAACAAGTTTCTGTCGCACATACGCGAATGCGACGCCATTATCGAGGTTGTGCGTTGCTTTGACGACGAGAATATAATCAACGTGTCGGACACCGTCGATCCCGTGCGCGACGCCGACACAATCAATACCGAGCTTATGCTCGCCGATTTGGAGAGCATAGAAAAGCGGCGTGCGCGGTTCGAAAAGACCGTCAAGAGCGGCGACAAAAAAGCCGTCGAAGCATTGGAACTTTTAACGCGCATGACCGAGTGCATAAACGCCGGCAAGTCGTTGCGCTCGCTTAAACTCGATTACGAAACGCTGGCATTGGTAGACGGACAGTTTTTGCTTTCCGTCAAGCCCATAATATATTGCGCCAATATTTCCGAAAACGACATCGGTCAGCCGTCCAACAAATACGTGGACGCCATACGCGAATACGCCAAAGCGGACGGCGCGGCGGTAATCGATATTTGCGCCAAAGTGGAAAACGAAATATCGCAGCTGCCTATTGACGAGCGCGCCGAATACCTCGAAGCGCTCGGACTGACTAAGTCGGGACTGGAACGGGTTATCACTTCGGGCTATGAGCTTTTGGGGCTTATGAGCTATCTTACGGCAGGCGAAAAGGAAGTGCGCGCCTGGACTATCGAAAAGGGTACTACCGCGCCCAAAGCCGCAGGCAAAATTCACTCCGACTTCGAGCGCGGATTTATTCGCGCGGAAATCGTGTCCTACGACGACCTTGTTTCCTGCGGGTCGCTCGCAGCAGTCAAGGCCGCGGGCAAGCTTCGCAGCGAAGGCAAGGACTACGTTATGAAAGACGGGGACGTGGTGGAGTTTAAGTTTAACGTTTAATTCTTAATTATCTACATATATACAGGTGAACATATGTTCGATTATAAGACTTTAATATACAATTCGGCAAAAAACGTGCTGAACGGCCTCGAGCCGAGCGACGTTACAGCCGCGGACGCGTTTTGCGACTATTGCGTGCCGTGCTTTAAGTTCGCAAAAATTTTGCGAAAAAGCCCCGCCGCAATCGCCGCCGAGGCCGCCGCGCAATTAACGATAGACGGCATAAAGGTAGAGGCGCTAAACGGCTACCTTAACTTCACGATTGAGCGCGAGTCGTTTATTCGCCACGCGTTCGACAAAGCTGCCGACTATAAGCCGCTCGACGGCAAGACGGTGTGTCTCGATTATTCGTCGGTCAACATTGCAAAGCCATTTCATATAGGGCATCTTATGACCACCGTTATAGGCGGGTCGCTGTGCAACATTTACCGCGAGTTGGGCGCTAAGGTTGTTGGCATTAACCACTTGGGCGACTGGGGTACGCAGTTCGGCGGGCTTATTTCGGCATACAGGCGCTGGGGCGACGAAGCGCGGCTTAACGAGCGTGGGCTGGACGAGCTGCTCGAATTGTACGTGCGTTACCACAACGAGTCCGAAAAGGACGAGGCCGTTGCCGCCGAAGCGCGGGAGTGGTCCAAAAAGATAGAGAGCGGCGATCCTTACGCCGTCGGGCTGTTTGAAAAGTTTAAGGCTATCACGCTTGAACAGGCGAAAAAGGTGTACAGACGGCTCAACATAGAGTTTGACAGCTATCTCGGTGAAAGCTTTTACGTGGACAAGGTGCCCGCCGTCGAGAAAAAGCTGCAAGACAAGGGCTTGCTGAAAATGAGCGACGGCGCGGAAATAGTCGAACTAACCGACGATATGCCGCCCGCGCTTATACGGCGCAGCGACGGCGCGTCTTTGTACATTGCGCGCGATCTTGCCGCGGCGTACTACCGCAAAGCAAACTACGACTTTGATAAATGCTTGTACGTGGTGGCGAGCCACCAGGCGTTGCACTTTAAACAATTATTTAAGGTATTGGAATTGCTGGGCGAGCCGTGGGCGCAGGATATGGTGCACGTAAGCTACGGCATGGTGTCGGTGGAAGGCATGTCGCTGTCCACTCGGCGGGGCAACGTTTTGTATTTGAGCGACGTGCTCGATTCGGCTGTGGAAAAAGCCGCCGCGATTATCGCCGAACGCAATCCCGACTTGCAGGACAAAACGCGGGTTGCGGAAAGCGTGGGCGTGGGCGCGGTCGTGTTCGGCGCGCTGTACGACGGTAAGCTGAAAGACAAAAACTTCTCGCTGGAAAGCGCGCTCAACTTTGACGGCGAAACCGGCCCGTACGTTCAGTACACGCATGCGCGTTGCCGTTCGGTGCTTGCCAAGGCGGGGTATAAGCCGTCACAGAAAATCGACTGGTCACAGCTTATCGACGACGAGGCGTACGAGGTAGTCAAGCTACTTGCCGATTTTGACGAGGTTGTTTATACCGCCGCAGTCAAGTACGAGCCGTCGGTCGTGTCGCGCAGACTGGTCAAGATTTGCCAAGCGTTTAACAGGTTCTACAACGCCGACAGAATTATGTGCGGCGGGGAGACCGAAAAAGCGCGGTTGGAGCTTACGCTTCGCGTAGCCGACGCATTAAAGCGTGGACTAAGGCTTGTACTACTTGACGCGCCTGAAAAAATGTAGTGCATTGAATTCGGAATTAGGAATGCGGAATTAGGAATTTAAAATAAGGATAATTTTTAACGATAAACAATCCATACAGTTTATAACTGTGCGGATTGTTTTATTTTATAAAAACGGTTAAAGTCGTATTACTTTAATTCCGAATTCCTAATTCATAATTCCGAATTAAAACGTAAACCCTTCCTCGCGGCCGCAGTTGTGGCAGCAAAGCGACCCACGATTGTTTGTTGTGTCGTTGTTGCGGCTTTGTTGCGAGTTCATCATCAAAAACATTATTATCAGCTGGTTAATGCTTTCCGTGCCGCCGCCGTTTTCCATCATCAATATCATCAGTAATAAATTGAAAATTCCGTCTTGCATAACCGCCCTCCGTCATTACACAAAATCATATATGCGAATTTTGTCGATTGTGTTACATGTATTTCGGACGCGTCACTTAATTGGCGCGTCCTATTCGCCAATACTTGATAATAGCTTAACATAATCGACTTTTTTCGGCGTTGACAAATGCAGTTTTATATGTTAATATTTGCATATGAACACACTGCTTCTTGACAGTATTACGGCCGCTAAGGTCGAGGACAGCTTGCCGTCTAAGTCCGGGCTTACGGCGCTTGCGTCCTTTTTTGACGCGCTGTCCGACGTTACACGGCTCAAAATACTTTCGGCGCTTACAGTGTCCGAGATGTGTGTAAGCGATCTTGCCGCAGTGACCGGGCTTAACCAGACCACCGTATCTCACCAACTGCGCATACTGCGCGACGCGCATATTGTGGACGGCACACGCCAAGGCAAAGTCATATTTTACGGCGTGGAAAGCCGCGAAATCCCCACCGTTATGAACACCGCCGTTCGCGCCGTTATGAACGGCGAATTTTAAATCAGCAAAGGATAAACCGTTATGATCATCACCGAAAAATGGGACGAACAATTAGCCGCCGAATTCGATAAGCCGTACTTTAAAACGCTTATGGAATCAGTCGACCGTGAATACTCGCGCTACACGGTGTACCCGCCGCGCGACCGTATTTATGCCGCTATGCAGTTTGTCGACTACGACGAGGTGCGTGTGGTCATACTCGGTCAGGACCCCTACCACGGCGCGGGCCAGGCAAACGGACTTGCCTTTGCCGTCAATAAGGGCGTCGAACCGCCGCCGTCGCTGGTGAATATTTTTACCGAGTTAAAGTCGGACTTGAACGTTCAACCCAACGACGACACCACCCTTGTCGGTTGGGCCAATCAAGGCGTGCTGCTGCTTAACGCGTCGCTTACCGTGCGCGCGGGCGAAGCGCAGTCGCATGCGTCGTTGGGTTGGCACAACCTTACCGACGCCGTTATACGTTCGCTTAACAATCGCAAAACGCCTGTCGCGTATATTCTTTGGGGAATGAGCGCGCGCGAAAAAATGTCGCTCATTTCCGATCGCAATTTTATTGTGACTTCCGCGCACCCCAGCCCGCTTTCGGCTTACCGCGGCTTTTTCGGTTCCAAGCCGTTCTCCAAGGTGAACAGCTGGCTTTCCGCTAACGGCATGCAACCCGTGCATTGGCAGATGACAGGCAGGTACGAGCCCGCCGAGTATTACAAGAACGCGCATAAAATAAACAGAGCGTAATGATAATTCGGAATTCGGAATTATGAATTCGGAATTAAAAACGTATAATAGCCGTCGCTGTAAAAGCGGCGGTTTTATTTTGCGCGTTTTTGACGAAAAAGGTGAGTATTATATACTTTCGACAGCGAATGTGTAGTTATGTCGAAAAGGGTGAATACTACGTTTTTTCGCGCATTGTCGAATAGTTTGATTACTCGGGGTTTTCGACAAAACATTAATGTTGACAACCGTCTTTTGTTTATGGTACAATGTGGTTATGGACGAACAAGAAAAAATCAATCAAGATAATACAAATGAGAATTCCAACGTACCTGCGCCTATCGCGGGCGAAGCGCCGTCCGACGAGCTTATGGTTGTGTCAAACGGCGAGCTGCCTACGGACAAGGAAGATCGTGCGCCTGCCGAGCCCGACGCCATTACTATGTACGAGGCGGAGCAGGGCGACAATACTATGCACGGCGGGTATGCTTCGGTCAAGGGCAGTCCGGTAGAAAGGCATGATAACAGGCTTGTTTGGATCGTTATTCTCGTTATGACAGTCATGTGTATCGCTGTCGGCATTTGCTCGGCGGTGATTACCGCGCGGCTTGTGCAAAAGGGCATTAAGCCCGCCGAAATCAACACTAACGGCGTTGTGCAGCAAAACGTTGCCGCAGTCGTAACCGCGCGTAAAAGCAGTATTGTAGAGGTGCGGTGCGGCTCTCTTACTTCCAGCGGTATAGCGATGAAGCGCGACGGCAAAAAGGCGATAGTGCTTACCAATGCGCACGCCATTGCACAGTACGTTGCTAATACCGCCACAGCGCCGCATGTAAGGTTTTACGGCTACGACGATTACTTTGCCGACGTGGACGTTTTGGGCTACGACAGCCATTACGATATAGCCGTATTGAGCGTTGCCGTCGACGACGGGCTTGCTGTGTTCGATATTGACGGCAGCGACGTGCTTTCGCCCGACGTGGAGTTTATAGAGGGCGATTACGTTGTTTCAATCGGCAACGCTATGAGCATGGGCATATCCGCATACGACGGAATTATCTCGCGCAAGAGCGAGCTGTTGGAATGTGACGAGCTGTTTGGCGTAAGCGGAAAAAAGACGGTGCCCGTGTTCCGCACTACGGCGGTTATAAACGCCGGAATGAGCGGCGGCGGCGTGTTCGATATGAACGGACGGCTTATCGGTTTGGGAACATACAGGATGAGCAATACCGTCGGCGTAGATACCGAGGGCGGCGCGTCAACCGACGTGGAAAATACAGGCTTTGCCACGCCTATGTCCATTGTGTATCCGGTGTACAAGCGAATACTCGAAGGGGGCGGCGGCGCTGTCGGACTGTTTACGGTGAACGTAAGCAAGACAAGCTCCGCAGTAGGCAGTGTAAGTATGCCCATGCTGGATATCGCCTGCGAATATAAAGGCTTTAACCTGACCGTAAAAAATGTGTACGACGATGCGAGCAAACTTAAAGTGGGCGACGTAATAACCAAGATAGGCGACTACACCGTGACGCAAAAGATAGACGACTACAACACTTTTTCCGACATTTGCGGAGTGACGGGACAGCTGCTCAGATATCACCGCCAGGGCTCGGGCAAGCCGCTCACTCTGACGGTACAACGCGGCGACGTGACGCTTGCCGTAACCTTCGACGGATTGAAATATGCGATATAGTCGGCGACGCATGGCGCAGCACCACCGGATACGGGCTACGTTTGGTTCGGCGGCTTGGTCACGTAGGGGGTTCTACGCTCCCGTCGCCACCTCGCCAACTGTTGCCCGTCTACGGCGCGACTGCGCCGCCGAGGCTCGGTCAAATTCTACGCGGCTTGCCATGAGGATATTTATTCGTAAGCTTATACTAATCATTGCCGTTATACTTTCGACAGCGCTTATGCTGTGCGGCTGCGGCGGGGATATAACGTCGCCCGATATAGCGCCGCATATAGTAGCGGCAACGGCCGAGCAAGCGGTTGCTATCGATAGCTTCGAGCAGTTTCAAATGCCGACTGTGTCGGGCGAGCTTACACCGGCGCAGTACCGCGAGCGTGTGCAGCTTTTGTACGATACCGTGGTGTACGACGGTAAAAAGCCTGTGTTTGCGGATAATGACCCGGTGCAGCCGATATACGACGAAGCGCACAAGTTTTTGTCCACCTACATTCACGACGATTGGCAAGGCGTCGAGCGCGAGGTGAACACCGTTCACGCCGTTCACGATTGGCTTATTTCCAAAACCGATTACGACTTTAAGCTGTATCAATCCTATTTGGGCGGCAATACCGATTACGCCGATAACCCCGCGTTTTTTATTGACGGGGTGCTGCTTAACGGCAAGGCCGTGTGTGACGGACTTGCGCGTACGTTCAACTTTTTGTGCGCGATGGAGGGCATACAAAGCATGCGCGTTACCGGCTCGTTTTCGTCGGCGCCGCATGCTTGGAACAAGGTAAAGGTGGACGGGCAGTGGTACAACGTGGACGTCACCGCCGACGCAGTTCATTACGAAGTGGGCGGTAAAAGCTACAAGCAAATAGCGCACGGCTTTATGCTTATATGCGACGATACGCTGAATAGCTTTAACCCGAACGGTCACGACTTTGTGCAAACGCAGTTTACCGCGCCCGCCGACTTCGATTATTATTCCGACAATACGGTTAATATAGGCGGCAAAAACTATTCGCGCGTGGTAAAGAATCAAGCCGAGCTTGACGCACTGTTTTCCGCCATATCCGACCAAAAGGGCAGTATCGGCAAGATAGAGCTCAAACTCGACTTTGCGGGCAAAGCGCAGGTGAACAGCGCCGATATGTACGTCACCGAAATAGGCAAGGCGTATAAAAACGTGGATAACGCGGGTTTTAACATTTCGGGCGGCGCAATACCGTACTTCCGTTTTCCCAACGGCGTGTATTTGTTTTTGATTTACAAGTAGATTTCACACAAAAAAACCGCGCTTATGCGCGGATTTTTTGTGTGAAAAATTTATGCGGGTCTTCCCACCAGTTCGTCAATAGTAATGTTAAAATAATCGGCTATTTGTATCAATTGATTTATGGACGGTTCGGTATATCCTGTTTCCCAGTGCGAAATGGTTTTAATGGAAATACTTAAAACATTTGCAAGCTTTGCTTGCCCGATATTGTTTTCCGCTCGTAATGCTTTTAAATTATCCGAAAAATTCATGTCTTCTATTATTGTATCAAAAATTGAGAAATTCAATTGACAATCTCAAAAATTGAGAGTATAATAGATTTGAACAAATTGTAGGTTTGAGGATGTAACTATAAATAAACAAGCTGCACGATACCGTATTTTCGCTTTCCCGACGGTGTGTACTTGTTTTTGATTAGTAAAAGAAACTCATTAAGTCGGGTTTCAAGTTTTTGATAAAACAAAACAGTTTTCAGTAACTCGGAAAAATATCTGACATATTTTGTATATATATAATTAGGTCGGTATTGTTGTTTTCAACATATATACCGGCTTGTGAGGAGCATATTGTGAGCGCCGACGAGTATAAGAAAAAAATAGTTTTAATCATTATAGCGAGCACATTATTTGTGCTGATATGTGGTGTTTGCTTATTTTTGTTGGGATGTGGGAATGAGACGAATTCGGATTGTGAGCCAGTCGCATTGGACGAGGTTTTTTCTGTGCACTACCAAGCATCTGATGGTGGATATATTTATGGGGAAGCCGAACAAATAGTTAAATATAATCAAGACGCAAGTACTGTTAAGGCAAAGCCGAATGAAGGGTATGAGTTTGTAAAATGGTCGGACGGAGTAAAGGTGGCGGAGCGACAGGACAGTAACGTGAAAGCTGATGTGTCTGCTAGAGCAATATTCAGTAAGAAGAAATACAGTGTAACATATACAACGGATGGGAATGGCGTTTTGCAGGGCGTAGCGGAACAGGAGATAGAATACGGTAATAGTGCAACGATAGTAACGGCAAAGCCGAATGAAGGGTATGAGTTTGTAAAATGGTCGGACGGAGTAAAGGTG
>CAMWXP010000051.1 GCA_947178255.1 uncultured Clostridia bacterium | reverse complement strand
CCAGCCGCGACTGCGGAATGCCCGTGCCGTCGGGCATAGGCAAAACCTTGGGCGGTGTGGAAATGGGCGGCAGCGCGGCAAGAGTAGGTTTATCCAAAACGGGCGCGCGCCTGTCGTTTTTGGTAAGCAAGTCCATAATGTTAGCTTCCCACATGCGCTTGCCGTTGGTGCCGTACAACCGCAGCTTGGTGTCGAACACGGCAAAATGCAAATTGTCCGCCTCCACACCGTCCACGATAAACACAGACGACGGATTGTCGCGCTGCGGCAGGTCGCGCACGTACACGGCGCGCGGCGTGATGACCCCCGCTTTAAGCTCGCCGCAGGTCGGCATATCGAAGGTGCTAAGCGAAAACCTCAAGCCCTTTGCGCTCTTTTCAATCAGCACTACGCCCTTGCCCTCGCCCGACAGTATCAACATTTTTTTCTCGTACAGCATACAATTCACCTATATATGATAATACATAATACTATACAAGATATGTCGGATTGCGTTACGAATATGCCCTTTTTGCGCGATTATTGTCGGCGCATACTTTTGCGCACAAAAAAACCTTTGACAGATAAGTCAAAGGTTTAATTTGAATTTTATTCCTCGTCGGATTGTTCGGGACCTTCGTTCTCGGGTCCCTCGTTTTCGGGTCCTTCGTTCTCGGGTCCCTCGTTTTCGGGTCCCTCGTTTTCGGGTCCTTCGTTCTCGGGTCCTTCATTCTCGGGTCCTTCGGGCTGTTCGGGTCTGCTTACGGGCACGTCGGCGGCGTGCACGCGTTCGGGCAGTTCGAATTCGGGGAACTCGCCGAACGTAGCGGCAAACGGCTGGTACTTGGCTTTAAGCTCGGCGACAGCGGATTGTATAGCCGTGTAATCGGCGGAAAGCTTGCTGTCGAGCACCGAATCCCAGTTGTCCTGCTCTTTGTCGGGCGCGGTGGTGCAATCCTGTTCGTATTTTCTAAGCTTAGCCCACAGGTCGTTCATAGCCGCGTCGACGTTAGCCATAACGCCGTTGAGCGTGGTAAAGTTTTCCTGTTTCAAGCCGGTGGTCTTGGCGTCGATTTTTTCGGCCACGCTCTTGTTGTAATCGAGTATGGCTTGCGCCGCAACGTCCAAGCCCGTCGCGCCGAACTCCGAAGCTACGCGCAGCTTAACTGTTTCGCTCGAATCGTCAAACTTACGTTTTTTGGTTTGCGCGTCGATGCTCCACGGTTCACCGTCGTAGTTAAGGTTGCTGACGTTGATAAATACTTTAAGCTCGTCGCCGGCGAGTTTTTCGGCGTCGGGGTTTTCCGTCGAGGTCTTTTTATAGACCATTTCCACAAGCCTGCCGTAGCCGTCGGCATTGGGCAACAACAGCTTGTTGCGCAGGCCGTACGCCCAATCGTCGAGGTAGTTGCACATGACGGCCTTGTCGCCGTACTCGTTTTGAATAGACTGAATACCGGGAACAGCCGTGTAACCGCCGAAGCAGCTGAAGACGATAGTGAACGCAAACACCCACAACGCGCCGCGCACCGCTCCGATAAGGAAGCCGATAAGCCTGCTGATAACGGTCAGCTTTTTCTTTTCGATATACGTTTTGACGATAGTGGTAACGATGATGAGCAGCAAACGCACGACGATGAATATGCCCACGCCGCAGATTGCGGAGAACATCATGAACGCGCCGTACAGCGCAAAGCCGGCCTGTTGAACGTTTATGCCCTCAACCGATGCGATCTTGCCGTTGGCGTCCACCGCGCTTGCGACTATATCCTTAATAGGCTTATAGAAGTTGGCAAACAAATACGAATTTGCGTCGGGCTCTTTGTAGCTGGCGTAAATAAAGTTGGCAAGCGACCACTGCGCGTTTTCGCCCACGCCGTTGCCAAGCACGAAGTTTTTAACTCCGTCTATGCCGAGCAACGCCTCCGCAATAACAGTGGAAAGGAAAAACGCCAAAAGGAACGATACCAAAAACGCACCGAACGAGAGCGCGCTCTTTTTTGCGCCCTTCCATAATCCGAGCAGTCCCACGAGGACCACCAATGCAAGTAATGCTACGTCAATCCAAGACATACGAAACCTCCGTATACTTATTGCCTTAAATAGAAATTTTAAACCGCTGTCAAGCGGCATTTCGGTATAATCGTCGCGGTTAATGGCAAAACTCGAATTATGCCTTACAACGATTTTTTCACGCCCGAAATATCCAACGTTACCGCCGAGGCCGACAGCGAGCCCTCGCGCGATTTTGAATTTGAATGTGCTTTTGCCATGCTCGGCTATCAGCCGATAGTGCTGTGCATAGGCTCCGACCGCGTAACCGGCGATTGCTTAGGCCCGATAGTCGGGCAAATGCTGACGGAGCGCAAAGCCAACGCGTACGTGTACGGAACGCTTGACCGTCCCGTTACCGCGCTCAACCTGAAAGACGCGATAGCGCACATAAGCAAAGCTCATTCCGATAAAAAGGTGCTTGCGATAGATTCGTCCGTCGGGCGGCTTGCCGACGTCGGCAAGATCCGCATATCGTTCGGGTCTATCGCCCCGGGCAGCGCCGACGGCAAAAAGCTGCCAAAGGTCGGCGACGTGTCCATTACCGCTACCGTAACCGACCCGCGCAAAACACCGCTGTCGGCAGTACGGCTGGGCACCGTTTACTCGCTTGCCAACACGATAGCCGAGCGCATAATAAGGTGCTTGCAGTAGTGGAATTTAACCACACTAACATTTTACAATATTTTAATTAAAAAATCCATTAGTACAACATTAGAATTTGATTAGAAAATTGTGTTCATGTTTTCACCGAGCTTTCTCAATTACGACATAAGAACATAAAAGTAGCTAAGGTATGGGCATATTCGACTTCCCGCCGCTGTTATACTTAACCTATGCTAATGGATAGTGACAACACCCAAAACGACGGGCAACGCGAAAAACCGCTGTTTTTTGCCGATACGCTTACCGCGCTCAACGCCACCGCGCCCGAGGGCAGCAGCGTATACGCTATCGGGTTTGACGATACCGACTTTATTTTGCGCGCGGGCTACCGACTGACCGACGGCGAGTGCGACGTGTGCTTGGCTCGCGGCGGCAATGCCGAGTTTAGGGCGGCGCGGCGCACCGTACGTAAAAAGCTTATACTGCTGCCCACCCACGACTACCCCGCCGCAGCGTGCGAAAGATACCGCGCGGAAATAAAAGCGTTTGCAACGCTGCGCAAATGCAAAAAACCGTTCGCCGTGGTGTTTGACGAAAGCGACACGCACTTTAATCATGCTTCGCTGTTCGGCGAGATAGTCGCGCTCGACCTTGCGGCGTTCGACGCGGAGTTCAGCGCGCGCATGGACGGACGACGAATTGTAGGCAATACAGCGGAGCGCATAGCAACGCTCGTAACCGAACTGACCGCCGAGCTGAAAGGCGCGGAAAAGGATTGCAAAGCGGTAAAGTCCGCGCTTGTAAAAGCGGGAAAGAACGCCGCCGAGATTGTTATGGACTGCCCCGAACTTTTATGCTCGTCGGGCGCGGCGCAAGCGGCGGAAGCGTACAGAATGCTGTGCGCCGCAGAGCAAAGACAGCCTTGTATGCGCGGCGAGCTGGAAATGATATTGGGCGCGTACGTAACGGATTTTTACATAAAAAGCTTGTCGACAATGCAGTTTGAATTCCCGCCCGACAACAACAAGCGCATAGACAGCATGACGAGCAATTTAGGCGTAGACGTGCGCCGCGCGTGCGTGCATATATCGCCGATATACCCGCCGCAAAAGCTTATGCTGTACGAATACCGAATAAAGGAATTCCGCGCCGAGCTTATGCGCGCGCTCACCGCAGTAGTACGACGGCGTAGCGAAGCGTGGCAAGTGTTCAAACGGCTGTACCCCGACGACGGATACTGCCTTAAAACGCTTGTAGACAAATCGGACGCGCCGCTGTGTGTAGCGCTCGCGCCCGACGTTTTCCGCGCCGACTCGCTATTGTCGTTTTTGAAGCAAACGGGCAAACTGGAAAAATACGTAATTTAATTCGGAATGCGGAATTAGGAATTCGGAATTAAAAAAGGATTAATTAAAATAATTATGCGGCTACGCCTAGACCCCTCGGGAGGGCAAAAAAACGCTCGGGGTGATGGGTGGTGTGGAGTGTACTATTAGAAAAGATAACTCTATACCCCCATCATTTCGACCGAAGCGGAGAAATCTAGGCGACCCGCCGCACAATTTCTTTTGTCATCCTGAGCAACGCGAAGGATCTCAACCTCTTATAGGCGAACTGCCGCAAAGTTGTTGTGCTATTACCCCGCACAATACTTAACTACAAACAAAAAGGATGAGACTCTTCGCCGATGGCTCAGAGTGACAAAAGTAATTATACATGCAATCAAATTTCTTTTGTCATTCCGAGCAACGCGAGGAATCTCATCCTCTTATAGGCGAACCGCCGCATACATGTTTTGTTATTACCATCCATAATTCCGAATTCCGCTTTCCGAATTCCGAATTCATTCTGCATTCTTAATTCTTAATTTTACTTCTTATTCTTTGCTTTGCGTTTAGCGCGATAGACAATAACCGCAACTTCAATCAATATCGCCGTGCTAAGCACTACTATAAGCGTTATCCAAAGTATATCAGTGCCGCTTATGCCGCCGCCTGTAATCGGGTTGACAAGCTTGGGAATAATAATGCTCATTCTGTCCGTTATCTCCTCTTTGCCGTCCTCGTCCGCAAAAAACTTATTGCAGTCCTCGCAATCCCAAAACTCGATATTGCCGTTTTGGTCGTTGGTGGCGGGCGCCGCGGGATTGTAGTTAAGCGTGTGCCCAAGCGGGTCGATATCCGTAACGTCCGTCTTTTCGTCGCAGTTAGCGCAATGCTTGGACTTACTGCCCTCTGCCGTGCAGGTGGGCTGCTTGTCTACAACAAACTCGCCAAAGCTGTGTCCGAGTTTATCTATCTCCGTGACTTCGATCTTTTCGTCACAGCCCGAACAGTGCTTGGACTTGCTGCCCGCTTCCGTGCAGGTAGGCTGTACGTCTATCGTAAAGTCTTCGGAATAGTTATGCTCGCCGATAGTTACAGTACCCGTCGTATCCTTGTCGCTTACGTAAACGCAGTTATATGCGGGGTTGTCGGGGATAAAATACTGAGACGGATTGTCGCCTTGCGTAAAGCCGGTGGCAATAACGCCGTTATTGTAAACGCCGATTTTGGCGCCCTCGGTGAGCGTGCCCGCAACGGTGATTTTGTAACCTTCTTGTACCACAACGTTGTTTTCAACTTCGTTGCCATCAATTACAACTTTATTACCCGTAATAACAGGTGCGCCGGATATTTCAAATGAGCTTCCTTGGCCGTCGTCCCACCAAGGATGTCCGACACACACCCCGCCGTTTTCTTGCGCAGTATTGCCGCTTATCGTGCCGCCCGTCATTGTGAACTTGCCGCCGTATACAACGCACACACCGCCATACATCGCCGTGTTGTCGCTTATACTTCCACCCGACATTATAAACTCGCCGTCGTCAACAACGCGCACACCTCCGACGGAAGCACCGAGCTCGATCGAAGTGCTGTTTGACGCCGAGTTGTCGCTTATACTTCCACCCGACATTGTAAAAGTGCCGCCGTGAACGTACACTCCGCCAACAGCACAGTGCGCGCTTTCCGTTTCGGTTCCACCGTTATCACCATACATGACTTTATGCGACGTGTTGCCGCATATCTTGCCGCCTTTCATTACGAATACGCTGTCACTTCCGTTGACATGCACTCCGCCGTCATTTCCGCCGGTAATTAAGCCGCCGATAACTTCTATCGTTTCGCCCGAATTGTCAGGGTCGGGAATTTCATGCTTTTTGGCGGTATCGGTATTGCTGTCTTCAAGCGTGAAATTGCCGTCTACGGTTATTACCGCGCAGACTGCACTGTCGTTGTTGTATTTAAGCATATAACCGTTAAGGTCGAGGGTTATATACTTGCCTTCCTCTACGGTAAGCGTGTCGGTGGTCGTTGCGTTGTCAAGCAGCGTGATGACCGCGGGCGCTTTTTCGGTAGTCGTTAGGCTGTTGGCGTAAGCAAACGCGCCTTCTACTGTGCCGTATGCGGTAGTTGCGCCGTTAAACATGACTTGCGCCACGTCGGCAACTTTAACGTATCCACACTCACATTCGCCGTTGACCAAATTATGCGGGCCCTCGTTTTGCGTTTTGCCGCAGTTAATACATTCGTGCCAATGATTTTTGTCGTCGTGCGCCCAATCAAAATCATGCGTGCCTATACTTACCGTGCCGCTTTCCTCGGCGCTTACGTAAACGCAATTATTAGCGGTATTATCGGGAATAAAGAATTCCGACGGGTCGTCGTTCTGCGGAAAGCCCGTGGCAATATCGCCCGCACCCGTACTGCCATAGAGCCTTACGCCGATTTGCGCCTTTTGGGTCGGGTCGTCGAGATGGGTAAGCGCACCCGTAACGGTTATAGTTTTGCCGTCCGCCAAATAAACGTTACCGCCACGGTTACTGCTTATCTTATTTCCTGTTATATTGACAGCTCCCGATACTTTGAACGTACCGTAAACAGCCACGCCGCTGCCGTTAGAACTTGTGCCGTTATTGGTTATAGTGCCGCTCGTCATTTCAAACGTGCCGTTAGACGACGAAACTTTCACGCCACCGCCTCCGGAAATAGAGTAGTTTTCGCTTATTTCTCCGTCCATCATTGTGAAAGTACCGTTATTAACGTACACGCCGCCGCCTTCGTAGTCGGAATAGTTACCGATTACCTTGCCGTTTTCCATTACGAAAGTGCCGCCGTTGACTGACACGCCGCCGCCAAAACTAACCCTATTCCCAGCTATAGCGCCGCCGCGCATTATAAACGTGCCGCCGTCAACGCTACCGCCGCCGCCATAAACGGTAGGACTGCCATTAACAAACTTTCCGCCTGCAATAACTCCGCCGTTATATGTTTTTGCGCCGCTATCGTTAAACGTCCAATATTTAAAATCATTGTCGCTATTGTAGTTGTGTCCGACAGAGTTAGAGTTGGGGCTGTCCTGCAATGTCAAGGTACCCTTTACCGTTATGACCGAGTTTGCCGCACTGCCGTTATACTTTATCATATACCCGTTAAGGTCGAGGGTTATGTTTTTGCCGCTTATTACGGTAAGCGTGGCGGTAGTCGTTGCGTCGGCAAACATTTTTACCGTCGCGGTGCCCGCAGTATTTGCCGCAGTCCACGCGTCCTCGATGCTGATATGCTTTGTCGGCTCGCCCTCGCCTACCGTTACAGTAGCCACAACGGGAACAAGCTTTGCTTCGCCCGATTCCAAAACTATCTTATGCATTTCGTCGTCGGCAGTAAAGTACGTGTTAGGGTCTATTACTTGATTATTTTCGTCCTTGTTGTGCTCGCCGTAGCCCGTAGTCAACGCGCCAAGTATATATTGGTTTACGCCGATTTGCGCGCCGTCGGTAAGCGCGCCCGTAACGGTGATTTTACTGTTGCCTGTCAAATAAACGTTACCGTCATTTCCGGTTATATTGGGCGAGCCTGATATATTAAACGTGCCGCCGGCAACCCAAACGCCGCCGCCGGTAGGTGTACCACCGGTGATGGTAGTTCCTCTATTAATATTTTCGCTTATCGTGCCGCCCGTCATTGTGAACGTGCCACCTGCAACGTATACGCCGCCACCAACGGACATATTATTGCTTATCTCACCGCCCGTCATTGTAAACGACGCATTATCTGCAACGTATACGCCACCGCCATCTCCAAATGGCTTGTTGTTGCCGCTTATCTTGCCGCTCGTCATTACAAACGCGCCGCCGCTTTTGACGCGCACTCCACCGCCATCATACATGCTCATCACATCACAACCGGTTATCTTGCCCGTGCCTTGGCAGTCGCACAACGTAAGCGTGCCGCCGTCTTCTACCGTTATGACCGACCCTCCGCCCGAAATATTATGACCGTTAAGGCAAAGCGTTACGTTGCCCGTAACGGATATGCCGCCCGTGGCGTTACCGTTAAGATAATACGAGCCGTCATTTTCCATATCGTCGCCCGTATACGCATTGGTATGCGCGTGGGTATCGGGAAGCAGCGGGTCGCCGTCCTCCGCAATAGCCGCTTTCTTTTGCGGCGCGAGCATAAACGCCCCGACTAAGCACAGTAGCGCCGCTATAATAACGGACAACAAAATCAAACCGCGTTTTTTGTTTGTAGTAAACATCATTCGTCCTCTTTGGTGGTTTGGTGTTTTTATTGTGGGAAAAGCATTTCCGTATCGGACACTATCCCTTATAACAACATTATATAACATAAAAGTTGTAGCTTACGCTACTCGCGGCTGTCGCCGCTGTTTTACTCCGTAAAACAACTTTTTGTTGAAATACGGCGTAGATTTGCCATTGCAAGCAAGCAAATCCACTTGTATTATAACATATACATGTATGTACAAGTCAATAGGTATAAAGAAAATAATTAAAAAATTATGCAAAAAAATACCGCTCTGCGGCGGGTAAACAAATAAAAAGGTTGAGACTCTTCGCCGACGGCTCAGAGTGACAAAAGTAATTATAACATGCAATCCAATTTCTTTTGTCATTCCGAGCAACGCGAGGAATCTCATCCTTAATGCGGCTTCGCCTAGATTTCTCCGCTTCGTTCGCTGCGCTCACTTCGGTCGAAATGATGGGTATTAGTAATTGCCTTTTCCAAACAGCATTGTCGTACTCCCATCACCCCGAGCAACGCCGAGAGAGGTCTCACGCGACCCGCCGCATACATGTTCCGCAATTACCACCCATAATTCCGAATTCCGAATTCATCTCATCTATATTGGTATACTTCCAAGTCCACCCTGCCGTCTACTACAACCACGCCCTCGTCCTGTAACAACCGCTTTTGCGCGTCCGCTCCGCCAAAGGCGAAGTCGGGCGCTAAGGCTCCACTCGCGTTTACCACTCTGTGGCAAGGCACGCTGCCGAAAAACGGATTGACGTGCAAGGCGTTACCAACAGCGCGCGCCGCGCCGCGGTGTCCGCTCATAAGCGCGATTTGCGCGTACGTAGCCACCTTGCCCTTGGGTATTTCCGTCACCGCTTTATACACGTCTGCCGCGAACGGCGTTACTGTTCTATCAGTCATTGCGATACCCGCGCATAAGGTTGGGGTCTATAAATATCTTGCCCTTGGCGCAAGGGTCGTCGCGGATTATCTGCCCCACCTCGGGCGCCTTGATAACGCCCTTGGTCGGGTTCTTTATGCTGTCTATCTTGCCGCGCAGTACGGCGTACACCTCCGACCGCTCAAAAGACAAGTCGGTGTCCTGCATTACGCAGTCTATCAGCTTTAAGTTTTTGCAATAGCACAGCGGTTGCGTGCCGATAATCGTGCAGTTTTTAAAGGTCAGATTTTTGCTGTACCAACCGAGGTACTCGCCTATAACCACGCAGTTTTCCACCGTAACGTTTTTGCTGTGCCAAAACGCGTCCTTGGTGTGAAGCGTGCTGTCCATTATTATGGCGTCGTCCACGTACTGAAAGGAATACTTACCCTTAAAGTCCAGTCGACGGATTGCAAGGTTTTTGGCGCGCATCATAAAGTATTCGCCCACCGCCTTGCTGTCGGTCAGTCTTATGCCGCTCGTCGACCAGCCGAACTCCGGCGATATTATATCGCAGTCGCGCATTACGGCGTTTTTGCATTCCCTTAGCGCCTTTATGCCGTGAAGCTTGGAGTTGACTATATTTATGTTTTGACTGTACCACAGCGCGGCACGGCAGTTTTCGGTAAGCTCGCAGTTTTCGAGCGTTACGACGCGGTCGTGCCAAAGCGGATAGCGCAGGTCGAAGTAGCTGTCCTTGGCTTCCACCACGCCGCACTCTTTCAGCGCGCTTTCACCGTCGGCAGGGCCTTGAAACTTGCAGTTTTCCACCTGAACGTACTCTAAGCCGTACAGTGCGCGTTCCTCGTCCAGCGTTTTATTTTCAATCTTGACCGCCATTGGTTTTTCTCCCGCGTATGCTTTCGTTAATGTATTCCACAATGGGCTTATAATCCAGTATATGCTTCATCTTGTACTTTTTTATCTTGCCCTTTTCGTCCTTGGCTTTTATGGTCACCGTCGCCGTGCAACCGCGCTTTTCGTAAAACGCGCTTTTGTAGCTTACCGACTCGATTTTGTCGAGCGGCACCGACTTTCTGCCGTAGTCGCCGCGGCGTTTAAGCACCACGCGCTCGGTGTATACGTTGTACGATTGCTCGTTGTTTACCGAAAACAAAATGGAAATCGTGGCAAAAATAAACACGACCACCGGCAGCACTATGGCGAAGAATATGGAAATAAAGCCGGTAAACGCAAGCGCGACGGCAAGCGCAAAGGCAATAGACAGCCTTGTCATAATCATACCGCGGCGGTACGCCTTGTACTGCATTATGCGCTGAAACTTGATTTCCTCTTTTTCGGCCTTGGGTTCGACGTCCGTAACGCCGAGCTCGGCAAGAATTTGTTTTTCGTCATTGGTGATTTCGCTCATTGTTCCCTACCCTATAATTATTCCCGTGGTAATCAGCAAGTATATAACGTACAGCATTGGCGGCACGGCGTTGATTGCCTGCACGCCGTACAGCGCGTATTTTTTGTTGCACTTGTTCTTTATAAGCATCATGCAAAGCGTGGTGACCGTGGCTATTACGCCCAGTATAAGCAGCCACTTGGAATCGGTGTTCAAAATGTATATTCCCGAACCGCCGGGCATAAACGAGAACACGTCCGCCACGAAAAGTATTGCAAAGTTAAATATATTCGAGCCTATAATGTTGCCCGCTGCGGCGTTGAAGTTGCCGCGGTGGCAAAGGGTTATCGACGATATAAGCTCGGGCAGGCTTGTGGCAACGCCGAGGAACAGCGCGCCCGCAAAGGTCTTGCCTAAGTGCAACTTGTCCGCCACCATGTCGGTAAGGTACGTCATTGCTATCGACGCGCCTATAAGCACCACCGCGCAAAGCACAAACCGTATTACCGCTTGTTTTAGCGTAATGCCCTCGTCGGGCTTTTCGTCGTCGCTCTCCGACGTTTTGGGCATACTGCGCACAAACAGCACGTACAGCACGAGCACGGCGGGCGAAATTACCGAGAACCATGTAAACTGCATATATTCGGCAAGGTACAGCCCTATTGCGACCAGTGCGTACATTCCGCACGCCACGCCGAGCGCCGTGTAGTAAAATGCGCTGAACTTGGCTTTTTTCATGCCCCGCCAAAAGATGAGCAATATCGTACCGAAAAACGCGAGGTTAATCAAATCCGAACCGAGTATGTTACCGATAATCATGGAATTCTCTTTGACTATCCACACCGCGGAAAGCGAGGTAAACAGCTCGGGCAAGCTTGTGACGGCGGCAAGCATGACCCCGCCTATAAACGCGCCCGAAATATTGCTTTTGGCGTCCATGATATCGACGTACTTGCCCAACTTCATAGACAGTACAACGATAACCGCGACCATCGCTATATATCCGATATAAACCAACCAGTCCACTATTGACTCCTCTAATTGTCTCCGTTATAGTTATCGGCAACGTACTCCCGCACACGCAGCGGTATTCCCATATTATCGCACAGTTTTTTGCAATTTGCAATATCTTTTTCGCCTATTACGTCCACAACCGTAAAAACGACGTCAAGACCTATATCCTTACAGCTACGCGCAAAGTCAAGCACCCCGTCGAACGCTTTAATGCCGTACGCCGAACGCGTTACCGACAAGTACTTGTCCGCAGTGCAGTTGTTAAGCGACACCGACACGACGTCCATATCTTTCAGCTCGGGCGCGATGTTCCTGCCGTTTACAAGACTGCCCAATCCGTTGGTGTTAAGCCTTGTCTTGTACCCGCGCCGCTTTAACTCCCGCGCCGTAGCGGTAAGCACGTTAAGGTTTTCGGTAGGCTCGCCGTAGCCGCAAAACACCACCTCGCCGCTTGCGTAACACAGCTTGTCGAACGAAGCAAGCACCGCTTTTTCGTCCGTCGGTTCGTCGTCCAACCACAGCGGCGTATCCTTAACGCCGTCGCCCGTGTTGCGTATACAAAAGGTGCAGGCGTTGCCGCACTTGTTTGTCAAGTTTATATATGCCTTTCCGTCAAGCATATATGCGTAGTTGTTCATTATTTCATCCTAAAAGCGCGTTTAGCGTTCTCGTTGGTTATTCGCACCATTTGCTCGTACGGCACGCCCTTAATTTCCGCAAGTCGTTTGGCGACGAGCGCGACGTTTTTCGGGTAGTTGAGTCCGTAGCGCTTGGGCATTGGCGTAAGGTACGGGCTGTCCGTTTCCACAAGCAAGCGGTCGAGCGGTACAGCCTCCGCCGCGCGCACAAGGTTGACGGCGTTGTTGTACGTTACCGTGCCCGAAAAGGAAATGTAAAAATTCTTTTTTACAAAGTATTCTGCAATCTCCTTGGAGCTCGAAAAGCAGTGCATTATCGCACCGTCGGGATAGTCGCGCGTTTTGGAAAATTCCACAAACTCCCCGTACGAATCGCGTTGGTGGAACACTATGGGCAGTTTAAGCTCGCGCGCCAAATCGTACTGCTTTTGCATTGCGGTAAGCTGCAACTGTCTATCCGAACCCTCGCGGTGAAAGTCCATACCGATTTCGCCTATGGCAAGCACCTTGTCGCAGCTCTTTGCCATATCGCACAGCTTTTGTATATTCTCGTCGGTTACGGTGTCGGCGTCGTAAGGGTGAACGCCCACCGTCGCGTATATGCGCGGGTTGGCTTTTGCCAAATCGACGCACGTTTGGGAGGAAGGCAAATCACAGCCCACGCAGACTATATATTCCAGTCCGTCCTCGTCCATTGCGGATATAATCTTGTCCGCACCGCCCTCGCCGTACTGTTCGTCGTATATGTGCGCGTGCGAGTCGATTAGCATATTTTGTCTCCCGCTTCGCCGTCGGGATGAACGAGCCGCGGCAAGCCGTCCTCGCCCACCGAGCACAACAGCATGCCCTCGGAGGTAACGCCGCACAGCTTGGCGGGTTTGAGGTTGGCGACGAGCGCGACCTTTTTGCCCACAAGGCTTTCGGGCGTGTACGCCATAGCTATGCCGGACACAATCGTGCGGCGGCGTGTGCCGTCAAACACCGTCAGCTTCAACAGCTTTTTGGCTTTTTCTATCTTTTCGCATTCCTCGATTTTGCCGACCAACAACTGCGTTTTAAAAAAGTCGTCTATGGCAATTTGCTCGGGCGCGGCGCTTTCCGCTTTTTCGGATTTGGCAGCCGCAGGCTTTTGCTCGGCGGGCTTATCCGTTTTATTCATTTTTTCGGCTAATTCTTCCAATTCTTTAAGCTCCTTTTTAATATCGAGTCTGTTCAATATAGGCTCGATTTCGGTGGTGGCGTACTGTGCTTGCACGCCGAACTTCATCGTGTCGAAGCCTGTCGGCACGGGCAATCCCAGCCCGTCGAATATGCGTTTGGGATACTTGGTAAGGAAGGGCAACAGCAGCCCTGCGACCACTCGTATAGCTTCCGTCAGATTGTACATAACGGCATTGAGCCTGTCCTTTTCGCCCAGCTTGTTAAGCTCCCACGGCTTGTTGGCGTCGA
>CAMWXP010000050.1 GCA_947178255.1 uncultured Clostridia bacterium | reverse complement strand
ATCAATACGGCAAACGCCGGCAACTATTTGTTGGAGGTCACAGCGGACGGCAACGGTAACTACAATGCGCTTGTTCACACCGTCAACTTCGTAATCGAAAGAAAGGAGCTGGGTTGGAATATCGAGCCTGACGACCGACTTGATTGGGATAGAAAAAACACCGAAGGTCTTAATAACAGCACTATCGTCAAGGCGTCGGTGCAGGGCATTACAGCCTACACGTTGACATACACCGTTTATAGCATAGACGACGACGGCATGAGCCAAATAAACGACATAACAGTCACTGTAAACGGTGCAACGCGCAATGACGCCGGTCTTATTACCGCGCTAAAAGGCTTGCCTGTAGGCACGTATAGAATAACCGTTAAGGCGGCAGTAGATGCTACAAGCAATTACGAAACGCTGGAAAAGAATGTTTCTTGCACAGTGTCGCTTGCAGCCAACGCATGGAACACCGAGCTTAACGGCGGTACTTGGACTTGGGGAAATTCCGATACGGTTTTGAATGCGCTTAGCGCGCCCGACGCCGTACATGGAAACGATACAATCGTATTTACTGTCAAGGAAGGTGCAACTACGCTGCAAACCGTCCGCGCCGCCGACAGTGATTTGGATACGGCATTCGGTGAATTAAAGACATATCTCGGCGGACGTAACGTAGGCACGTACACGGTCACCGTTTCCATAGCCGCAACTGCGGATTATGTCGCACCGCAGTCCACAACGGTAGAATTTACGGTTAACAAAGTTACTACTGTTTGGAACGCCGCGACAACCGCTAATAACGGCAAGGTATATAATTGGGTATTGGGCGGCACCAACGAGGCCGTTGCTCAACCCGAAATAGGCACGCCGGCGAGCCAGCTCGGCAGCTGGGGCAGCACGGTTAATTACAAGCTTTTAAAGGGCGCGCAAGAGTTATACGAAGGCACGGCATGGAGCGGCTTGGTCACTGCGCTCGGCAACTGCAAAGCGGGCGAATATACCATTACCGCGCATATAGACGGCGATACCAACCACACCGCACTCGACTATTCGGTAACCGTCAACATCGGGGCTAAGGCTAACAGCTGGACCGAAAAGACGGGCGACGGCAACTCTATCGCCAAAGAATTCACAAAGGCTTACGGCGCCGATTTGTCGTTTATCAAGTTTACGCCTGCGCACGGCACGGTTGTAGTTACCGTCAACGGCAAGACGACCAACGACGTTATCGGCTATATCAACACCAACGGCGTAAGCGAGTATCTTATTGTCGCTACCGTAACCGGCACGGACGAATACGGCGCGCTTGTAGATACGGTAAGACTTACTATTACCAAAGCCGATAATGCTTGGACTAAGAACCTTGCAATATCGTCTGGCTGGACGTGGAGCGATAACCAAAACAATATCGATACTGGGCTGACGCTTCCCGTTTCCGCGCAAGGCGACACGGCATCGGTTGTTGTTACAGTAAAGCAAACGGGCGAGGTCGTGCTGGAAGCTACAATCAACTACGTAAGAGTTGACGGAGTAAGAACGGTCAGCGATAACGATCTTGCGGCGCTTAACAGCAAGATTAAAGCGTTGAGCGTTGTAAACGGCGGCTATACAATTACTGTCTCGGTAAGCGATACGGACAGCTACAATTCGCTCAGCGGTCAGTCCGCAAACTTTGTTATATCCAAGGCGACAAACAGCTGGACAGCCAACGGCAAGCCCAAGGTAGACTCGTGGAGCTTCGGCGGCGATACCGCATATCCATCCGCAACGCCGGTGTTCGGCAAAAATACGGTGGTGTTCACGTATGCTGCGCCGTCGGATAACGATAAGTTCGAGGGCGGCGAACGCGTAGCGCCAGCCGACGACGCCGTATGGCAAAACGCACCCAGTTATCAAGCGGGCTTGTATTGGCTCAAAGCGTACGTGCCCGGAACAGACAACTATTCCGAGCTTGTGGGCTACGATTTGTTTAATATCAATGAGGGCGACAACGAATGGGTAACTATGCCCGGCGTCATCGCGTGGAATTGGAACGGCTACGACGCGGCTGTCAACTTGTTCAGCGGCTCGGCGCGCAGCAACAAACCGCCTAGATTCTCCATTACCAAAGCGAACGGTGACGACCTTGAATTAACCGACTTCGAAGCGGCGTCAGACAATGACGTAAGCATTACTACGGACACGATAGCTGTACTCAAATCGTTCTCGTTTGTAGAAAACAACTCTGTCGTTCCCGTCAACGTGGCTCAAATATTGAAAGCGCTTAAACCCGCCAATTATACGCTTACCGTCACGGTTGCAGGCGGCGAAAGTCTTAAATCGTTAACGAGCTCGACCACGTTCACCGTCGGCAAGGCTGCCAACAGTTGGGTGACGGGCAAGGCGCCCGCCGTGTCGAGCTATACGTACAAAAACTACGATGCTACAACTACGTTTACTTACGGCGAAACTGTTTACGGCGACGCAAGCGCCGTTATATACAAGCTCGACGACGAGACGTTTACAACCAACGCAAGTAAGCCTGCTTACGTTCAATTACAAGAGCGTTTGGCAAATCTCGGTGCAGGTAGCTATACTTTGTATGCATGGGTGCCGGAAAGTGCAAACGGTACGTATTCGGCATTGTACAGCTCCGGTTCGCCGTATACCACTCGCACGTTCACTGTTACGCGTGCTACCAACGACTGGACTAATGAAACGCTTGTAAATCAAATAAGCAAGAATTACAGCGAGATTAAGGCCGCTTCGTTCACTCAAACGGAGTTTGAAAAATTGTACGCACAGCTTACGCCTATTGACGGAACTGTTAACTACGCGTTATTAAATTCCGACTACACCTCGCGCAACAAGGATAACTTGGATTATGCGGGATTGTTTAACGCGATTAAGGAATTGCGTGCGGGCGAGTACGTAATACGCGCGACGGTAGCGGAAACTACGACTACTAACTATTTCGGTATAAGCGCTACCGACACGCGGCTTATCATCAGCTCGCACGACAATGCATTCACGCAAATTCCCGACGCACTTACCGCGCAGTGGGCGTGCGGCTTGAACGAGGACAATGAGACTGTAAACAAGACCGTACTCGACACGTTCGAAGTTAAAGCTACATACGGTACTAACACCGTAACGTACACGCTTAACAAAACTACGTACGAGTCGTATGCGGAGTTGGAGAACGCGGTAAGCGCGCTTAACGCCGGCTCGTACAACGTAACGATTGCGATTGCCGCTACCGACGATTATGCGGGACTTTCGGAAGTGCGCATGCTTACGGTCACGCAAGGACAAAACAGCTGGCAAAACGACTGGGCGGCTAGCGGCTCGCTCAACGTGACCGCCACGGCAAAAGCAGCATTGAGCTGGGGCTGGAAGACCACTATAACGTGGACGAAGGCCGTTCCCGTATACGGCAATACGGTGTACGTGGAAATCCGCAAGGCAAACGCAAGCTCGGCTTTGCAGTACGTCACGCTCGATTACGGCGTAAGCGACGGTTCCAGCGCGGTTGCCACTATAAGCGAAGCAATATCCAAGCTCGACGTAGGCAACTACGAGCTTATAGTTTCGGCGCCCGCCACAGTCAACTGGGCGGCTCTGTCCGATAAGGTTGAGTTCAGCATTACAAAGGTTACAAACAGCTGGGATAAAGCGCCGCAAATCGGCGGCGCAAGCGGCAATAAATGGGCGCACGGCACAAACGCCGTGCCCGATGCCGACGCCAAGTACGGCAACGTTCGGTACGAGTATGAAACCAAGTCGGGCGATAAGCTCACGTCAATGCCTACGTCGGCAGGCGAGTACGTAATCAAGTTCATTGTTGATGAAACTATTAACTACGACGGCATAAGCGGTGTGCTTAACGTTACGATAGAAAAAGCGACAAACCGCACCGTGTCTAATCTCAACGTAATCGGCTGGACATGGGGTTCGTACGACCGAGAGATTAACGTTATTACGGGTATACCTGAAATAGCGGAATTGGAAAACGCGCCTATCAAGTTCTCTATCGGTACCGGCATTGGCGATAGCTTTGTGGCTTTACCCAATCTTTCGGAGTTCACGCTTACGGCCAACGGACTTGTGGAAAGAGACAGTAAGGTGGAAGCTGCGTTACGTAAGCTTACCGGCGGCACAAGCAAGGAGAATAACCTTACGTACTATACGGTAAGGATACACGTAGGGGAAACAACCAACTATATCGGCTTTACGGCGGACAACATGTTTGCCGTTACGGGGGCTACAAATAGAATTGATTCACTGACGATAAAGACGTGGGAAGTCAATCACTGGACCGATGAATTGCCGAGCGCGGTAGCCTTATACGGTGCGCCCGAAATAACAGTAACCGGCGAAACAGACGGCGTTGTGTACTTTAAGGGCGAGTACAAGGAAAACGATGACGGACAGCTTGAACTGTTTGTTGAACTTAACAATTTGAATTTGGCGCCTAAAGGCGATTACGTATTGACTGCTTCGGTAAAAGCTGAAATAGGACATTACAACGAGCCGCTGTCGAGAAGTCTTCCGTTCCATATAGACGTAAAGGGCGCAGGCCAAGCCAACTATTGGGAGGAGCTTCCCACTGTCGACGGTTGGATTGCCAATATCGACGGATTGTTCAACGCTCCGACAGGCAAGCCTGTTCGCGGTTTACCCAACTTCGTGTTCTACGTTCGCAACGCGGACGGCTCGCGCGGACAAAAGGTGGATGCAAGTCTTACCGATGTTGTATTGAAAAAGGGCAGCAAGTACGAAGCTGATATATATATTCCCGTAGAGTACGGCGATTATATCTTGGTCGCGTCGTCCATGGGTATACCCGATGAAGAAGGCAAGTCGGACGCTTTGGCTGAGTACGAGATTCGCGTGATTATCGATCCTCGTCCGTTGTCGTTCGAGCAAGAGCTGCGTATCCCGACGCTGTTGTATTTGGGCGATAGAAAGGATTGGGCCGATCCTACATCAAAGCCGTCGCTTGACGACGCAAAAATAACGTACGTGTACACCAACAAGGAAACGGGCGTCAGCAGTACTGAAATGCCTACCGAGGCAGGCGAGTATACCGTTACGGCAACGCTTTCGGCGCTGTACAGCAACAGCGTGTCGATGTCGGTAGATTTCAGCGTCAAGCTTTCGCCCAACGGTTGGACTGCGGCACCCAACATCAAGGACTGGTCGGAGGAGAGCGACGGCAACCTACCGACAGGCGCTGCAACCGTGGGTACCGATCAAATCAAGTACACTTACGCAAGCGTTAAGGAGCCCAACAAGATCCTTACGGAAAGACCGACCACCGAGGGTTCGTACATTATGTATGCGGATATAGACGTGGAAGGCTACGAGCCGTTGCACGCGGAATACCGCTTCACCATAGAACCCGCCTTCGATACTCAGCTTGTCGTAGCGGCAATCGTATTGGGTGTATTCGCATGCTTACTTGCATGTGTGGTAATATACTTTGCAATCAAAAGATACAAGGAGAACTAATCATGGACAACAAAACCCTACTTCTCACGTTAATTATAGTGCTGGTAGTATTCATCGTACTGCTTGCGGTACTCGGCATTGTGTTCATCATTGCGCTGCGTAAGCGCAGGCCCGTAATAAAGGTCGTTATGGCGCCTAACGCAATGCAGGACGCACAAGCGGAAGACGAGCCCGAACAAGCGCCCGCTCCCGCGCCTTCCGTAGCGGAAAAGGTAGCGCCTGTGGTTGCTTCAACCGAAAGCGTTGCGCCGCAGCCCGTCGTGCCGCCCGCTCCCGCGAAGCCTGCGCCCGAGCCCGAACCCGAGGACGAGGAAGAAGACGATGATGACGACGCGCCGCTTTTTGTCACCGAGGGTCAGGAACGCGTAAGCTACAACCGCAGTCTTACGGCTAAGCTTGCCCAAATGAACAATAAGTCCAAAGAATGGTACTCGCAGGTGAAAAACGAATTGCTTTCTTACGACAAAGTCAAGGTGCGTATGAGCTGGAAACGCGAAACATTCCGCATCGGGCGCTTGACCGTCGCAAAGCTTATAGTTCGCGGAAAAACGCTGTGCTTGCTGCTTGCCGTAGAACCCGCCAGCTATGCGGGTACAAAGTTCTCTGTACGCGATATGTCGCATTTGTCGAGCATGGCCGATACGCCTACAATGTACCGCATACGCAAGGATCGTAGATGCAAGTACGCCAAAGAGATGATTGCCGACGTAATGAAAGAGCTTAAGGTTTACAAGAATCCGGCGTACGAGGCGCAGGACTACTTTGTGCCGTACGAGGGCGACGTATCGCTTATGCAACGCGGACTTGTAAAGCGCGTCGTGTCTGGAACGATACGTGCGTTTAAGATAGAAGAAGTCGACCACGCCGCGATAGACGAGGCCGCCGCGGCAAGCAATAATAACAACGGCGACGGCGATAAGGCATAAATGGAGGGATATAAGCTATGTCCAAGAAAGGTCAGCTTAAAAAAGAGATAGACGAGTGTGAACGCGAGATACGCGCGTACGAGCAAAAACGCGAACGGTCGCAAAACGCGCTCATAAGAGCTATGTTAGCAGGCAAAAAGGCGGCGC
This sequence comes from uncultured Clostridia bacterium, assembly GCA_947178255.1. Lineage (GTDB taxonomy): Bacteria > Bacillota > Clostridia > Christensenellales > Pumilibacteraceae > Anaerocaecibacter. The sequence continues at coordinate 7,120 of CAMWXP010000050.1, read as the reverse complement.
CGGAAGATGAACAGTATTTCACGGTGTTCTCCGAGCTTATAGACAAAGAGCGTGAAAAGCTGCGCGGCCTTTACGCCGAGCTTGAAGCGCTCAAAAAGAAGTAATCAACAATCAACAAAAAACCGCCGTACGGCGGTTTTTTGTTGACGCGCATATTTATGGGTCGTTTGATTGATAAAATAAAACTTGCTATTATGATGTGTTTGTGTTATAATTAAATTGCATAATAACGGCTTTATCATTCAATCGGGGTATTTATGGAAAATAGGGTATTGAAGTATTTTTTAATCGTGGCGAGAGAGGAAAACATTACGCGGGCGGCGGAAATACTGCACATATCGCAGCCGGCGCTTTCCCGTCAGCTTATGCAACTGGAAGAGGAATTGGGCGCAAAGCTGTTTATACGCGGCAAGCGCAACATTACGCTTACGGACGAGGGTTTATATCTTCGCCAAAAGGCGCAGGAGATTATCGACCTTACCGAAAAGACCGAGCAGGAATTTGCCAACGGTCTTACTTCGCTCAGCGGTGTAATTTCAATCGGTATGGGCGAAACCGCGGCAAGCTCATATATAGCCGATATGATATATGAATTTCGCGAGCAGTATCCCGACGTGAGGTTCGAGATTATTGCGGGCAATGCGGACGGCACTAAGGAGCAGTTGGACAAGGGTTTGCTTGATGTCGGAATTTTGCTCGAACCTACCGATTTTTCGAAGTACGAATTTGTGCGTTTGCCCGTCAAGGATACTTGGGGCGTTATCGTTCCGTCAAAGTGTCCTTTGTGCCAAAAGGAATACGTTACGGCAGAAGACTTGAAGGATAGAAAGATTTTTATAAGCAATCGTGCCGTCAATCAATCTATGTTTTCGTCTTGGTTCGGCGAGCATTACAACCCCAACAATATCTATCTTACCGTCAACCTATTGTACAACGCCGCAATGCTTGTTTCCAAAGGTATGGGTTGCGCAGTGACGATTGACGGAGCCGCAAAGCTGTACAACCATCCCGAGCTGAACTTTCGTCCGCTCTATCCCAAAATAGAACAAACCAGCGTGCTTGTGTGGAAGAAGAATCAAATCGCGTCCGCTTGTGTGGCTAAGTTCTTAGAGTTTGTAAAATGCAATTCGGTTATGGTAAACGATAAAAAATAAGTATTTTACATTATTGCAAATATCGTATATAATAAGTGAGTAGAAACCATAAAGGTTTTTGAGCACTTATTTTTAGGAAGCGAAAACATGCAATACGGAGAGAGCTTAACACAATACTTGACCGAGATAGGTTTGACGGCAGCCGAGGTGGCAAGGTTTAGCGAAAGCGGCGAGAGCAAGCAAAGGCAAATCGACGTGCTCAAAAAGAGTAGATACCGCATTTTGGACGACATTCACGAACGCGAAAAATCGATACAGCAAATTGACTATCTTATACATGAAATCAAAAAAGATTGAGGAGTCCTATATGAAAACGAAAAAATTACTTTGCATTATTTTGGCATGTATTACGTGTATTTTATTTGCGCTCACAGGCTGCGGAGGTAACACCGATAATACGCCTACTGGCGGGGACAGCGGCGGAGATAATGGCACGTACTATACCGTAACCTTTGACAGTCGTGGCGGCAGTGCCGTCGAAAGTCAAAGCATCCGCGAGGGCAATACAGCACGTGTGCCTAGCGTGCCGACTAGGGAAAGTTATTCCTTTATCGGTTGGTTTGTCGATATTACAGATACCGCAAAAGAATGGAAATTTTCTACCGACCGAGTAACCGCCGATATTACGCTCTACGCCAAGTGGAAGCCCGACGAGGTCCAAGAACCCACGACAAGCCTTGTCTTTGAACGCAACGCCGACGGCTATACAGTTACCGGTGCAAGCGGTCAAGAGGAAAAAATCATAATTCCCGCCGAACATGAAGGCTTACCTGTGACCGAAATAGGCGAAAGCGCGTTTGCTTACAGTAGGCACACGAGCGATATTACTTTCGTTTCCATCCCGGATTCGGTGACGGCGATAGGTTTGAATGCGTTTTACAGCCGCTCGGAGCTTGTGACTGTGGATATAGGTGGCGACAGTGTGCTCACGACAATCAGTAACAACGCGTTTGCGGGTAACACCTCGCTAAAAAGCATTACCATTCCGCAGGGCGTTACGACGATAGGCGACAGTGCGTTCAACAACTGCGGTTCACTGCAAGGCTTTACCGTTGCAAGCGGCAACACCGTTTACCGCAGCGAAAACGGACATTTGATAGAACGTGCAACCAATACGCTTATTCGCGGAGTAAACAACGCATCCGTTCCCGACGGCGTAAAGGTTGTGGCGAAGGCTGCGTTCCGTAAAGCAAACGGTATTACCGAGCTTAACGTACCCAAGTCGGTCACGACAATCGGTAACTACTTTATAGCAGACAGCACGATTGCCAAGATAAACTACGCCGGCACCGAAGCAGAGTGGAACGCTATCCAAAAAAGCTCGACTATGTGGAATTACGGCAACCTTGACGTGCAGCTCGTCTTTGCAGGTACGACCCAAGAACAGCCAACCGACGAACCCAAGGTGCTTATAGCGTATTTCTCTTGTACCAACAATACAAAGAATGTTGCGCAGGCGATACACAACCAAGTGAGCAATTCGTATCTCTACGAAATAACGCCCGCTATTCCGTATACAAGCGCCGACTTGAATTACAACACCGACTGCCGCGCCAACCGCGAGCAAAACGACAGTTCGTCGCGTCCCGCAATAAGCGGAAGCGTGGATGATATTGCGCAGTACGACGTGATATTTATCGGCTATCCCATTTGGTGGGGACAGGCGCCCAAAATCATTTACACGTTTTTGGAAAGCTACGATTTTTCGGGCAAGACGGTAATTCCGTTTTGCACTTCGGGCAGTAGCCCTATGGGAACAAGCGCGGACAATCTTCACGGCTCTGCACCTACTGCCAACTGGAAATCGGGCGCGCGCATAAGCGGTAACAATGTAAGCTCGCTTATATCGCAAATGCAATAGGGAAAACGATATGGCAATTACGGTAAATATTTATTACAGCGGCAAGGACGGCAACGCGGCCAAGTTCGCAAACGAAATGATTGAAAGCGGATTGGTGCAGGCTATCCGTAACGAAAAAGGTAATCTGCGCTACGACTACTTTTTGCCAATGGCGGGCGGCGAAACCGTGCTGTTGATAGACAGTTGGGTCGACCAAGCCGCACTCGACGCGCACCACGCTTCGCCACTGATGGGGCAAATCGCCGCCTTGCGCGAAAAGTACGATTTGCATATGAAAGTCGAACGGTACGTTTCGGACGATAGTGCGTCCGAACAAGATAAAAAATATATAAGGAATTAAGGAGATATTTTATGAAAGTCAAACAAACAGCGGGACGGGACTCGCTCGGGGAATTTGCTCCCAAATTCGCACAGCTTAACGACGACGTGCTTTTCGGTGAAGTGTGGTCGAGCGACGCGCTGCCGCTCAAAACACGTTCTATGCTTACGGTAACGACATTGGTATCAAAGGGACTTATAGACAGCTCTTTTCAGTACCATTTGCAAACGGCTAAGGCAAACGGCGTGACAAAAAGCGAAATGGCGGAGCTACTAACGCACGTTGCTTTTTACGCAGGCTGGCCAAACGCTTGGACGGCATTCCGCATGGCAAAGGATGTTTACAAGGACGACGACGGCAAGTTCGGCGGTATGTTCGGACTGGGCGAGCCTAACACTGCGTACGCCAAATACTTTATCGGCAATTCGTATTTAAAGCCGCTTACCAACCCTAAGCAAACGGTGTTTATGGCTAACGTGACGTTCGAGCCGAAGTGCCGCAATAATTGGCACGTACACAAAGCCGAACAGGGCGGCGGACAAATATTGCTGTGCACCGACGGCTGCGGCTGGTATCAGGAATGGGGCAAGCCTGCGCAAAAGCTGCAAGCGGGCGACGTGGTTTACATCCCGACGGGCGTCAAGCATTGGCACGGCGCGGCAAAGGACAGTTGGTTCAGTCATGTCGCCGTGGAATGCCCGGGCGTGAAAACTTCAAATGAATGGCTCGAACCTGTTTCCGACGAACATTATAACGGATTGGAATAATAAATATAAAAGAATGCCGTTGCGGTGTATGTGATAGAATTGCATACGCCGCAATTTTATTTGCGCCTAGCGGTGCGTTTACTTTTTATTTACCATGTACTTGCAAAGTCGAAGTTTTTATGTTATAATGAAAATCATTTTAAAGGATATTCGGAGTGTGGAACATGGTTCTTATAATAGGCGGTTCGGGAGTCGGTAAAACTTATATTCTGCAAAATATCGATAAAATAGGCGACAGATACGAGGTTGTCAAAAAATATACCACCCGAAAAGCTCGGAAAAACGAGGACCCAAACGACACTATTGATCTGTATTTAAACTGTTCAAAGGAAGATGTCTGTGCTTGTGAATATTCTTACAAATACAGAGAAGAATGGTATGGGTTCAACAAATGCGATATCGAAGTTATTTTGAACCGAAATCATATTCCGTTATTCGTTGTTAGGCGAATGGATACCATATGCAGATTGAAAAAAGAGTATCCCGAATCAAAGGTTTTACTTTGCAAAAGCAGGTTTAACAAGCAAGAGCTATTTGAATACTTGTTGAAAAAAGGTAATTCCGTTCAGGACTTGGAAAAACGCTTGGATGAGAAATACGAAGTGGAAAGTAGGTTGGAGTATGAAAAATATTCGCATTTAATCGATTATTGTGTTACCAACAACTACGATGAAAAATTTTTAGATGAAATCAAAATGTGCATACAGAATAGATTTTTGCTGTGAGCCGACTGGATTTTGTCATTGTTTTGTGCCTTTAAAAAGAAGGTAATTAAAAAATAAAAGGTGAGGAAAAACTATGATTTACATATTATGGGGACTATCGGGGCCGCTTAAAAGAATTTTTGTCGAAGCTATCGACGAGCAGTTGCCCGGAAAGTCGATAAATAAAAAAGCTTCTACGCGCCCTAAAAAGGAATACGACGGTAAGGAAATGACTCATTACGACAATGAGTCGGATATCCCGTTGAGTAATTATCCCGACGAATATAGGTACGAGCAGTACGGATATACCTATGCTATCAACAAAAGTCAGATTGAAAAGTGCGTCAAATCCGGTAAGGATCATTTTATAATATGCCACAACTTTGACGTTATATCAAAAATCAAAAAGGATTTTAGAGACGTTAAAGTTGTTTTCCTGCTGTTCTTTGATATAGAAGGTTCTTTAAGATACGTCAACGAAAAGTATAAGTATGTGGACGATATTGAAAAAAGAATAAGTAAGTTTTATCAGCTTATGCGAGAATGCGGCAAACAGAATTGGTCTTTTGACAAAGTGATTCCGTTATATCATTTTGATAACGAAGGTGAATTGGAAGAATCTTTGTGGGAAAGCATAAGGGAATATTTGTTGGAAAGTTCGCCCAACTCAGTCGGATTTAAAGATACAATGAATGGATTTATAATAATGCCGTTTAATGAAGATCACGATACAGTGGGCGCGAAAATGGCATTTCAGGCTGTCGAAAACAGCGTTAAGCCTACAAGATACAATGATTTGCATATCGGTCGTGTGGACGATTTGTACGATAACAACGGCAAGGCTATTACGGAAAATATTTACAAAGCTATAAACGACGCGGATTTCATCATAGCCGACCTAACGGATAACAGGCCTAACTGCTATTATGAATTGGGTTACGCCAGAGCGTTAGGAAAAGATATTGTGGTTGTTGCAAAAGAGGGTACTAAGTTGGAGTTCGATGAAAGCGATAAAACCAATTTCAGTTATTCGACCGCGGGCCGCGATTGGCGACAAAATCTTACGTTCGAAATTGTAGAAAGCTTAGTGGCGTTAAAAAAGGGTGAATTAAAACCGATATAATGTTGAATAGATATAAGTGAACAATAAAAAAATCGGCACGGACTTTCGGCATTGCCGATTTTTGTTTACAACTAAGTTTGTTAATCGTCAGTAAATTCATTAAGCCATGTTGCGGTATCTTCGCGGGTTTGGAAAACCATATAGGGGATAGCGCTGTTTTGTAATTCGGACAGCATTGACGGTCGAACTTTTTCTTTAAAGGAATTAATCCAGTTTTTAAATTGGTCGTCTACGCGTTCGTCGCAGCCCTCGGTCATATCGGGTCGAGTTTTTCCTTTATACTTTTCCGCGCGTTCGTATACGCTTTGTATGCAAAGCTCGGTATCGTAGTCGAGGAATATGCAAAAGTCGGCAGCCGATAGGCGCGTTTTAAACGTTCTGAAAAAATTGCCCTCTATTATCCAATCGTTTTTCGCAAGCTCGGCAGCAAGTATTATATCGAATTCTTGCTCGGTGCGGGTTTGCCAATTCGGCAGCCACCATAATCTATCCAAATGCACGACGGGCAAGCCGAAACGCTTTCCCATTTCCAAGGCGAGCGTGGATTTGCCAGCGCCACCGCAGCCTACTATCAATATTTTGCGATAGGGGAATATCTTTTTCATTTGTCCTCTCGATTAGCGTTAAGCACCTAAAACGAATTTTTACAGTCAATTTAATCGATTTTACGTCGTGTCGCTCGGCGCATCTTCACTATCGCTGTTCTTTATTCGTCGATGTTTTATCACTCCCCATATTGTAAGTCCCACCGTGAAGCCAACGGCTATACCTATTGCGATACCCATAAGTGCCCATGCGCCATTTTTATCAAAATCTTTTGCCTTGGATACAGGTATGCTGTGTCCTTTGCCGTCTATGTAAATATCTACTGTTTTACCGATATAAGATTCGGCTTCTTCGAGACTACGTAATCCAAAAACGCATTGTTCTCTATATCTAACGCCATTTTCATCAATATATTCATATCCTAAATCATACGTTCCGTCAGCTTGTCCATGCGCGCGCGGTATAATCCCGACCCACTTTGCTTGAACAATGATACCACCTTGAATAGCGGACAATTTACCTTGATCGTTCACATAATCGCTCGCACCTAATCCAATCAAAAACCCACATAAACCGTAAACAATTATAATTAATATAATTAATTTGATTTTTTGCTTTTTCTCATATTCCATATTTCAATTATACA
>CAMWXP010000049.1 GCA_947178255.1 uncultured Clostridia bacterium | reverse complement strand
TGAGTTTGTAAAATGGTCGGACGGAGTAAAGGTGGCGGAGCGACAGGACAGTAACATTTTTACGGTGTTAAATGTAAAAGCTGAGTTTCAAAAGAAAGTATATGAAATAAAATATATTGTTGGCAATAATAATGAGGGCGGTATAATTCAGGGTGACGTTATACAGTATGTCGCACACGGAGAGAGTGGAAGTACGGTAAAAGCCGTGCCGAACGAAGGGTATGAATTTGATTTTTGGTATACTTCAGATGATGAACAACGACTTACAGCTGAACGAACTGATAGCAATATCACACAGAATACAAAGTTTGCCGCATTTTTTAGGCGCAAAAAGGTTACGGTAAAGTATAACACATCTGAGGGTGGCTATATTTATTATATAAAGAATAATTTTACTACAATAGATTACGGCGGACAAAGCTCTGTCGTGCGTGCCGAACCGAACCGAAATAGTGATTACGTATTTTTATACTGGTCTGACGGACTTAAAACAGCCGAACGAACCGAATATAACGTAAAGAGAGATATTGTATTGACCGCTTATTTTGGATACAGTGCGGAGTATAGAGTAAACAACGGCGTTGGTGGCAAGATAGTAGGAGAAACTTATCAAGCTGTTTTGCCTAATGCGGATTTTATATCAGTAGAGGCTGTGCCCGACAAAGGGTACGTCTTTGGCGGTTGGTCGGATTTGCAAACGGAAAGCATACGACAAGACACTAATGCCGAGCGATGTATTGAGCATATCGCATACTTCGAGCCTATTATAAGAACGTTTAATTACGACTACGGTATAGCAAGCGGTATTCCGATGGAAAGTACCGTTACTATAAACAGAGAAAATATCATACTTGACGGATATCCTACGCCGGAAGTCAGTGGTTATACCTTTGATGGTTGGTATGCCGACAGTGAATATAGATTGAAGGTAATCAACGGCGACGGCAGGTATATGCTCGGGTATTACGGCTTTTCTTTGGATACGGATACACTGTATGCTCGGTGGAAATCGGTTGACGTCGGCGGACCTGTATTTAAAGTATTATTATTGTTTGTAAACGAGGTGGAAGCAACACTTTATCCGGCAAAAATCGGTGGGGAAAAAGAGCCGCGGAACGTTCACCATATAATGACCACAATAGATAGGGAATTCTGTGCCGTATCACACAGTCTGGTGTCTAAGTACCTAACCGAATGGTTGTCGGACTTAACTACCGTCGAGGTGGATGCTTATTACACTACGCAGAATGCAGGGGAATGCATTGATTATTGGCCATGGAAGTCGGATAATTACTTTTTGGATGCATCAGATTTGCAGGAAATGTCGTCTCTGTATATGTGTTACAACAGTATTTTAAGCGTGTTCGGAGTGGATAACCTTGACGGATATTTGGCTAATCGCAGTGTTGCTGGCACTGGCTCAACTAAGTATGCGGATATATATTTGGAGAATTTCTATTATGCATCGGTAATTAACCATCGACCTTTACAGAATTATTTATCTATTATAAAAACCGATGATGCCTGCGCGGAAGAGTTTATTGATAAGTTTATTCATGAATTTGTCCATACATGCGAACAATCGTACAATGAAGGAACGATAATGAATTTTCATAGGGCTTTTTATAGCAACTACCATCATATGAATGATTTACAAGCAATGCGTTTGTATCTCTTATGCGAAATAGAGTACAACGGAGAAATTGGCGGACTTCCAAAGAGTTTTTGGACTGAGCGAGCCTATAAGTTATTAAAATTAAATGTGAATCAAGCGGCATCATTCGCGAGGAAAAATTAAGTAAATTATAAACCAAGGAGGATTTAAATTATGAAAACCAAAGCTAAAACCGGTCTTTTGCTTGTGCTTGCATTAATTATAGCGGCAGTCATTGCCGTGCTATGTACGCAAGTAAAGACTAACGGCGCTTTTGCCGAAGAGGTGAGCGCCGAACATACAGAAAACGGATATATTGTTTCTACGAACATAGAAAACATTGCGGCTACATTTGGGTTTACGGTATTGAACGAAACAGAATGTAGCGTTAGAATCACCAACAAGGTGGTGGCAACAAAAGCCATTATTCCGTCTTATGCGGAAATTGACGGAAAAAAATATATGGTAACTGAAGTTGCCAATAACGGCTTTATGTCTTCACCAAAGCTGATACGAGTTAGTTTGCCGAGAAGCGTCACCAAGATAGGCAATAATGCATTCTCAAATTGCGCCAAGCTAAATAGAATCAATTTGGCGAATGTTCAGGAAATCGGCAACAGTGCGTTTTATAAATGTCCCGAATTAACGAATATAGTTATTCCTGAATCCGTCCAAAAAATAGGTACATATATTTTGCGCAATAACAATACGCAGGTGCGGGTGCGTGCGGAAGCTAGCGGTGAGGATTGGGCGGCATCGTGGAATAACAGTAACGCAAATCAAAACGTTGAGTACAACAGTAATTATATTCAGCCCATTGAATTGGAGCCGGTTTATGAAGCTACCGCACGTTCTGCCAATGCGATTGTGGGATATTCTATTGCGAGCGGACAACCTCGTAATGAAGATTTTTACGTGACGATTACAGATGCGGATTGGGACGAGAAAACCGATAGTTTCAGGGGGAGCATATTTATCCCTGCGGAATATGATCAAAAACCTATTATGAATATAGCGAACGGCGCGTTTGACGGGGTGTCTTTTAATCAAATGATTGTAGAATATTCTGAAGAAGTGTTGACCATAAGTAATGGGGCTTTTTCGGGTACTATCGGGGAAAGCATTGTGATAAATCGTCCCGTCCGATTCTATGATGAAAACGACGAACAAGAATCAAACAGCATATTTCTTTTTTCGTCTGTGCAAGCTATAGTTTTGCCTAATAGCATTACAAGGATTGTTGAATCAATGTTTGCCGGTTGCGATATTCTAACAAATATATTTTTTATTGATCCCGTTAACATAGATTTTGATAATACGGATTTGGACAGCTATTTGGATGCGAATGATAAAAAAGAATTAGATGACTATTTGATAGAAAAAGCTTCAGGCGCGCTTGATGAAGATTATGAGAAAAAGGTGACGCGCATAAGAGAGCTTTGTATAATTGAGAAACTAATAAAGGACGGTAACGAGGGGGTTGTAAATATTCCGGGCGACTCAAATATAAAATCCATAGGCGCCTTTGCATTCCAGGGAACGCCTATGATTTCCGAGCTGTATTTGTACGATACGATTGAAGAGGTTGAGGCTTATATTTTAGAAGATTGGATATACGACGATTATCCGCACACTGTTCACGTTTACAATAATAGTAGAATAACCGGCTGGAATGCCGAATGGAATAGTGGTTATGCCGTATCATATGAAAACGAATTTTATACAATAACATTTTACCCTAACGGCGGTAAGTTTGTGAATAGTGACGAAAAATCAATTAAAATAGACGTTATATATGGTAGCACAATCGGAGATATTTTCGAGGACGTCGAAGTCGAAAAAGAGGATAGTGATTTTTTACGGTGGCTTGATCAAGATGGTGTTGAATATACTTCGAAAAAGACTTACAATATTAAAGATGATATTGAGTTGTTTGCCGATTGGAAGCCTAAGACGTATACTATAACGTTGAACCATCAAGGCGGCGAAGGTGGGGATGTAGAGGTTAAAGTGGCAAAAGGCGATATTTTGCCGAAAGTGACCGCTCCTATTCGTGTCGGTTATACATTTAAAGGTTATTATGAACTTCGTCAAAGCGAGGGTGAAGGTACTCGATACTATTATGAAGATATGGGAAGCATATATAAATGGCAAGGCGATCAAGATATAACTGTTTATGCACATTGGACGCCGAAAACGTATACTATTGTATTACATAGCGAGGACGGCAATAATCAAGAAATAACAATGACGCAGGACTATGGTGCTATCCTGCCGGATTATTTGTCTGCACCTACGAGGCTGGGATATACATTTCAAGGTTATTATGATGAAAAGAATGGCGATGGCAAGCAATATTATAATAGAAATATGAATAAGAAAGATCAAGATAATGATGAAGATAAAGATGTAGTATGGGATAAAGCAATGGACAGTCATTTGTATGCGTATTGGGAGGCGAACGAATATACGGTATATCTACATAACGGCTATGACGATGATGAGACGCCTACACCTATAAAAGTTAGATATGAAATGCCGATGCCGTCAGTACAAAGACCCGACAGATTAGGCTATACTTTCAAGGGTTATTATGACAAAAAGAATGGCGGCGGCAATCAATATTATGATGAAAATATGAATAAAGATAAAAATGAAGATGAAGATGTAGTATGGGATAAAGCACATGACGGTGATTTGTATGCGCATCGGATTGTGAACGAATATACTATTGTGTTACATAGCGAAGACGGAAATAATCAAGAAACCATAATAGATAATCATCAATATGGAACGAGCTTGCCGCACAACTTGTCTGCACCTGAGAGATTGGGTTATACGTTCAATGGATACTATGATGAAAAGAATGGCGGCGGCAATCAGTATTATGATGAAAATATGAATAAAGATAAAAATGAAGATGAAGATGTAGTATGGGATAAAGCACATGACGGTGATTTGTATGCGTACTGGACGCCAATTAAATATTATATTGAATATAAAATTGCAAATATGAGGAAATTACCCGAAAATTATTATAATCCGAATCCAATAGAATACACGATTGAAGATGTCGAAATAAACCCACTGATTATTCAACGTTTAAATACCAACGGGTATACGATTAATTGGGACATCGAAGAAATTAGTGTAAAATCAATCGGGAATCGTACCATAAATGGAGTACTAACATTAAATGAATACACCATTAAATACGATTTGAATGGTGGGAGTGGCAGAGGAGATAATCCCGACACTTACAATGTCGAAAATGCGCGGGAATTAAATGATGCTACTCACGAAACAAAGTACTTTGACGGTTGGGCTTATAATGGAAGAAAGATAACGAGCTTAAAAGGTTTATTTGAAAATCTTACTTTAGTGGCGACTTGGTCGGATATTAAAACTATTCATATAACGCGTGCGGTTCCAGAGATTACAATCACAGACCGTATGGTTAGTATCATAATGGATGTTGCTTTTACCAAAAGTTGTATAATAAATATTGCCTCTTCTGTTGAGATGGTAGGTATTAACGGTAATGGTAATTCATATAATATGTCGATTGTTATTGCGAATAGGGAATCTCATTTTGGATTGTATCTACATAATATAGGGATATTTGCTCCGGCGGGAAAATATGCTATTCTAATGTCATCATCAGCAACGCTCTATTTGTATCATACAGCAACGGTTTTTATAAAAGGACATTCTCCGACTAAGGGAAATGGCGGAGTGGCAATTGCGTGCTATAATCTTGTATTGGATACGCGTGCGTATAGTCAGCATAGCTTAATAATACAGGGAGGAAATGGTTCTAATGGGGTTGATGGGACAAACGGAACACATGGCGGACATGGCGGAGTTGGAATTATCGCCCAAAATATAATAATCGGCTGCGACTTTGTGACCATAACTGGCGGGAAAGCAGGGAATGGGGGCAATAGTTTAGGGCAAGGCTATAAGGGATATGGTGGATACGGTGCGTATCCTGTTGTTGGAATAGACGGTAAAGCGACAGTTTATACCAACTCATCTTTTATCTATGTTCGTTTAGGAACTACTCCTAATGGCAGCGATGGTAGTGGAAAAGATCTTCCCAATGGACGCCCGTTAGAATATGAAGGACCCGATCCCAGTATCAATCCGGATCCGAGCCCTCTTCCTAATCCGGATCCAGGGCCTGTCCCGTATCCGGACCCTATTATTAACCCGGATTTACCGATTATTTATCCGCCCATAGGCGGCATTATTCCCACAACAGGGTTGTACAATCCGCTCGCGGCTGATGTATAATCCGTGTGATTAAATAAATTGCTATACTGTAAAAAGCCATCGGTAAAATCCGATGGCTTTTTATTTAGCAGTTAATGGTAAATCAGTTTAATTCCATACGGGGAGTGTGCTTTTGCAGCCCCGTTGTTGCGTTTGGTGTTTTTTATTTTTCCAACATGTCGCAAAGGTCGCCGACTGTTACGATTTTGTCCATTACGTCGTCGTCAAGCGTTTTGCCCGTTTCCGATTCCAAGCTGAACATAAGTTCCATCAGCGCCAGCGAATCTGCTTTAAGGTCGTTTGCGAACGTGGTGTTGCGTGTGATCGTGCTTGCGTCTATGCCGAAGTATTCGGCAAGCTCTTGTTGAATTTTTTCAAACATTATTTGTTCTCCTTATTTATGATTTTTGCGAGCTTTGCGCTCGGTATTGACTGATTAAGAATTATCGGCGGCGTAGCCGCATTAATGTCGCCCCTCATCTGTCGGCTTTGCCGCCACCTTCCCCCACGGGGAAGGTAAAATGGATGACTAATTAAAATTTCTTTTTGAGCACTGCGCCTTCCGCGGCGGTGGTGACTAAGTTTTGGTATCTGAGCAGCCAGCCTGTCGCGTTGGAGTCCTTGGGACGGAGCTTCTTTTGCCTTACTTGCAGCTCTTTTGCGGGAACGTCAAGGGTGATCCTGCCGCCTGTTATATCTATCTTGACAGCGTCGCCGTCCTTGACAAGCGCAATCTTGCCGCCGTCCGCCGCTTCCGGGCAAACGTGGCCTATTACTAAGCCGCGCGTTGCATTGGGTATCCTGCCGTCAGTTATTATAGCTACGTCGTTTTCCAATCCCATGCCGACTATAGCCGCCGCCGAGGGGAGCATTTCACGCATGCCGGGGCCGCCCTTGGGTCCTTCGTAGCGAATGATTACCACGTCGCCTTTTTTGACCCTGCCCGAATATATGGCTTCCACGGCTTCCTCTTCGCGGTCGAAGCATTTGGCTTTGCCGTTTATGACCGTTCTTGAAGACGTGCGCATCGCAATCGCGCCTGTTTCGGCAAGGTTGCCCTTTATGACGGTTATGCCGCCGACGGGGGACACGGGATTATCTATTTTGTGTATTACCGTTTCGTCGGTCACGTGCGCGTGCTCGTACAAAGAAGTAAGCGAGCAGCCCGCGACGGTGCGAAGCGCGCCGTCTACAATGTTCTTTTTGGCAAGCTCGTGCAGCACTGCCTGAACGCCGCCCGCACGGTGAAAATCCGACATGTCCGCTTTGCCGTTGGGCATAAGGAGGGCAAGCACGGGCGTCGTATTGGATATATTTTGAACGTAGTCGAGGTCGATGGCGATATTGTATTCGGCTGCCAGCGCCATTATATGCAATACGGTGTTTGCCGAGCCGCCGAGCGCCATGTCCAGCCTGAGCGCGTTGGTAAGCGAGCGCTTGTTAATTATCATCTTAGGCGTATCTGCGTTGCGAACAAGCTCGCACACGCACATACCGCTGTTTTTGGCTATGCGTATGCGTTCGCTGCCAAGCGCGGGTGCGGTGCCGTTGCCGGCAAGCGCAAGGCCCAATGCTTCCAATACGCATGCGAGCGGGTTTGCCGCATACATTCCGTTTGCGCTGCCCGCCGCGGGGCAAGCAACGGCTTCCGCTTGCGTAAGCTCGTCCAAGCTCATAGATCCGCACTTTACCCTGCCTACGCCCTCGTACATAGACGCAAGCCCTATCTTTTTGCCGCCGAAAATTCCGCTGTCCATAGGCCCGCCGGTTACGAACACCGACGGTATGTTGGCGCGTGCCGCGCCCATAAGCATGCCGGCAATCGCCGTGTCGGTGTTGGGAACAAATACCGCGCCGTCAAAGCCGTGCGCTATAAGCATTGTCTCCACGCTGTCGGCTATAAGCTCGCGCGATGGCAACCCGTACTTGAATCCCACGCCGCCTGCGGCAATGCCGTCGGACACCGCGATAGAGGGGAGGATTATAGGCGTGCCGCCGCCGGCATAGATGCCGATTTTGACAGCGTTCACTATATCGTCCAAATGCATATGCGCGGGAGCGATTTCCGAGCGTGCGGCAATTACGGCGATGAGCGGCTTTTCCAGCTCGTCGTCCGTCAATCCCAGTGCTTTGAGCGTGGCGCGTTGCGGCGCTTTTTCCATTGCGGTGTAAAGTTCCTTGGACATAAATGCTTCCTTTTTCGTTTTTGAGTATGTCAATAATATATGCTATATTTTACCATGTTCGGCGGCGCTTGTCAATTTTTAAACAACAAAAAAGGACGAAAACAATGCGTTTAAGTCCTTTTTGCGCCTGTATTTTGGTGTGAAACTCGTTTTTTAGACCATCAGCGGGATGCCGTACTTGCCGAAAATGTAGCTATACACTTCGGGTACCTGCATTGCAATCGCGCTGGCTATAAGGAACAGCGCAAGTCCGATGAACACTATGCGCAGGATAAGGTTGTTAGTCCAGCCCAGCGCATTGTACAGCACTACCACGTACATAAGGCACAGCACCACCGTGCGTGTTATCGCCATTCCGGTTATTACGCCTGCCGGCACAGAGGTATATATCATTATCCACGATATGACCCACAGCACCGCGTACGCGACCAAGATTATTACCGATAAGGTTTTGTCAAGTTTTTTCATAATATCCTCCTTGTGATTACAATATCATTATAGCATACAATTCTTAGAAATCAATATGAGAAAGATTAGAAATTGATTAGAAAAATGTTTTGTACGCTATACCGTATTTGACAAAAACGCCTTCGAGGTTTATAATCTGTACAAAGTTTGACGGTGAGGATAACAATATGAAAGTAGTTTCCAAACAGAACAATTCGCATATGTGCCTTATTTGCGGCATGGAAAACACTTTGGGCGTTAAGGCGCAGTTTTACAATATGGAGGACGGCTCGGTGGGCGGGTTGTTCACTTTCCGTTCCGAACACCAAAGCTATCCCGGCCGCGTTCACGGCGGCATGCTTGCCACTATGATTGACGAATTGGCGGGCAGAGTGCTGTGGACGGACTGTCCCGACAAGATTGCCGTTACTATGGATATTAACGTCAAGTACCGCAAGCCGGTGCCGTACGACGTGCCGCTTAAAGGCAGGGGCGTTTACGCGCAAAAGCTGTCCCGCGCGTACTCTGCCAAGTGCTACGTAATGAACATGGACGGCGAGGTGCTTGCCGAGGGTGAAGCTAAGTATTTGATTATGCCCGCCGACAAAATCACCGACGCTTCGGTAGAGCAGGAGCTGGATATTTTAGTGCCCGACGACGTGACTGAAATCGATTTTTAAAATAATTTAAAATAGACATATAATATTTGTGAATTGGGTATAATTTTGTGAAAGGTATTGACAAATATAAAAATATACTGTATACTCAGCTTAACTTACAATCTATTAAAAAGGAATGAAAAAAATGTCTTACTATGGCTATGATAACGGCGATATGGCGATTGCGCCTAAGGCCGGCGACGGCAAGATTTACAAGCTTGTGCAGCTTATTTCCATATTGGTTATAATTGTAGCCGTCGCGGTTTTGATTTTCGGAATTACCGGAATGATATCGCTCGGTTCTACCGGTACAGGGCTCGTATGTACGGTCGGCGTTATAGGTATCGGCGCTTTTGCCGCGTTGCCGTGGGTGCGTGTGCTGGAAGCGCTCAAAGCCAAGCGTTACAGAATTACCGCGATAGTATTTTTGGCGATAAGCGGCGTGTGCATTATACTTTGGATTATATGCGTATGGCTGATTATCAATCTTGTCAATACAGCCGCGAGCGGCAGTATCGACTCTACCGGCGCGGTTATCGATTATGCCAAAGATATTATCGGCACGCTCAACACAATTCGCGCAGTCATTATAGTATCTATTCAGCTGACTGTGTCGTCGTTTATAGCTAAAAACGTAATCAAGTACAACAAAACGCTTATACCTTATCAAGTCATGTCGGGCGTGTCGCAGGTGTATTTCGACTTTTTCATCTGCCTTTTGCTTACTGCGTTCACCATCACACAAAAAGGAGAATTTTTAATCAGCGATACGGCGGAATGGTTGACAAAGGCTTGGCCGTACGCATTGTTAGCCATATCCTTTATACTCTCTATATTCTCGTCCGTCGTGTTTAGACGCGTTGACAGAAGAAATATGATGAAGTATGCTGCCGGACAACTGAACGATGAGAGCGAAAACAAAACCGCGGTGACTCCCGCCGAAACCGACGCTACTCCCGTAGACGAAAAACTTGCAAAAATAAAAGACCTCCTCGACAAAGGCTTGATTAGCCAAGAGGAGTACGACAAAAAGCGCGAGGATATAATCAACAGCATTTAGCGGCTGTAAAATATTAACGCAAAAACAAAAGAGGATAGGCGAATACCTATCCTCTTTTGTATTATTGCTATTATTCGGGTGAAACGCTTAATTACTTATGCAGTCCACACACGACAATCGCGCAGCATTTGGCGGCCTACTTGCCGAAGTAGCGTTTGAGCATACCCGCAAAGCCGGCACCGTGTCTTGCTTCGTCCTTAGCCATTTCGTGCACGGTGTCGTGGATAGCGTCGTAGCCAAGCTCCTTGGCGCGCTTTGCAAGAGCAAGCTTGCCTTCGCAAGCGCCCGCTTCCGCTGCGGCACGAAGCTCGAGGTTCTTTTTGGTGGAATTGGTAACGACTTCGCCCAAAAGCTCGGCGAACTTAGAAGCATGCTCGGCTTCCTCGTAGGCGTAGCGTTTGTAAGCCTCGGCGATTTCGGGATAGCCCTCGCGCTCTGCAACGCGCGCCATTGCAAGGTACATACCTACCTCGGTGCATTCGCCCATAAAGTTGGCTTTAAGGCCTTCGGTGACTTCCTTGTCCTCGACCTTGCCGTCGCCGACATGGTGCTCGCAAGCGTAATTGGTTTCGGTGACGGGTACGAACTTTTTAGCCTTGCATACGGGGCAAACGTCCACGCCGTCCTCTACGATCTCTCCGCAAACTGCGCATCTTTTCATGATAATGTAACTCCTTTTGTAAGAAATTTTTTGTTAAGAATTTTATAGCACATATCTACCTTTTTGTCAATAGATTTTTGCTGTTTGCGTATAATTGCTCGGGCAAAGGTTTGACATTTTTTTGCGGGAGTGGTATGATTTTCCGAGTGGATAACATAGAGCAAATCAACCCCGATAACCCCAAGCGCAAGCAGCGCAAACAGATGGATATGCTTCACGGCCCGATGCTGAAAAATATCCTTATTTTTGCTTTGCCTTTGGCGCTGTGCGGAATATTGCAACAGCTGTTTACCTCTGCCGATATGGCGGTGGTGTTTTGGTTTGAGGGGAGCGTTGCGCAAAGTGCGGTCAACAGCAACGGCGCTTTGGTCAATCTGCTTATAAATTTGTTCTCGGGTATGTCGGTTGGCGTCACCGTAGTCATAGCCGAATACGTCGGCAAAAAGAAAACGGATGACCTGCACAGCGTGGTGCTTACCTCGCTTATAATCGCCGCCGTCAGTGGCGTGGTATTGTTGGGGCTTGGCATAGGCGTTTCCGCACCGCTTTTGAAGCTTATGGACACGCCGCCCGAAACGCTTCCGTTAGCTACCGAGTACCTGCGCGTTTATTTTATAGGCATGCCGTTTTTGATGATTTACAACTTCGGTGCGGCGGTGTTGCGCGGAGTGGGCGATACCAAAAAGGCGCTGTTTATACTTTTGGTTACGGGCGTGATTAATATAGGTTTGAACGTGCTGTTTGTCGCGGCGTGCAAGATGAGCGTTGCCGGCGTTGCGCTTGCGACCGTTATTTGCAACGTAGCTTCCGCCACGCTCGTTATGTGGTTTATTATGAAGGACGGATTGTTTAAAATTCGCCGTACCTCGCGCGTGCGCAAGGAGTACGTTAAGCGCATAATCGTTATCGGCTTGCCTGCGGGCTTGCAAGGCGTGGTGTTCTCTATTGCCAACGTGCTTATTCAGTCGGCGGTAAATGCGTTTGGGTCGAGCGCGGTTGCGGGCAACGGCGACGCAGTCAACTTCGAATACTACGTGTACTTTTTTGTAAACGGCTTTGCGTCGTCTACCGTTACGTTCTTCGGACAGAATTACGCTGCGGGCAAGCTCGACCGCTGTAAGCAGGTGTTCAAGATAAATATGCTCGCTGCGCTTATAATATCCACCGTGCTGTGCGCTGTGTTCACGCTGTGCGCCGACGCGTTTATACGTATTTACACCAACGACAAGGTGGCAATCGAGTTTGCCGTTATTCGTATGTGGTGCGTGCTGTCGGGGTCTATGCTGCCATGCCTGTACGAGATAGCGGGCGGCGCGCTGCGCGGTATGGGACATTCCATGCTGCCCGCCGTGTTTACGATTATCGGGTCGTGTATATTGCGTATAGTGTGGATTTATTCCATATACGCCGTGTACACTTACTACTGGCTACTTATGATAATCTATCCTATTTCGTGGATTGTGACCGGCGTTGCTTTGATGATAAGCTATTACATAATTTGCTACAAGGCGGGGTTTTACAAAAAGCCGCATGCCGTGGATAACGCGGACGGCATAGCAAGCGCGGAAGCTGCCGCAAGCGTGGACGAGGCGACGGATGGAACAGCGGAAGTTTAAGGGGCAAAGCCTGTTCGCGTTTCCGTCCGACTACACCGTGGTGGATATAGAAACCAACGGACTCAGCACGGGCGATTGCGAGATTATAGAAGTGTCGGCGCTTAAATGCCGCGACTACGTGGTGACGGATACATTTTCGTCGCTTATCAAGCCGACTGAGCCGATAGTGTGGTTTATAACCAACCTGACGGGCATTACAAACGATATGGTGGCTGACGCGCCCGAAGCGGCGGACGTGTTGGGACGGTTTTACGACATTGTCGGTAAGGATATTATTGTCGGGCATAACGTCAACTTTGACGTCAACTTTTTGTACGACAAGCTGTGGCTGCACAACGGGCTTGTGCTTGATAACGATTTTGTGGACACGCTAAGGTTGGCACGCAAAGCCTTGCCGCATATACAAAACCACAAGCAAACGACGATAGCCGAATATTACGGCATTTCCACCCGCGGCGCGCACAGGGCGTTACGCGACTGCGAAATATGTAATCAATGTTATATCAATCTTAAAAAAGAGCTGCAAAAAAATTTTTAAAAATTTTGTAAAAAACTGTTGACAAACAGTGTTGTATTGTATATACTATTATTGAACAGTTGAAGAAACGTTCAAGTATCGGAGGTCGGAATGGCTGACATCGGCAAAATAAATACGGATTCGGCGGCGGCGCTTAGAGGTATGCTGCCGAGCGAGGACGTTATATACGACCTTGCCGAGCTGTTCAAGATGTTCGGCGACCCCACCCGCGCCAAGATACTGCAATGCTTGCAGATACGCGACCTGTACGTGGGCGAGATAGCCGACGTTTTGGAAATGAGCATTTCGGCGGTTTCCCATCAGCTTAGAGTGCTTAGGGCGGCAAAGCTCGTCAAGGGTACCAAAGAGGGGAAGGAAGTCAAATACTCGCTGGACGACGATCACGTAACCAAGATTTTGGAATACGGTATGACTCACGTCAACGAGGACGACTAATAACTTAATAGCAGGGTTTAAACCCTGTTTTTTAAGGGACAACACTTGAACAATTACTCAATAAATCACATATTATACTGTAGAGTAAGCTCTACACTTGCGCGCAAAGCACGCAAGTCCCGCTGCAAGCAGCGTGGTATTATATATGATTTGTCGTCGTCGCATTTTTGCTTCCGCAAGCGGGCAAAAATACTCCTCGAAAAATCAAAATGTTCAACAATAAATTAAAAACAACCTACGGAGGGTTATTATGAAAAAGGTTTACAAATTGCAGGATTTGGATTGCGCCAACTGCGCCGCTAAGATGGAGCGGGCGATTGCCAAAATCGACGGCGTTACTTCCGCAAGCATTAGCTTTATGAGTCAAAGGTTGACAATCGAAGCGGATGACGCTCGGTTTGACGATATTATGAAAGAAGCCGTTAAGGTTTGCAAAAAGGTGGAACCCGATTGCAGGATAATACTTTAATTAAGAATT
>CAMWXP010000048.1 GCA_947178255.1 uncultured Clostridia bacterium | reverse complement strand
CGGGCGTGGGCAGAAAAACGGCCAACGTAATGCTGAGCGTCGCGTTTGGTCAGCCCGCAATAGCGGTGGATACGCATGTATTCCGCGTGGCTAATAGGTTGGGGCTTACGCGCGGCAAAACGCCGAACGAGGTGGAAAAGGACTTGTGCGCGTCGTTCAAGCCCGAAGATTACCGCGACGTACACTTTTTGCTTATTCGACACGGCAGGGACTGTTGTCATGCCCGCACGCCCGATTGCGAGGGCTGCGCGGTAAAGGAGCATTGTCCGCATGGTATATCTTATGCGCAGTTGTAAAAGATTTAAGTAGGTCAATATGTTTATAGACAGAGCAAAAATTTATATAAAGGCGGGCGACGGCGGCGACGGCTGTACGTCGTTCTACACCGAAAAGTACGTGCCCAACGGCGGCCCCGACGGCGGCGACGGCGGCGACGGCGGAAGCGTGGTGTTTAAAGTAAACCCCAACGCCGCGTCGCTTTCCGAATTCCGCTTAGGCAAGCATTACCGCGCCGAAAACGGCAGCAACGGTTCGGGCAAAAATCGCCATGGCAAAAACGGTGCCGATTTAGTTTTGTACGTGCCGCGCGGCACGGTGTTGCGCGACGAGCAGTCGGGCGCTATTATTGCGGACATGTTCTATCCCGATGACAGCGTTACGGTGCTTAAAGGCGGAATAGGCGGCAAGGGCAACGCTCGGTTCAAGTCGTCGCGCAGGCAAGCGCCCGGGTTCAGCCAAAAAGGCGAGCCGACCAAGGAACGCTCAATCGTTTTGGAGTTAAAAACCATTGCCGACGTCGGACTTGCGGGACTTCCCAATGCGGGTAAGTCAACGTTGCTGTCGGTGCTTACGGGCGCTAATCCTAAGATAGCTAACTATCCGTTCACAACGCTCACGCCCAACCTCGGCGTGTGCTACGTGGACGAGAATTCGTTTACCGTCGCCGATATTCCCGGACTTATAGAAGGCGCGGCGGACGGAGCGGGGCTCGGTCACAGGTTTTTGCGGCACATAGACCGCACGCGCATAATTGTACACGTTGTCGATATATCAACCGACGGCGACGCAGTCAAGGATTACGAGATAGTAAACAATGAGCTGTTTAGATACAACAAGGAGTTAATGGACGTTCCGCAACTGATTGCGCTCAACAAGATAGACTGTGCGGATAAGGATAAAATCAAGGACTTCCGCGCACGCGTAAAGGGCGAGATTTACGAGATAAGCGGCGTTACGCACAGCGGACTGGACGCGCTGTCACGCGCTATATCGCGGCGGCTTGCGACATTACCGCCGCCGTCGCCGATAGAGTTCGAGCCGTTCGCGTACGAGGAAGTCGATCCCAATTCCTACGCCATATCCCGAGCGGACGACGGCGCGTACGTGCTGAGCGGCGCGATGATAGAAAAGCTTGCCCGCACGGTAGTGCTGGACGACCGCGACAGCTTTATGTACTTTCAGCGTCGGCTGGACGTGGGCGGCGTAACCAAGGCGCTCAAAAAAGCGGGAATCAAATCGGGCGATTTAGTCAGAATACTCGATACGGAGTTTACTTATGAAGAATAAAATTACAAAGATAGCAATATTCGGCGGCAGCTTCAATCCGCCGCACTACGGACATGTGGATATCGTAAAAAACTTGGAAAAGTATTTCGACCGTGTTATAGTAATGCCGTCGTATATTTCGCCGTTCAAGCAGGACAGCCAAGGCGACACTGCACGTTACACGTTGTGCAAAAAGGTTTTCGCCTCGCAAAAGACGGAGGTCAGCCGTTACGAGATAGCCAAAAAGGGCATCAGTTACAGCGTTGACACCGCGGCGTATCTTGCAGAACGCATAGAAGGGCAGTTGTACTGGATAATAGGCAGCGAGGAGATAAACCGCCTTGACTGTTGGCGCGATATAGACAAGCTTAAAACGCTGGTAACGTTCTACGTGGTAAAGCGCCCCAACTACAAGATTGACGAGAACGCGCTTAAAGCGCTTAAAAAGCGCAAGATAAAGATTAAGCTTGCGCCGTTCTCCGGGTTGGATATATCTTCCACCGAAACCAAAATCGATATCGCGTTTGGTCGGCCCAACAAGTACTTGCCGTCTGTCGTTTACGACGCGGTTGTCAAAAAGGGTATGTTCAATCCGTACGGAAAGTATGTGCAGGCGCTGTATCGTTACGGTCTTACATCCAAGCGTATACGGCACACGCACGGCACGGCTGTGCGCGGCATGGAGCTTGCCAAAATGTACGGCGCGTCTGTCAACGACGCTGTAATAGCGTGTATTCTTCACGATATAGCAAAAACCGAGGATCCCAATAAATACGCGGATAAAATAGATATTTCCGAATATCCGCAGGACACAGTGCACGCACCGATAGGCGCGTATATAGCGCAGCAAGAGTTCGGCGTTTCGGACGAAATCGCGCAAGCCATACGCCTTCACTCCATGGCTGACGCCGACATGACGGTGCTTGACGAAATCGTATATCTTGCGGACAAGACCGAGCGCGGACGGGCGTACAAAACTCTCGACTATGTGCGGTATTTGTGCGAGGTCGACCGCGAGCTTGCTATGCAGTACGCGCTAAACGAAATTAATTCGCTAGAATGGGCGGAACATAACGAATTTTCGCTGCGTGCTATAAACTACTATGAACACATTTGTCACGGCAAGGAATATCCCGCCGCGCCCGAATATGCGCCCGCTGTCGAAATTCCGTTGCCCGAAGCTAACGTCGAGCACGAGCAGCCGCAGCAAAAACCCGAAAAGCGTGCAAAGGAATTTGTGCCGTCGGGCGACGAAATTAAAGATATAGCGACGGTTGCGGCGGGCGAGCTCAGCTTGCACAAGGCGCGCAACGTGGATATAGTCAGCCTTAACGGCAAGACGATAGTAGCCGATTACTTTGTAATCGCTTCCGCGTCGTCCAGCACGGCTGTCAAGGCGCTTATGGGCTATGTTGAGGACAAGCTTACCAAACAGTTCGGAATAAACCCCACCAAGCGCGACATAAATACAGAATGGATAGCGCTCGATTACGGCGGCGTTATTATTCACATATTCACCGACAAAATGCGCGAGTTCTACAATATAGAACGGCTTTGGTCGGACGGAAATAATATAGAGCGGTACGAGGATTAACAGTGCAATTCGAAGCCGATTTAATCAAATTATTACAGCGTGCGTCCAACGGCTTTACCGACGCGGTGTTTTTGGGCATTTCGCAGCTCGGAACGGAACTTGCGTTTTTGGCAATTGCCGTCGTGCTGTACTGGGTTTTGGACAAGCGGTATGCGTATAGGTTTTTCAACGTTTACATTTTGGGCGTTGCAATCACCAACTTTTTAAAGCTGGGATTCAAGCGTACGCGCCCGTTCAACGCATACGACGTGCGCAGTATAGGCGATCCCGAGCCAACGTATTCATTCCCGTCGGGGCATACGGAGAGCATAGCGTCCATTTCCACACTTCTCACAATCAAGTACGGACAAAAAAGCAAAGCCGTGCCCATTGTATGTATAGCCGCAACATTGCTTGTAATGCTGTCGCGTATGTACTTGGGACAGCACTATTTGTCGGACGTGTTTTGCGGTCTTACCGTGGGCGTATTTTGCGCCATAGCGTTTAACGCGCTACTGTCGCTGTTCGGCGATAAAGAAGAACTATTTATAATCCCGAACATAATAGTGTCGGTAATAATCATTTCCGTGCTGGCAGGCGTGGGCATGCTTAACAGTCCGAGCGGCGCGGATATACTCAAAGGCCTTGGCGCGTTTGTTGCGTTCGATATAGGCTACTTCGTGGAAAAGCGTTACGTCAAGTACGACGTGGCAAGCAACAGACTTTGGTGGACTGTAGCATTGCGGCTTGTCGTCGGGCTGGGCGTGGCGGTAGGCATACAACAGGGCTTCAAGCTGTTTTTGCCGCAAAGCATTCCCATGCTGTACTGCTTTTTGCGGTACTTCCTTATGGCTGCGTGGGCGGCGCTGGCAGCTCCCGCACTGTTCAAAAAGCTTAAAATATAGGTGCGTATGCAAACGACAACTTACATAATAAAATCGCCTAAAAAGATGGAAAGCTTCGGCAAGCGCCTTGCGCGCGAATTGTCGGGCGGGGATATAATTTTGCTGACAGGCGAGCTTGGCGCGGGCAAGACAGTGCTGTGCAAGGGAATAGCCAAAGGCCTGAACGTTAAGGCGCAGGTTGTTTCCCCGACGTTTACCATAATGAACGAATACTTCGGCGCACATAAGTTTTGCCACTTTGACGCGTATCGGCTGGAAAGCGCGGACGAAGCTGCGGAGGCCGGGCTTACAGACTTTTTCGGCGCGGACGACACCGTTTGCGCGGTGGAGTGGTGGCAAAACATAAAGGAACTGTTTGGCGGCTGCCGCACTATCAAGATTACGATAAACAAGATAGACGAAAAAAAGAGAGCGGTCACGGTGGAAAAATGAAAAGCTATTTGATGATAGATACCGCCGAGGGTACGCGCGTACTGCTGTTTAGCGGCGGCGAATACTATTACGACGAAAATTTAAAAAACGCCGGCTCGGAAACACTGATGCCGATGATAGACGGATTGCTCAAACAGGCAAGCGCTACTCTTAACGATATCGATATATTCGGTGCGTGCGTAGGCCCGGGCTCGTTTACGGGGCTGCGTATAGGGCTGACTACTATAAAAACATTTTGCTATTCGCTCGGCAAGCCGTGCTTTGGCGTAAACAATTTGCGGCTCAATTCATATAACAATAACAGCGACAAGGTTATTTCGGTAGCCGACGCGGGCAACAAGGTGTGCTACGTCGCACGGTTTGACGGCGACAATACGCTTGATCCCGCGACATGTATGACGCTTGACGACGCATTAAAGTTTGTCAATGCGCACAAGGATTACGCCGTATCCACCGACAACAAGCTGGCAGGCATATTCAGCGGAACGGTAGGCATCGGCATGCGCGAAATGAAGATTGCCGCGGAAAAACATATGGCAGAAGTGCTAGACCAAAAGGAGCTGTTGCCGCTGTATATACGCAAGGCACAGCCTGAACGCGGCGAGGGCGATTTGTGATTAGCGGCACTGTAACGGTGCGCAAGGCGGAACACAGTGACGCGCACAATATCGCAGCGGCAGAGCAGGCGTACATAGACTGTCCGTGGACGGAAAACCAAATAGTCGAAGAAATATCAAGCGGCGCGGTGTTTTTGGTCGCGGAAGCAAACGGCGAATTTTGCGGATACGTGTCCGGCGAGGTTACTGCCGACGAGTGCGAAATATCCAATATAGCCGTAGTGGAACAGTATAGGCGAATGGGCGTCGGCAAAACGCTTCTTGCGTCGCTGTTGAACGAGCTTACGGTTCGCGGCGTACACAGCGTATTCTTGCTTGTACGCGACGGAAACGTGTCCGCTACGGCACTTTACCAAAGTCTTGGGTTTACACGCGTAGGACGGAGAAAAAACTACTACAAAGGAAAAGACGCGCTGATTATGCGACTAAATTTGTAGGAAGTGTATTGTTTATGGAAACGACTGTGGACGGAGTGCAGTGCGAGTACGAAATGTGCCGCGCACATGACGATACAAATACAGTCGTTTTGTTTTTGCACGGCTGGGGCGGCGGGCTTAGCTCGTTTGCCGGCGCGTACAAAGCGGCCTCCGACTGGGGAGTAAATTGCGTAAACTTTGCGTTCCCCAAAAAGGTGCCGAGCAGCTGGGGCGTATACGAATACGCCGCGTGCGTGCGCGACTTTATGTTGGAGCAGGGCATAGAAAAACCGATAATAGTCGGGCACAGCTTCGGCGGGCGGGTTGCTATCATACTCGCCGCGCAGGGCTTGGCGCAAAAGATAATGCTTGTGGACAGTGCCGGGCTTAAACCGAAGTTCAGTCTTAAAAAGAAAATACGCATTGCGCGTTATCATCATCGGGTTAAGCGGGGCAAATCCCTTGACGGATTCGGTTCAACCGATTATAATAAAGTAGATACGGATATGCGCGGCGTGTTTGTGCGCATAGTCAACACTCATTTGGATAGGCTGCTACCGTATATCAAGTGCCAAACGCTTATATTTTGGGGCAAGCGTGACCGCGACACTCCGCCGTATATGGCAAAGCGTTTGCTGCGCGGTATAGAAAACAGCTCGCTTATAATGACGGACGGCGGACACTATTCGTATATAGACTGTAAGTACAAGTTCACATTACAGCTAAAAAACTTCGTAACGGAATAAGCATATGGAATTTTATATCTCTGTCGCTGCTCTCGGAGTTGCGGCAATACTGTCGGCGATAATAAGCATACCGATGCTGAAAATCATACAGCTGTCGGGCTACAAGGCACACGGCGTTTTCGGCTGGTGGAAAAGCACAAATTACGACGTGCTTATCCGATATTCCGCGCTTATGCTGTTTTCGTTCATTACAGAGATAATTTATATCACTTGTTTTTCGGCATTCGAATGGGCACGGTACTGCGCAGTGGCATTTTATTGCATTTTCGCAATAGTTTTTGTAGTAGCAGTGCGACGCAACGGCGCAAACAAAATCAAGTTCACCGGCCGTATGATACGGCTGTTTATCGTAAACCTTATATTACTGCTTGCGATGGGTGGTGCGATTGCGCTTGCAACGTACTATTCGGTGTATTGCCAAACGCTTACCGCAGCAATGGGAATAGCCGTTCCGTTTGTGGCGTTGCTTGCCAACTTAATTACTTATCCGTTCGAAAAGCTAAACAATCATAAATACGTTAAACGCGCCAAAGCCAAGCTTAAAGAGCAGTCGCCCATAGTTATAGGCATAACTGGCAGCTACGGCAAGACTACGGCAAAGAATTTGCTTAAAGCTATGCTACAAGCAAAGTACACCGTGCTTGCCACTCCGGGCAGCTACAACACGCCTATGGGCGTATGTAAGACGGTAAACAACAACCTTAACGGCGAGCAAGTGTTTATTGCCGAACTGGGCGCACGCTATAAGGGCGACATAAAGGAGCTTTGCGATATCGTTAATCCAGCCTACGGCATTATAACCGCAGTGGGCGATATGCACGCCGAAACAATGGGAACAAGAGCGGACATAGCCAACGTAAAGTACGAGCTTGCGGCGGCGCTTCCCGAAAACGGCGTGCTTGCACTAAACGGATATAACGAGGATTGCAAAGCGCTTGCAGAGCGTAAGCCCGCTTGCAAAACGGTTGTATCGGGCGACGGCGTTGCGTACGAAAATCTTGTAATAGACGGGCGCGGCACAAGCTTTTGCTTGGTAGCGGGCGATAAGCGTAAAGATATTACAGCCAAGCTTTTGGGCGCGCACATAGCCGAAACGGTGTGCGTATGCGCTGCAATCGCTTTGGAATTTGGCGTGTCGCTTGACGATATCGCCGCGGCAGTGGAAAAGGCACAGCCCGTCGAACACAGATTGCAGCTGCTGGAAAGCGGTAGTGCGGTGACCGTAATAGACGACGCGTTCAACGCCAACCCGATTGGCGCAAAAAACGCGCTGGACGTGTTGAGTAGCTTTGACGGCGTAAAGGTGATTATAACCCCGGGGTTTGTCGAGTTAGGCGCATTGGAAAAGTCGAGCAACGTAGAACTGGGCAAACAAATATCCGCCGTATGTGATTACGCTTTTCTTGTCGGCTCTCGTGCCGAGGACATAAAAAGCGGCGCGGTAAAGAACGGAATGGATGATAGTAAAATCACGATATTCGCATCGCGCAACGCCGCGGTGGAAGCGTTGAAGGAAATCGACGGCAACAAGGTCGTGCTGTTCGAAAACGACTTGCCGGACAATATAGTGTAGGTGAACAAACGAATGAAAAGGACCGTACTCATAACCGGCGGCGCACGCGGTATAGGCAGGCAAATGGCGATTGACTTCGGCAATGCCGGTTATAACGTGATTATAAATTACAATAAGTCGGAAAAGCAGGCTATGGAGCTTGTAAACGAGCTTAACGCCAAGGAAATAGCGTGCCAAGCCATACAAGCCGATATATCGGATGCAAAGCAAGTACAAGCTATGCACGATAAGATTGCGTTTGGACACGTGGATACGCTTATCAACAACGCGGGCATAGCGCATATAGGCTTGTTGCAAACGGACAGCGAAGAGGACTTCAATAGGGTAATAGGCGTCGACTTAAAGGGCGTGTGGCTAGCTACGCGTGCGTTTTTGCCCGATATGATACAAAACGGTTTCGGCAGGATAATAAACATCAGCTCGTTTTGGTCGGAGCGCGGTTCCAGTACGGAAACGGCATACTCGGCTGCCAAGGCGGGCGTAAACGGACTTACCAAAGCGCTTTCCCGCGAGGTGGGACTTGCAAACGTGACTGTAAACGCTATTATAGCGGGTTTGATTGCAACGGAGATGAACGACAACGTGCCGCCCGACGCGCTTATAAAAATAGTAGATAATACGCCCGTGCAGCGCATAGGCAGACCGGAGGACATAAGCCACGCCGCGCTGTTCCTTGCCGAAGAAAAATCGTCGTTTATCAACGGTGCTTTACTGCATGTAGACGGCGGATATTAATATTAATTAAGAATTAAGAATGCAGAATTAAGAATTATAATAAGGTTGAGATACTTCGCTACGCTCAGTATGACAAAAAGAGATTGATAAAATGTGTCACTCTGAGCAAGCGCGTAGCGCGCGGTGAAGAGTTTCAACCTTTTTAACTGCTTGTATTTTTGTGTTCAATATGATATAATGACTGTACGCTACGAAGCAATCGCTTGCGATTATAAACGATAATTTATAAAATAGAGGTGTTTGTTATGCGCGGAGCATTACTGTCCGTATTGCCTATACTTATAGCCATGATAGTTGTAAATTTAGTTATGTCTTATATTGCTCCGCGTTTAAAGAAACGCGAAGAAAAAGATAATAAAAACGCTGCTGCACAAAGAGAAGTGCGGACAGATAAAGCACTCTCTTTGTTTTATAAAATCGCAGTAGTCTTTATCACATTGGTATGTTTGGCTTTTGTTATTGTTTTTATGATACCGCAAGCGCGCGAGGCATTGGAAGATGATGGTATAACATTACTTATAATTTTCGGTATATGTCTTGTTGCAATTTATATTTCTACATGGGTAATGTTAAGACAGGTAAAATACAATGATCAATACTGCGAATACATAAACGCATTAGGACTTAGAAAAAGGTTCGCATATGAGGATATAATCAAAGTTAAATATTCATTGGGCATTGTTCGCGTGAGTACAGCCAAAAAGAGTTTTATAATATTCAAGACTTTTGCAGGCTGTGGCGAGTTTGTCGCATTTATAAAAGAAAAGAATCCCAACGTAACTATTATAATATAAAATGTAGTAATCAAAAGACACAGCAATTATCAAGAACAATTAGTACACCGGTTCGTTGCATAAATTTCAATTTATCTTGCTTATAGTTTAATTATATGAATAAAAAATCTCTCGAACATTTCTGTTCGAGAGATTTTATTTGTGTTAAGTTTTGATTAGTCGTCCAAATCTTCCGCAGGTTTTTGAGCAGGCTTTTCGGGTTCTTGCTCGGCAGGTTGTTCGTCGGGCTGCTCGGTTGCTTCATCGTCCGTCGATTCAGCTTCCGTTTCGGCCTCGTCGTCGGTATCGGGTTGCGGTACGGGAACTTCCTCGTACAGGTCCTCGTTATCGTCCTTTTTTGCTTTGACTGTATTTTTATTTTCAGTTTGCGCTCTGAGACGTTCGATATCGTCCATAACGTCGTTGCGGTCGTACTCGGTGGAGTAGGTGACCTTGCGCTTCTTTTTGAAGTGATCGCGAACACGTACAACCACAATCAGTATGACAACAGCGATCAACGCAATGCTGAATATTATTGTCGGGATAATCCACCACTGGATTTCGCTCGACGGCGCTTCGGTATTAGAGTCGTCGGTATCGGGATTAGTCTCGGAAAGCTCGACGGCTATTACCTGTGCGTCATTGGATTTTTGAGCGGTTTCGTAATCGAGGTTGTCGATTTCGGTCATTTCGATTCCGCCGACAATCAAACGGCCTTGGATATATCCTTCTTTTTGATCGCCGCCGAATGTGATGTCTAAGCCTATGCTTCCGCCGTTGTCGCCGGTAGAGATATAGAAGGAATAGGTCTTAAAGGTTTCGTAATCGCGGCTGTCTTCGTTATTCACGTCCGCAATGGTGGTGGTGTCCTTAATGTTGGTAAACGCTGCGGACGAACCTGTAAGCGTTATGCCTGCGCCGATAGAGGTTGTATCATTGCGCACTTCGTCGGTAACGCGTACTTTAATCTTAACGTCTATGCGATAGTATTTGTTAGCGACAAGCGCAAGCGAATTGTCGTAGCTGTATTTGGTGCGGTTTTTGTCGGTGTTGTAAATATACAACATATTGCCGGTCAAGCCGTCGGCCTTGAAGCCGGGATAAATTTCCAAGCCCTTTCTGTCGTCGACGTTAAACATACCGTACTCGACGCTGCTGTTGGCAGAGGACATTTTCCATTGATAGGGAACGCCGAAGCCATCGTCATTCGCATAGGAGTAAACGTCGTAGTAGTCGAGCGAAGGTGTTGCAAAGGAGTATATGCCGTAGTTAAGGCTGCCGTGTGTGGCGACAGTGTTTTTATATTCTTGGAGCTTGGCGTTAAACTCGTCGGTCACATTACCGTCGTCCTCGGCTTTCCATTCGTTAAGCGCGGCTTGCTTTACGTAAACGTAGCCGGACGAAAGCTTTTGCTTGTTGTCAGTCCTGTCGTTCAAGCCCAACCAAATTTCGAGATAGACTGTTTGGTCGGAAAGGGGAGCGGCAAGGTAGAAGGTGTACGTCCTAAACTGCCGTTTGGTATCGGTAATGTTTTCGATAGTTGAAACAACGTTTCCGTCGGTTGTTTTGAGAACGAGCGACGCGCCGTAGCCATCCACCTGACCTACCATCATATCAACGGTAAGCTTGTTAGCTGTATCGGTAGAAAGTGTTATGGAAGGCGATTGATAGCAAAACGCCGTCTTTGTGGGGGAAGAAAGCAACAATACGTTTTGATCGTCTGCGTCCGGCCTTACCACGTAGGGGATGGCACCGCTTGCCGCAATGGCGTTGAAGGTGTCGTAGTCGGTGGGTATAATGCCGTGTACAACGTCGTCGGTATTAACCGCGGAAGGGTTAAAGCCGGTTGTGTTGACGGCGTCGGTTGTAAGGTAATTCCAATCGGCAACGGGCATAGGGAACTTGATTTCGTCCATATCGCCGACGTTGACAAAGTTGCCGTTTACGATATTGGTGGAATTTTCGGTATCGTCTATGGTGAACACGTTGCCGCCGTCCGCTTCGGACATAGCGGTATAGTCTGAATATTTAAGCTCGGTAAGCGTTACGTTATCGAACATTGCAATACCGGACGACTGCGCGTCTGGTGCACCCAACCAAAGCTCGAAGCTTACGTTGTAGTCATACAGCATAGAGCCGTGGATATAGATTATTTGTTCCTTCCAGCCGTAGTGTGCCTTGTCGGAGCTGTCGCCGGTAAGGTTTGTGTATTCTTTGAGTAACGTCTCTTTTTCGGCGGTGGTGTTGTTTGTAGTGAGCTTGCCTTTAATGCGTACGGAAATACCGTTGCCGTCCTCAATGTTATCGCCCTTTACCCAAACGGAGAAGCGGTAATACTTAAACCGTTCTATCTTGACAAAGGGGGAAGCGACGCCTGCCGCCGCCTTGGTAAACTCGTCGCCGTTGTACGTGCTGATGACCATGATATTGGCCTCGCGCGCGCCGGCAAAGAAAGGGGATTCCTTTTTTAAGAATTCCTTGCCTTCCGCTTTGCCGTAAGGCGCCCACGGATTTTGAGAAAAGCCGTAAACGTTGTTGGCGGAGTCAAGGTCTTTGATTATCATTTCGGAATTGTAAACATCCTTGTGAGCGGTGCCGGCGAAGGTTGCGTTTTCGTCGTACGCGTCGTAGGGGACGTTTTTGGTATTCCATTCGGTAATGTTTTGGGAGAAGGTGCCTATTTCCTTGCCGTCCGTTGTGGTGAACGACTTGGTTTCGTTAAGGTCTATCGCCATCGAGGTGCCTTTGCCGTAAACATTGTCTTTGCCTGCAAGCTTTTCAAAGCTGAGCGTTTCCGCGGCAAAGTCGAACGCCGAAATGCGCTCGGCCTTGACGTCATCGAAAAATACGTAGCCATGCGCAGGACGAACGGACATATCGGGGTCTTCATCGTCGCCTGTTACTGCGTCGCCCAAGCCCAAGCTGAGGCGTACCGTCTTGGACAGGGAAGCGGACGTGCGCACGTAAAGAGAGTATTTGACCCAACCGTAATTGTTGGTCGCGTCAAGCTCGAGCTTGTTGTCGTCGTTGTAATTGTCTTTTACCGTGTCGATATTGTTAAACGCAAAGTACTGGCCGAGACCGGTAAGCTTGACTGTTGCGCCCGTTTGCGCGGCAAAGCTACCCGTTTTTACCCACACCGAAAAGCGGTAGAAGGAGTTGGTGGCCAAAGTCATTTCTTCCGACTTGTATGCGTACGCAACGCTTCCGCCTTGCGCAGTGTTTATCATAAGCGTCTTTTTGTCGCCGCCGAATTCGGTACCCTCGCCGAATATGGATTTGGGGATATCGGTTTCTTTGGCGTACTCGGGGTACTGGTCAAGTTTATATTCCTTATTGCCGCCCGACGAGTATACGGACGGTGTAAGATCTACAACGCCGCTTACGGGCTTGTACTTGCCGCCGTCTACGTTTTCGCCCGACCACGAGCTGGGGTTGGCGGGGTAGCTACCCGACGACGAACTGAACTGCGTATTGCTTAACGAGAGCGCGGTCGTCTCGAACTCTTTTGTGTCCTCCACTTCGTCGGCGTGCGCGGGGCGAATCGCCATAAATGTCGCGCCGAACAAAAGCGAAACCGCAATCAGGATTGACAGCAGTAAGGTTATCGATTTGTTTTTCAGTCTCTTGATAGTGTGCATAAAACACCTTTATAATGGTTGATTTTTCTTGTACAATGTATATTATATAATATGTTAGAGTAAATTGCAAATGATTTTGGGCATAAATCCCCGCTAACGTAAAATATTTTGTCGCTCGTGTCGTTGGCGCGGCGGTATATGCAATATTTTTTGCAAAAGTAAGAAAAACTATTTATATGAACGGAAAGGCAAAAACAATGCTCGTTTGCGGCGGCAGCGTCGCCGTCGGGCTGGTATCGGGATTTTTCGGCGGCGGGGGCGGAATGCTCGCCGTACCTCTGCTTGCGTTAAGCGGACTGGATCAAAAACACGCCCACGCCACGGCACTGCTCGTAATCTTGCCGATATGCATAATAAGCGCTTCGATTTATATAGCCGCAGGGTTCTTTGACGGACAAACCGTACTGTGCGCGTGCATCGGCGTAGTGCTGGGCGGAATAGTGGGCGCGGCTTTGCTCAACAAACTCAACCCCACGCTTATCGGCATAATTTTTGCGCTGATGATGATAGGTATTGGAATTAAGCTGGTGATAGTATGACAGCACAGCAGATTATAATAATCGTATCGTTTTTCGGCGGGATAATAGGCGGTATGGGTATGGGCGGAGGAACGCTGTTAATACCGCTTTTGACGCTTGCGGCGGGATTAAGCCAACACCTTGCACAAGCCGTCAACCTGATAGCGTTTATCCCTATGTCCGTCGTAGCGCTTGTTATACACAAAAAGAACGGATATGTAACTTTCGGCAAGACGGTGCATATAGTTGTGCTTGCGGCTATCGGAGCGGTGGGCGGCAGCTTTTTGGCAAAGTATTCTGGCGGATATATTTTGCGCGCATGCTACGGCGCGTTTTTGATAGCTCTCGGCGTATTCCAATTAGGTAAAACAATTAAGACTGCCGTAGAAAACAAAAAAAGTCAAAATTCTCAATCAAAAAGAGGGCGGCTTATACCACCCTCAATTCCGAATTCCTAATTCATAATTCCGAATTAAATTAAACTCCCTGTGCAATCATAGCCTGCGCAACTTTGAGGAAGCCCGCAATGTTGGCGCCTGCAACGTAGTCGGCGGGGGTTGCGTACAGTTTGGCTGCGGAAGCCGTTTTGTCGAATATTCCGCGCATAATGCCTTTAAGCTTGCCGTCAACTTCCTCGAACGTCCAGCTGAGGCGCTGGGAGTTTTGGCTCATTTCCAGAGCGGACACGGCAACGCCGCCCGCGTTTGCCGCCTTTGC
>CAMWXP010000047.1 GCA_947178255.1 uncultured Clostridia bacterium | reverse complement strand
CTACGCACTTTATAAGCGCGCTCATCTTGTCGGCATACTTTACAAATAAGTATTCCGGTTCTTTTCTGTCCGCTTTTACGTACGGCGAAAACGCGGCTCTAAGCTCTTCGGGCAGTGTATCCACCAGCTTTTGCTCGGCGCGGTGTTCTATTTTTTTGTACGCGCGGTTAATGTCGTCGTCGAAGTATTTGACGGGCGTAGGCAAATCACCCGTTACAACCTCCGCCGACTCATGATAAAGCGCGATAACCGCCGCCTTACATGCGTCCAGCTTGCCGCCGTACAGCGTGTTTTCTATTTGGCACAGCGCGTGAGCAATCATTGCCACCTGCATTGTGTGCTGCGCAACGTCCTCCACCGACGTGTTGCGCATAAGCGCCCACCTGTCGATGAGTTTCATCCTATCCAAAAACGCAAAAAATTTGCTTACCATAAGTTTACTTATCCCCGATTACCCTTCTATTTTACTGCAAGTACGTATAGTCTTTTTTGCCAGCTTGACAACGTTGTCGACGTTAAAGCCGCAAATCTCAAACAATATGGACGCGGGCGCACTCATTCCGAAGCAGTCCATGCAGCAAAGCTCGCCGTCAAGCCCGACGTACTTGTACCAAATATTCGACTTGCCTGCTTCAATAGCAACACGCGCGCGAACGTTGGACGGCAATACCGATTCCTTATACTTAGCCGTTTGGATATCGAAAAGCTCCATGCACGGCATACTGACAACGCGGGCGTCGATTTTGTCCTTTGCAAGCGCCGCTTTGGCGTCAAGCGCAAGCGAAAGCTCCGAACCCGTTGCAATAAGGATAACGTCGGGCGTTTCATTTTCGCTGTCAGCGGCAATATATCCGCCGTAAAGCGCGTCCGTGCTTGTGCAATCGAGCTGCGGCAGGTTCTGGCGGGACGTAAAGATAACCGTAGGGCTTTTGCCCGTCCAAGCCGACTCAAACGCAACGGCCGTTTCGGTTGCGTCCGCCGGTCTGAATACCTTTATTCCCGGAACTGTGCGAAGCGCCGTAAGCTGCTCTATCGGCTGGTGCGTAGGACCGTCCTCTCCCACACCTATGCTGTCGTGCGACAGGATATAAACAACGGGGATATTCATAAGCGCACTCATACGTATAGCCGCCTTCATATAATCGGAAAAAACGGCGAACGTCGAGCAGAACGGAAGAACGCCGCCGTGCAAGTACATACCGTTGCATATGGCACCCATAGCGTGCTCACGAATACCGAAGTGAATGTTACGCCCGTTTTCGGTGGCGGAAAGATCGCCTGCGTCCGTCAACCCAACCGAGTTGGACGGCGCAAGATCGGCCGACCCGCCGAAAATAAACGGGTTCTTTTGCACTATTGCGTTAAGTATACGGTGGCAGGAAGCACGAGCCGCTTCGGGCTTGTCCGGCTTGTCGTAAATGCTGTCCAGCTCGTTAAAGTCCACGGCACCCTTGCGCCATAATTGAAATTCCTCGTATTCCTCGGGATACTTGGTCTTGTAAACCTTAACGGCTTTGTTCCATTCCGATTGATATTTGGCAAAAGTCGGCGCCATTTCAGCAATGTGGTCGGTCACTGCGGGAGCAACCTCAAAAGCGGGCGTTTTGTATCCCAACTTTTTGCGCAATTCCTTTATTCCGTCACTGCCGAGCGGAGTACCGTGGCACTTGGCCGTGCCCGCAAGCGGCGAGCCGTACCCTATTGTTGTGTTGATTATAATAAGCGACGGCTTGTCCTTTTCGTCCTTGGCAAGCGTAATAGCTGCCGAAATAGCGTCTATATCTTCGCCGTTCTGTACTCGTATCACCTGCCAGCCGAGCGCTTCGTGGCGCTTACCCACATCCTCGGTAAACGCAATATCGGTGCTGCCTTCTATGGTTATACGGTTGCTATCATACAAAACGATAAGCTTGCCCAGCTTTTGTGTGCCGGCAAATGACGCCGCCTCGTTTTCTATACCCTCCATCATGCAGCCGTCGCCGCACAATGCATATGTGTAATGGTCTACAAGCGTGCAATCGGGCTTGTTGAACTTGTTTGCAAGTATACGCTCTGCCAAAGCAAAACCGACTGCGTTTGCAACGCCTTGACCGAGCGGTCCGGTGGACACCTCCACGCCCGCGGTAACGCCGTATTCGGGGTGGCCCGGGGTTTTGGACGTATGTTGACGGAAGCGCATAAGGTCTTCCTTAGTCAGTCCGTAGCCGAACAAATGTAAAAGCGAGTATAACAACGCCGAACCGTGTCCTGCTGAAAGCACAAACCTATCGCGGTCGAAAAAGTTGGGGTCTTTGGGATTATGCTTTAAATGCTTTGCGAATAGCGTATAACCTATTGGCGCCGCGCCCAAGCATATTCCCGGATGTCCGCTCTTTGCTTTTTCAATCGTCTCGACCGAAAGAACGCGCAATGTCGATATCGTCATTTGTTCGTTTGTCATATTATCTCCTCTTACAAGTGTGGATGTTTGTTAATTAGTCTTCGGTTTCTACCGCTTCGGGTTGTTCGTCCGATGCATAAGTCTCGTACTCGTCGCCAACGTCGTATACCTCGTCCGTTTGAGCTTCATCCTCTGTACCGTACGCTTCATCGGTTTGCACGGCGTAATCGCCTTCCGCAGCTTCATAGGTTTCGTCCGTTTCGGCAGCGTAATCGCCTTCCGCAGCTTCATAGGTTTCGTCCGTTTCGGCAGCGTAGTCGCCCTCCGCAGCTTCGTATTCATCATCGGCTTCGGTCGAATATTCTTCGTCAGTCGCCTCGTCTGCTTCTGCCGCTTCCTGCTGTTCAATCGCCTGTTCTTGTTCGGCCTCGACTATCATCTCGTACAGCGGGGTACAATCGACACCGGCAAAACCGTTGAGGAATGAGTACAGCAAACGCATTATGCTAAGCGAGCCACCCGCCTTATTGGATTCTATATAAATAGGCAGTACCGGATCGTGTACGCTTGTGCGCACGATAAAGTATCCGTCGGCATGCGACACGTACGCGCGCACACCCTCGTAGTTGTCGTTTGAAAGCTTGAGCATGCGCTCGGACATTGCAGTAAGCCGCGTTATTATTTTTTCCGCCACATCTTGCCAATTTTCGCAAGTGAAGCCGAGACGAATATCGCGTTCTTCAAGCGGCACTTCCAAATCGGCTATAAGGTCGTTGAGCGAAAGACCCTTTTTGCGCAACGCGGACATGACTACTAGTATTTTGGCTATAAAGTATGCGCCGTCGTCCAAAAAATAATGATCGGCAAATGCCGCGTGTCCGCTGCTTTCTATCGCAAGCGGCGCATCCACTCCCTCGTCGCACAGCCGCTTAGCTTCGTCTATAACGTTGCGGTAGCCGCGCTTAAAGCGCTTTTGCACACCTCCGTGTGCCTCTATAAACCTGCGAAGCCCCTCGGTAGTAACCGAATCGGTAACGATTGTCGCGCCTTGGTGATCGGGTAACACCATAGCCGCGGCAAGCGCAATAAGCCTGCAACGGTTGATTTCGGTGCCGTCCGCAGTTACCACCGCACAACGGTCGGCGTCCGCGTCGAAAATTATACCCAAATCCGCACCTGTCGAAATAACGCGGTTTTTGAGCGATTGCATAGCGTCCGCATCCTCGGGATTGGGCGCGTGCGCGGGGAAGTTTCCGTTAGGCTCCAAATACTGCGACGGCGCAATATTACCGCCAAGCGGCTCTATAACGCGCTTGGCAAAAAAGCCGCCCACGCCGTGTCCTGCGTCAACCGCGATTTTCAGTCCTTTAAGCGGAAGAAAAAGCCCTGTGCCTTTTCGAATAGTTTCGGTAAGCGAGTCGCAGTACAACCGCAAAAAATCCCTGCGTATTACAGTGGAAGTAGACGAGCGCTCCGGCTTTTCGCCGTTATCGGCAAGCTCAATAATCTCGTCGAGCTGTGCGGAATTAACGCCGCCGTCGGCCGTAAAAAATTTAAGGCCGTTGATATCGCGCGGATGGTGGCTTGCCGTTATCATAATAGATCCGTCGGCAAACATAGACGGGAATTGCGTTACCATATACGCCGCAGGCGTAGAAAACATGCCGCAATCAAAAATTTCCAGTCCGGCATATTTAAGTTCGGCAACAATCGCGCGCGCAAAGCCCTCGCTTGTAAGCCTGCTGTCGCGGGCTATCGCTATTTTACATCTGGGCTTGTCCATGCGCCGCATTATCCACAACGCAAACGCGCTTGCTATATCCCTGACGGCTTGCTCGGTAAGAGGTGCGCTCTTGCCCTCGGATTCAATCGCTCGGCCGCGAATATCCGTTCCGCTTTTTAATATGCCGTAATTGTTCATACTCCCTCCGTAACGTACGTTACCGATAATATTATATAACTTTTAGTCGTGTTTGACAAATGATTTTGCGCTAAATTGACGTTTTTGGCAATTATTGACCGATTA
The DNA here is from genome assembly GCA_947178255.1 of uncultured Clostridia bacterium. GTDB lineage: Bacteria > Bacillota > Clostridia > Christensenellales > Pumilibacteraceae > Anaerocaecibacter. The sequence continues at coordinate 9,910 of CAMWXP010000047.1, read as the reverse complement.
TAGAATTTTTAGCAGCTCGCCGAAAGTGCGCACCGTATAATCGGCACCGCTTGACTTGCGTGCATGCGGATCGAATAGACACGTATCTATACCGCTGTTTATACCGCCGACGATATCGGAGTTTACACTGTCGCCGAACATAAGCGTTCTTGCCTTATCCACCTTGCCAAGCGTTTTAAACACGAAATCGAACAATCGAGAATCGGGCTTGTTATACCCTATTTCCTCGGAAATAAACCATCCGTCCGCATATCCGTTTAGCGCTTTCAGCCGTTCATGAGCCACCGAAGCGAGTCCGTTGGTAACTATGTAAACCTTTATTCCGCGGTTGCGGACAGCGGTCAAAAACTCGGTAGCGCCGTCTATTAAATACCGTGTTTTCTTTAAGTTCTCCAAAAAACATTTGCTCATATCGAGCACGTCAAAGTCCTCTTGCAGCCGTTCTTTGAGCATGGTAAATCTGAGCTTGTCCAGCTCGCCGCGCTCTATCTGCCCGTCCTCCAACTTTCGCCATACTATATGCGACGCCTCGCCAAACTCGCTTACTATCTTTTCGTCGTCGGCACGTATTCCCGCATCACGCGCCGCATGTATAATGGAAGTGCGCATGGCCTTTTGAAAATCCAGCACGGTGTCGTCGGCGTCGCAAAGCATGATGTCGTATCTACTTGGACGAGGACGGCACAAAACGTCGGATAAATGCTGCCCGCTGTGTCCGCACGAAGTGCTGATTGTATAATCGGAGTAGCGCTTGTAAAGCTCGGCGCGTTCCTCGACTATTCTTTCCAAATCGTCTTTCAACGGCCTACCCGAATCGACAATACGCGACTTCAAAATAAATGTCGGCGCAGTAAGTCCCACTATATCATATCGACTTCGAAGCGCGCTCATATTGCGTTTATCCAGCACTACACCCCCGCCGCACGATATTATATCGGCGTCGGAATTTACGGCATGCAAAACAAGCTCGTGCTCGATATTTCTAAAAGCGGCCTCGCCGTTATCACGCATATAGCGCCCAATATCGCCGTAGCGGGACGTGAACATCTCGTCGGTATCCAATACCATACCGCCGTACTTTCCTTGTATGTACCGAGCAAGCGTCGATTTTCCGCTGCCCATCGGCCCTATAAAAGCTAATTTTCGCACAGTAAACACCTTAACGCCATGTAAACACAGGCTCCCAAAACATTCATTATTCACCTTCCGAATCGCCGCCGAGAGCAATCCTGTTAGCAACTAATTCGTAAACCTTTTCTATATCGAAATCCCCGTTCAGTAAAATCTTATCGCCCTCTATCGCCTGATAGATGAGCATATCCGTGCCGTCCGCTACTTGCGCGCCTGCGTTGCGATTGCGGCGCAAAAACGGCGTATGGGTAGCATAAACCAAGTCGAACGCATACTTAAATGACGGCAACACGCAAAAGGCCGACAGTGCGTCCTCGCCTGCCGTACCGAGCGGCGTGCAGTTGACTATAAGCTCCGCCTGCTGGTTTGCGTACAGTTCGGCGCCGTCGCAGCTTGCCGCAAGCCGCGCGGCATTTATGTTAGACCTGCCGAGCACGTAAACCTTTTTGCCGACGTCGTTAAGCGCCTTTACAACCGCGTACGCACCGCCGCCCGTACCAAGCACAAGCGCGGATTTAACCGACGCTTGCCAGTCGTTAAAATTACGCCCGAGCGCACGGATAAACCCGGCGCCGTCGGTGTTGTACGCCGTTTTATCCGCGCACCGCACAAGATTGACCGATTGCTCGGCGCAGTCGATAAACCGCTTGATTTCCGTCTTGTACGGCTTGGTTACGTAAAAGCCGTCGTAGTCGCGCAATAGGTTGCGTACCGCATCGTCCAGCCTGCCGTAAGGCACGTCAAAAACGTCAAACTCTATATCCACACCTATCGCCTCGGCAATAGCCTTGTGAACCGCAGGCGAACGAGTATATGCTATATCCTTGCCTATAAGTGCTGCCCTAAACACATATCACCTCCTCGAAAAATAACGACCTTACTACGACCTACCGACTGCGTATAAGTAAAGAATAACCGCACATGTCGATATGCTTGTATCGCGCGCGGTTAAAGCGTTTTGTCGTGACTGTTCAATTTGGGAACAGTCTTATTGCTCATGCCTTTTTGAGTTCCTTTATCGCGCTGTCGTACCGCTCGGTAAAATCGTGCTGCGCTATGCGTACATGCAAAATATTGCCCGCCGCAATAGGCAGCATTACCGTTATCATATCGCCGTAATTCTTTTTGTCATGCAATGCGCGTCCCTTGACCGAGCTGACCGAAGAACGCGGCGGTGTTACAAACCGCTTGCATACCGATATTATTTGATTGTAAAACTCCTCGTCCACTAAATCCTTGCACATTGTGCATTCTGTCATTATGCCTTTAAGCACGTACTCGCCGTGCGTGGACTTGTACCCGTCCGCCGCCTCCAACGCATGTCCGACAGTATGCCCGACGTTCAAAATTTTGCGCAAACCCTTTTCTTTTGGATCGGCGCAAACTACGGCTTGCTTGATTTTGATACATTCTTCTATCAAGGCGTATACCGCGTCGCGATCGTATTCCACAATACTTTCCAAATTCTCTATTAACAAGGCGTACGACTTTTCGGTAAGCAAACATGTTTTTATCATCTCGCCGTAGCCGCACAACCAGTCTTCCTCGTACAGCGTTTCCAAAAAATGATAGGATATAATAACGCGCTCGGCTGCGTGGAATGCTCCTATAAGATTTTTTATGCCCTCGAAGTCTATCGCAGTTTTTCCGCCGATAGACGAATCCACCATTGCAAGCAACGTTGTGGGAATATTCACCCAAGCTATTCCGCGCATGTAAAGCGACGCCGCAAGCCCCACCATATCGCCTACCACGCCGCCGCCAAGCGCAGCAATCTTGTCGTCGCGCTTTAATCCGCGCTTATCCATTTCGGCCAACAACGCAAAAAGCGTCACTTCGTTTTTGTTCTTTTCGCCCGCTGGGATTACGTACGCGTTTTTTGTAAACTCGGGATACAGCCGCGCCACGTTTTCATCCGTAACTACCATTGCGCACAACGACAACGCGCTTTTTATATCGCTGCGAAGGTCTTTTCCGTATAATAAATTAGTTGTCATACTGCGCACTCCTAGATTTTGTGATTAGTTTAATGGAACGAGTTTTTCAGTGCGTAGGCGCGTGCAAGAGCAGGAAGTCCGAGTGCGGGACGACGGGAGTTTAGTCATTCCTAAATGACCGAGTACCGCGCGAAGGCCGACGAACTATTGCACGACGATTACGCGCTCGATTACCACGAACCGCCGCCTCCGCCGCCAAATCCACCGAACGAGCCGCCGCCTCCGCCGCCACCGGAGAAGCCACCACCCGAAAAGCTGCCGCTACTCACCTTTGGCGGCGTGTACGTAAGCGACGACGATACCGAATTAGACAAGCGCGACAAAACGTAAATGTCGAATATAGAAACGTCATGACCGCGGTAATAAGTGGGAGGTTCAATGCTGAGCCCTTGGAACTTATCCTGCCAAATCTTAGACACGCCTAGCACGTTGGCGTACGGCAAAATATTGTAGTAATACTGCGGGTCGTCCTTCAACATCATTTCCAGCTCGGACTTTTCGACGTCGCGCAGGAAGTTGCGGAAGCCTATTACCTCGTTGAGCTGTTCGGTATACTTGTCATTGCGCCGAGTGAGGAAGGGCGCAATCGCGGAAGCCGCGCCGATACATACCGAAAAAATAAATTTTTCAGTCCACAGCATCGCATCGGTAGGTACGGCAAGCATCACCGCCACCGACACAAGAATTACTGCCATAAGATACAGAGCTAAAAACACCATGCGAATTTTATCGCCCAGCTTAAAGTAATTCCTTACCAGTATCGTTCCGAGTATGCCGGCAACTACTACCGGAGCTAACGTCATCACACCGAGCAGATTGAAAAATCCGCTTGCTATACGCAGCGTGCAAAGCACCGAGCCGAGCACGGCAAACAGCGCCGTCAACAACATAATACCGACGGATAATGCGGTAAAGCCCGATCTATAAAATCCGCCGCGATATTCGCTGTTTACGCCGACTTTGACTGCGTTTATTTTGTCGGCAAACCCACCGGAAAGACTACTGATACTCACCCGCACCACACCGGTTTTTTTGTTGCGCTTTGCCTTTTTGAACAGCTCCGCAAACAAGACACGCTCGTATTCCGTTACAGGGTCTATCTCTTTCAGTTTGATCAGATACGTTTCGTCGTCCTTTTCCTCTATGGATATATAGCCCTCGCTCGCCCAATAGAATATGAGCGAGGTTACGTCCGACGACGAGCAAGTGCCGTCTATAATCTTGCCCAGCTGTACGGGCAACATACGCCGCTTGCGTCCGTCCTTTCCGTCAGTCTGAGGCGGATAAAAGCTTACGACAGGCGTAAGCGGCTTATCCTTACCTACAAACACCATCAACAGTATTGTAACAACAACGAGCACTACGCCGACAACTACTGTAACAATACCCTCGAAGCCGCTGCCTTTGAGCACGCCGTTCAGCATTGTCGCCTTTACGCGTACGCCGTGAAACGGGCTTAACCTATCGGTAGAAAATTTAACTGTTTTACCGTTGTTGTCAAGTGAAACAGGAATCTCCTTGCCGCTAACCCACACGGTAACGGCGCTGTCTTGCACCGCCGTCGGAAAGTTAACGGTTACGATAGCGTTGTCGATATAGCACGTCCAACCGGTGCCGATAACGTTTATATCCAGCGCGTTTTTGTCTTCGGGATGCTCGGGCGTAAGATAGTCGTATGTCAACGCACAATACAACATGGATCCACTGTACATATATCTGTTGGGATCGCCTATTTTTACACGCACGATACGGTTACCCGCTTCATGGCTGATTTCATAGGGAACGCTGCCGGATTTATCCCTAACCGTCACATTTAGGTTGCGCACGCGCTCACCGGAATTGACAGGGATATCCACGTAAATGCCGTGGCGTGTTGCGGCAAACTTAACGTCAAGCTCTTGCTTGATTTTGCACGAGCGGTCGTTATTCCAATCGACATCGACGCGCATTTCGTTTATGGTGAACGCGGTGTCGATTGTTTGCGTCGTAGTTACGTCTTCGCCGTACAACGATGCAAAAATAAATATTCCTATAAAAAACAGTAACGCCGTAGCGAAAAGAACTCCGAAAACGGCGGTTAACTTTTTTTGAGAAGCCATAGTTTAGTTAAAGCTTACCTTGGGCGCTACGCGTTCCGCCTCGTCCTCTATTTCAAAGAACGGTCTGCGTTCAAGCTTCATTTTGTTAGCTACAATGCTCGAAGGGAACTGTTCTATCTTGTTGTTGAAAATCTTGATTTTGGCGTTATAATACTTACGCGAACGTGCGATTTCTTCCTCGATTTGTTCGAGCTGGCGGGACAGGTTGTTGAACTGGCTGTCCGCTTTGAGCTGAGGATATTGCTCCTGCACAAAGTTTAACAACGTGCGAAGCGACGAGGTAAGCTCACGCTCGGCGGAAATTCTGTCCACGCCGCTTGCCGCCGCGGACGAGCCGCCGCCGCTACGCGCAGCCATAGCCGCATTGCGCGCTTCCGTTACTCTTGTAAATGTTTCCGACTCGTGTTTGGCGTAGCCCTTGCACGTTTCCACAAGGTTGGGAATAAGGTCGTAACGCTTTTTCATATGCACGTCCATAGCGGAGAAAGATTCCTCTACGTCGTTTTTGAGCCTGATAAGCGAGTTGTGCGTGGAGATATACCATATGATGCCAATCACTAGGATAAGTCCGATAGCGCCGCCGACTATGCCGCCTATCATTGCACCTGACAAAGATAAAAATTGCATTATTTTTTCCTCCATAATACAAATAATTTACACTATAATTGTACCATATGCCGTACGCGATTGCAAGTGTTTTTTGAAATTAGCCAATATAAAAGCCGAGCGTCGCTCGGCTTTACCGTAAACTTATATGTGTTTAGCTTTGCGCGTCGTCAGTTAGTACAGAGCTTACGGCGGAATAGATTGTGTACGCTATTTTTTGCTGGTAGCTTGCCGTAATCAATTTGCTCTCGTCCTGCGCGTTGGAAAGGAAGCCGCATTCGCACAATATAGACGGATATTCGCTGCAATTAAGGATATAGTAGTCACCCACCGCCGCTTGGCGTGCGCGGTCGTTTAGCACGTCGTTAAAGTAGTTTTGCACTACCTTTGCGTACCGCTCGCCCGCCGCCGACGCGTAAAAGGTTTGCGCGCCCTTGACCGACGAAACGGGATACGAATTGCAATGCACGCTTATTACGAGATCGGGCTTTGCTTCAGACAACGTTTTTTTACGCGCGCTCATATCCCCGCGCTTACTGTATTTAAGCCCACTGCACACCGCCGACGAATCGCTGCGCGTAAGCACAACGTTGTAGCCGTCGTTTTGCAAATACTTGGCAAGGTACTTGGATATCGACAAATTTATATCGCTCTCCTTTGTACCTGTAGTAATACCCGTAACGCCGCCGTCCGCACCGCCGTGTCCCGCGTCGATTACTATTGTTATGCCGTTGGTAGGCTTGGCGGAAGCGATTACCGTAGCCGCGGTAGTTACGGCGGCAATGAGCGCAAGTATAACCGACAATACGGCAATTATTGTTTTCCTTTTTATCGTGATAAACGCCATGCCGCCGTTATTACCTCCATAAACGATTTGTTACTATGTGCGGTTTTTCTACACTTTTCTACATTTAAGCTATCTACCATGTGCATAACTATGTGCATAAGTGCATAACATGGTGCTTTTTTGCTTGTTTAGTGGTTGGAATATAACTGAACGTTGCCGTTAAGCCACGATTCGAACAAAGGTTTGAGCTGGCGCTTTGACGCCTTTTCCATAGCGCCCATAAGGTCTTGCGGCTGCGCTATGCCGAACTTGTTGTCGGCATAATACTTTTTTAATCCTGCCATAAACTTTTCGGTGCCAACGGTGTTGCGTATATCGTCCAGCATTAGTGCACCCTTTACGTAAATCATATACGTATATTCCGTTTCGCTGGCGTACTCGTTTACCGCACGCGTCATAGACGTATCGTCACGTCCGTTGTTTTTGTACGTTTCGCAGTACAAAATGTATGCGGCAAGCGCGTCGGCGCGTTTGGCGTCGAAGGTGTATTTATACCCTTCCGCGTACTCGTAGAACATCATAGTTGAGTACTCCGCCATAGCCTCGTCCAGCCACGAATACTTGACCTCGTCGTTGCCCACCACGCCGTACCACCACTGGTGCGCAGTTTCGTGGACTATAATGTCAAGCTTGCTGTCGCCGCTGTATGCGTCCGATATCATTGACAACGCGGGATACTCCATTCCGCCCTGCAAAAATCCGGTCTGAACGACGGTGTATTCCTTGTACGGATATGCGCCGAACTTGTCGCCGAATATGCGTACCGAGTCGATTGCCGCGTTAAGTGATTTTTCGGGTTCGCTGTCCGAATAGTAAAGGTAATTGACAATCGTCGAGCCGCTGAGCCCACTCATTTTTTGGTACTCGCCCAGCACCGCCGCAAAGTCCCTTACGTTTTGCGCGCCTATTTCGTACGTTACGGCGTTTTCCGCTTCGGTCTTGCCGGTAATCTCTCCCGTAGCGGCGCACTCGTACTTGTCGGATACGGTAAGCGTTACCGAATAGTCGGCGCACTCGCTGAAAAACGGATCGCCCGTCGAATAGTACGGATCGGCCACAAACGCGCCGTCGCGGTACATACATGCTATCGGGTAGAAGTTGCCGAGGTTGACCGATTTGTCGGTATAACCGAACCTGTGTTTAACCTTGGGCAGCTTGACGGAATACTCTATTTTTACCGACGTCTTTTCGGTAGGGTCGAGCGTATCGCCCAGCGGAACTACAAGGATATTTTCGTCCTCGCCCGACACCGTTACGTCCTTGGCGTTGCCGTTGACGGACACGCTGTCGATTTTCATTACGCTGTAGCTTTTTCCGCTCGGGTAAGCGTCGGTAATGCGGTTAGCGGCAACGGGGCTGTATTTTGCACCGTCGCGGTATGCGTTGGGGTACAAGTGGAACCACAGCTCTTTGAGCGGCACGTCGTTGTTGTTGACGTAGTCGCAAGTGACCGTCGCAGTAAGAATGTTGTCGGCGGAAAGCGTCGCGTCTATCGTGTACTTGCTAAGCTCCGTTTTCTCGCCCGACGAGCAAGCAAAAAGCGGCAGCGACAGCGCCGCAACCGCTATTACGGCAATGAGTTTTTTTCGCATATCAATAATCTCCTTTTATCCGCTCCGTCGCGGTTTTACTTTACGATTATCAATATGACGAAAACTATGCCGTTATGATTATTTTGCCAAAACCGAATTAAGTAGATTTGAATTTTTATGTAATGTTATACCAAGCTTGTTTTGTTTAGTATTACGTTGCTTACCGCGCCCAGCCCTACGGCGAACAGTCCGCCGCCCGCAAGCGTCATGATAACGTGAATAAAGGTCGCGTTGAGCGGAGTCATCATAGGTATCATCATAAACATGAACGCGCCCACACCGATAGCAAGAAGTATCGAAAGCCAAGTGCGCTGTTTTGCAACTACCGCGAACGTTAAGAATATCCCGACGAATACCGCGACAAGGAAAATCTTAGAGAACAAGCAAGCGACTATTCCGCCGGCATTGAAGCCTTCCATTGTGAACGGAAGTCCGCCGATTGCGCCGCCTATCATAGCGCCGATAAAGAACATAAGCATCATAATCGCGCCGCCGACAAAGCATACCAGCGTTTTAGAGAAAACGTAATCCACCTTTTTGGAACGAACGGTAAACAGGTTCTTTGCATACCCGCTGCGGAAGTCCTCCGCCGTAAATACGCATACGAGCACGGCAATCATAAAGTACATAAGGTTCATATTGCACATTGTCGTCAAGTCCATCGACATGCCGGCGTCCGCACTGCTTGCAGTCCCGCTTACCGAGCTTATCGCCTGCCAAACGTTGGTGAACATTGCCGCCGCTTCCGCGCCGGTAGTCGGGTCGGTCGCCCCGCCCATAGTCGACGTCATTACCAAAATGAGTATAGGCATTGCAAGACTCACTGCCGCCATAATGTAAACGAGCGGCATTGTAAACATTCTTTTAAAGTCCACTTTAAGCATGGTTTTGAGCCGCTTTTTAAAAGTGAGTTTTTCAAACGTAGCGTCCATTTATCTGCCCTCCTTCATCAAGTCGATATAGTATTCTTCCAAGCCGATTTTGCTCGTTTTGATTTCCGTAACGACGATATTCAGATCGTTGTACAAATACGCAACAACTTCTTCGGCTTGTACTCCGTCGTATATGCGGATATATTCTTCCTCGTCCGTTTCGACACGGGCGTATTTTTGTGCAAGTAGCTTTTCCACTTTGTCCATGTCTTTAACTTTTAGCGCAACGTACGTGCGGCAGTTTGCGTTCAATTCCTCCGCGGTCATTTCCGCTATCATCTTGCCGCCGCGCACTATACCGTAGTGTGTTGCTATCTTTTCCAGCTCGCCCAAGATATGCGACGAAATGACAACCGTGCAGTTATAATTCTTGGTAACGTCGGTAAGCACCTCACGCATTATGCGCATACCGTCGGCGTCTAAGCCGTTTATCGGCTCGTCCAATATAAGTAGCGTAGGATTGCCAAGCAGCGCGAACGCTATTCCGATACGCTGCTTCATACCGAGCGAGCAATTCTTGTACTTGTTGCTTGCCGAGCCCTCCATGTGCACAATCTTCAACACTTTGCGCACTTCCTCCTCGGCATTTTCTATGCCGAGATTGGCAGCTTGCAGCATCATATTGTTCCATACGCTGTAATTGGGGAAACAACCCGGTGATTATATAAGTACGCCTACCTTCGCTCTGAAGTCGGGATCCTTGTAA
>CAMWXP010000046.1 GCA_947178255.1 uncultured Clostridia bacterium | reverse complement strand
TTGTGGACGTCGAGATATCCGTTTATTTTTCCTCGCTACCATCCATAAGGAAGAATAGTTACTTTTTCTCCGATACAAAGAAATCGTCGTAGCCGTCCATAGTCTTGGCAAGTGAAGTATCCGTTTCCGCTGCTTCGTCAATCAAAGCCTTAAAGCCTGCTTCGATGAGTTGCACTTTGGTAAAACCGTACTTCGCCAAGAACTCGTTTATTTCTTCGGCATACTTTCGCGGTACGCTCGTACCCCAAATCATATACTTAGCTTTTCTTTCTTCCTTATGCTTTTCTTCATAACGCTTGTCTTTAATAGACCTGTCTGTTGCCATTGTTTTTATCCTCCGTAGGGTAAATATGTAATCGTATATATACGACTGTGTATATTTTACTCTACTAAGAGTTGTTTGTCAAGAGTTTATCCGCTCATAATAGTACCTACTTAAAATATCTCTCTACTTAACCAAGCACACTTATCTGCAAAACGTGACGGTCTGAGTAGAAATTTCTCAAAAGAATTTTCAAAGTCCTTCCATATAACCAAGCACACTTATCTCGAAAAGTACACGTTCTAAGTAGAAATTTCTTGAAAGATTTTTTATACCCCTCTATATAACCAAGGACACTTATCTCAAAAAGTTCGGGGTCTAACGTAAGATTTCTTAAAAAAGTTTCAAAGTCCCTACATATAACCAAGCACAGATATACTCGGTTTTGCAACCAAGAAGCGTAAAAATTATTTTGGGAATCTCTCCAAAATTACAAGCAGGTAAAGAGTTTTCCCAAAATCCAAAGATTTTGAAAACTGACGGTAGGAACAATCGGGATACCCGATTTTCCTTTGTGGACGAAAATAAAAAACAGAATCGGGTTTCCCGATTGCTGTTTGTTCAAAATATGCTAAAGCTTGTTTTTGGCTATTTTCTTTACCTGCTTGTAAAAAATAAGCGATAGCCAAAATTGTTTCCCTTGCGATTTCCGACATTTTATGATATAATGTACCATAAAGATATATGCTTCGATATAGGAGAGCGTACTATGGCAAAAGGAACTATCCAATCGGTTGAACCCAATATTGCGGATTTGGCAAATGGCTGGCTCAAATCTTATAGGTTAGATTATAAATTAGAACAGGAATCTCTGAATGCTGAAATAGATCAGGCACTCAATGACTACGCATCTAAAAACGGCGGCGTTGGTGGCAATCGCCCCGATGCCAAGCTGTTGTTATGCGATAAAAATTTAGTGGCTTATCCAATCTTGATAGAGTACAAGGGATACAAAGATAAGTTAGTCAAGTTAGACAGTAACGGAAAGATTGCAAATAAAACCGCAAAGAATACTCCCGATTTCAAGAACATAAATTCTTATGCCGTAAACGGTGCAGTGCATTATGCAAACGCGCTATTGCACTATACAAGTTATACCGACATTATAGCAATCGGTGTTACGGGTTATAAAGATGAACGCGGCGAACTACAACATTCCATAGGCGTTTATTATGTTTCTAAAAGCAACTTCGGTATCGGACAAAAGGTCGACGAATATACCGACTTGTCCTTTCTCAAAAAAGAGAACTTTGACGAGTTTATCGAAAAAGTCAAACGCTTGCAGTTATCGCAAGAAGAAATTGATAAACTCAAGGAACAGCGTGAACGCGAAATCGATGCAAGTCTTGTAAAGCTGAATAACGATATATACCAAAACGAAAAAGGGCTTGGGGAAAATGACCGCGTTTACCTCGTTGCCGCGTCTATTATTGCTACGCTTGGTATCCCGAATAAAGTCGCCGCTCTTGAAAAATCAGAGTTGAAATCTTCAACGGAAGATGGAAACCGCGACGGCGATATAATCTTGCGCAAAATCAAAGCCTTTTTGAATGAGAAAAAATTGCCGCAGGAAAAGAAAGACTTAATAGTTCGTACTCTTGCAAATACGCTTACTACCGATAATATCAATAAGGTGGAAAACGGTGAAAGTCAGTTAAAGCGCGTATTTACCAAAATCGTAGACGATTTAGGTATTTACTACAAAATAGGTTTGACAACAGACTTTACGGGTAAGTTGTTTAACGAGATGTATAATTGGCTTGGGTTCTCGCAAGACAAACTAAACGACGTTGTTTTAACGCCATTCTACATTGCAACGCTTTTAGCTAAACTCGCGCGTGTGGACAAAGATTCCTACGTGTGGGACTTTGCTACGGGTTCAGCTGGACTTTTAGTTGCGTCAATGAACGAAATGCTTATCGACGCAAAAAATAAAATAAAGTCGCCGGAAGAATTGGCAACGAAGTCGGCGGCAATCAAAGCAAATCAATTGCTCGGTTTGGAGATACTTCCGAGTGTTTATATGCTTGCTATTCTCAATATGATTTTAATGGGTGATGGCAGTTCAAACATTTTGAATAAAGATTCCTTAAAGGATTTCGATGGTAATTACGGTTTCGGCAATACGGACAAAAAATTCCCTGCAACGGCATTCGTGCTTAATCCACCCTATTCGGCGGCAGGTAACGGTATGATATTCGTTGAACGCGCGCTCTCTATGATGAGCAAGGGCTATGCGGCTATTATCATACAAAACTCAGCAGGTTCAGGTAAAGCAGTAGAGTACAATAAAAGAATATTGAAACACAGCACATTACTTGCAAGTATAAAAATGCCGATAGATTTGTTCATAGGTAAATCAAGCGTTCAAACCAATGTATATGTGTTCCGTGTAGGCGAAGCTCACCAAAAAGACGATGCGGTAAAGTTTATTGATTTCTCTAATGACGGTTATACGCGTACTAACCGCAAAAAAGCAAGTTGTAACTTAAAAGATACCGATAGAGCCAAAGAGCGTTATCAAGAGCTTGTGGACTTGGTACGCTTTGGAAAAACTAAACTGAATATATTTACTGAAACTGAATATTACGAAGGTACTATCAATCCCGAAAGCGGTGCCGATTGGAATCAAACTGCGCCGATAGATACCAAGCCTACACTCGATGATTTTAAGAAAACTGTCAGCGATTATCTTGCGTGGGAAGTTTCTTGTTTATTAAAGCGTCAAGACAAGGAGAACGACCGCTTGGGAAAATAGATGCCTCACTTAACGAAAAACTACAATCCGTTAAGTGGGGCGAATATAGACTGGGAAACTTATTTGAAATAAATCCAACAAAGTATTATCGTTTGGAAAATGAAGAAATCTTGTCTGAGAACGGAAACGTGCCTTTGGTATCTAATTCTTCCGTAGATAATGGAGTTATGGGATTTTCTTTGTTGAGTGCGTTAAATAAAGGGAATACACTTACTTGCTCGGATACTACTCTCGGCGCAGATACAATGTTTTATCAAGAGCGTGATTTCATCGGGTACTCTCATATACAGCATTTAGTCCCTAAATTTCAACATTTTAACAAGGCTATTGCGGAATTCATTATTGCGGCTTGTAGAATGTCAACATCAAAAAAGTATGATTATGGCAATAAATTCAATCGTGATGCAATGAACGAAACTTTAATTCAACTTCCGCAAAAAGATAATGAAATAGATTTTGATTTTATGGAGAGCTTTATAGCCGAGCTGGAAGCTCGACATATAGCCGAGCTGGAAGCTCGACATATAGCCGAGCTGGAAGCATACTTAACTGTTACAGGATTAAAAGACTATACATTAACAAAAGAAGAAGAGAAAGCGCTTGTAGATTTCAATACGCTTAGCTGGACGAGCTATAACCTCGAAGATTTGTTCGGTAAATCTACGCGCGGCAAACGCCTTAAAAGTGCGGATAGAGTTCAAGGCGAATTGCCATTCGTAACCGCAGGTGAAGCGTGCGAAGGAGTATCAGCTTACATAGGAAACGCTGTCGATATTTTTGAAAGTAACTCTACTACTATTGATATGTTTGGCTCTGCAAAATATCGCAATTTCCGCTATGGCGCGGATGACCACGTCGCCGTAGTTCACACTGAAAAACTGCCGAAACACGCGGCTATCTTTGTAACTACGGCGATTCACAAATCATCTCATACGGGAAAATTTGATTATTCTCGAAACTTCTATGCCAAAGATGCCGACGAATTGGACATCTTACTTCCCACTAAGGAAAGCAAACCCGATTATTCGTTTATGGCAACTCTCATATCGGCAATTCAAAAGTTGGTAATAAAAGATGTTGTGTTATATGCGAATAGAAAAATCGACGAAACCAAGGCAATAGTTGCAAAAAAGAATTGTTAAAACCAAAGTCTAACTACCACTAAATCGATAAATCAAAAGGATTTTTTATGGATGCACAACTAATAAAGAACACTCTTTTTAGGTTCACTAATTTGAATATTGGTATGCCTGTTTGTGGTATGCATATTACTGCAATTAAAAACGACATCATTAAAATATCACAAGATATCAAGAACACGGAAACGTTGTTTTCAAATGAATTATTTAGATTGAAAGATATGTTGTTTAACAATCAAAATGGTTTTATAAATCCCGTGGCTTATGGCGAAATCGTAGCAATATTAAGATACCTTGACAATAAGTGTAACAACCCACAAAAAGATATGTGGGCAAGTATGCATCCAAAAATCGAGCGTGTGTCAAAACAACTATTTTTAGATGGTCATTTTGCCAATGCCGCCGAAGATGCCTTTATCGAAATAAACGATCGCGTAAAGAAAATTTTCCATAAACTTGAACCCAGCAAACCAATTCCTGATGGTCGTGATGTGATGAACAAAGTCTTTGCAGATGGCGATAAAGCAATGATTGAGATATGTGACCGTTCAACTGATACCGGAACAAATATTCACGAAGGAACAAGGTTTATGCTTGCTGGTGCTATGGCGGCTCTTCGCAACCCCAAAGCTCATTCCAACAATGTTGTAATAACGCAAGAAGAATGTTTGCGAAGGCTTATGTTTGCTAGTATGCTGATGTATAAAATCGACGAAGCCGTTGCGTATTCTTGTGTTGTAGAATAGAGCAATCAAAGCCGTTGAAATGCCAATTGAAACAGACGAAGAAACAGCGTTAAAATGGCTTAATACTTAATTATTTTTTCAACTTTTACGTTATGGAGTATTAAATGAACATAAGACATAAAACTAAACTTCAAACATATAAAGAAGCTGGCGCAAAACTTGTAGATTTATTAGGGGAAACCTTGCTTCCACAAGTGTGGAAAATTAAAGATGCCTTTTCAATACTCTATTCTTCTGCAAAAAACAATGCTTTTCAAGATTTTTTAGAAGGTATAGCAATTGACTTTTTGATGAATGATTTGACGGAAGATGATATAGAGCAGTTATCTACTCAAATTTCCAATAATGGCAACAATCAATTTTTAACAAATATTTTGGACTCTGTTTTTTTCTCAAAATGCAAATTGTGTCGTTGTATTCTTGGAATTATTGCAGGAAAATTTCTAACGACTAATAAAGTTGACTATGAAGATTTGACATTAACAGTTGCCTTGAAAGATTTATTTGATGACGATTTAAACGAGTTTAAGTTATTGTATAATAGAAAACCAGCTAAAACCAATGTTGATAATTCCACAATATTTGTGGGCAGTTACACAGATACTCAAAGAATAATCGTTGAAAAATTGCAAAACTCAGGGATATTAGGACGAGATTTAGCCCCCAATAGGTTAATGGGATCGGGAATACTACCATTACGTTACAGTTTAACAGTAGTATCCAATCGCCTATATAGTTATATAGAGATTTTCAACAGTGATCATCAATGATATTATTCAGCAAAACTTTAAATAGTATTATAGCGGTAACGTTATACCGAAATGCTCTTTATATATAAAAAGTTCAAAGGCGGAAGATGACGTGCCGCCAGTAAGAACCTAAAACGAACCAAGCTAAAGGATCGTTTTAGGTTTTTTAAATAACATAAAATTTATTTTAAAGTAAATAGAGGAAAAATTATGGATACAGCAATATATGATAAGATTAAGAAATAAAGAAATCCGATTACTATATGCGTGATGATTTTATTACAAATATGTTCAGTGTAATTGTTTGTTTTATGATACAATTTTACAAATTTTATTTACTGTAAGAGGGTAAAATGAGAGATAAAGGAAAAAATGTAAATAATTTCCCCATAGTTGCTATTTGTTATGATTTTGATAAAACTTTATCGCCTAGAGATATGCAAAATTATTCTTTGTTACCAAAATTGAATTGCGAGGCCGCTGATTTTTGGGCGGAGTCGAATAAATTTGCGAAGGACAATTTTACGGATAAGATACTTTCCTATATGAAATTGATTTTGGAAAAATCATCGTATAGTGGAATTCCATTAAGAAAAGACGATTTTAGGGCGATGGGAAAAGATATTGAGCTGTTCGACGGCGTTGATACATGGTTTAAAAGAATCAATGAATATGCTGATACTCTTGGTTTAAAAATTGAACATTACATAATATCCGCGGGTTTAAAGGAAATAATAGAAGGAACTTCGATTGCGCACTACTTTACGCATATTTATGCATCTTCGTTTGTATATGGAACATATGGTGAGCCTAAGTGGCCGGGGCAAGTTGTCAATTATACTACTAAAACGCAGTATCTTTTTCGTATTAGTAAAGACTGTTTAGATCTCAGCGATGAAGACAGTATTAATAATTATATCCCTGAAAAGGACAGGCGTATTCCATTTCGAAATTTTATATATATTGGAGATAGTGAAACAGATATCCCTGCGATGAAAATTATTAAAAACGGAGGGGGAACATCAATAGGAGTTTACGATAAAGCGAACGGGAATCTAGATCATGTGCGTTCATTATTAGAAAATGAACGTATCGATTATTTTGTTCCGGCGGATTATTCAAACAACAGCAGAATGGAGGTTACTGTTAAGGCGGTATTGGACAAGATTAAATCGAACGAATGTTTGAATGCGTTAAATAAGAGACAAAATAAATATATAGAAGAGTTAAGCAACGCTGAGTATTTTTGCGAATATACTAAAGAATTATTGGATGAAATCGTTGACGATGAAGAGTTTCTAAAAATGGTCAAAAAACAGACAACAAGTATTTTTAGGAAAATCAAGAAAAATTTATCAAAATACGAGAGTATAGTGCCTAAGGAGACAACAGAGCATTTCATTAATAATTTACATCGTCAAATTAATGAATTATTTTCCGAAAAGAAACAAAGAATTCAGTTAGCGGACGCGCAAGCAACACCAAATGTACCGTTATTGCCAATAGGAGATGGCGAAACAGATGAAAATTGAAAATTATCTGGCGCCTCTCTTTTTATCGTTCGCGATGTTGATATTATGTTTTTAACCGTTGCATAAATTGACAGTTGTGGAGGTGTCGGTCTAATGGAAAGAATTAGAATGGTTCAAGAATATGTAGATAGACTACTGCAGAACTATAACGATGGTGAAAGAATATGAAATGATTAGTATAAATCATGCTCACAAAGGCTCGTTACTTGCAAATGATATATTTGACTTTTTAATATCGCTGTAATATTATAATAAAAAAGGAGGTTTATATGACCAGAAAAGATTTGCCCGATATATTATATCAACTAATTAAAGAACTAGGTGGAAGCGCCGCTATGATGACAATATTTCGAAAATTTTGGAAAGAGCATAAGAATGAGATTCAAGAAGGTGATGACTTTTTCTATACTTGGAATTATGATATTCGGTGGGCAGCAACCAAATTGAGAAAAGAAGGACGCATGAAAGAGGCGTCGAGACAGGAGAATACGCACGGAGCAAATATAAGATCAAGGGGCATTTGGGAAATCATATAGCAACTCCTAATAAGTATTAACTTGTAATCGTAGATTCGTTTTAGATTACGACTGCTACGCCAGCGTATGGCGCACCCGTAACGGGTGCGTTTTTTATTCTTGTGTCAACTTGGCTTTTATATATAATTGCTATAATGTAGATGGACTATGTTTACTGATATGCATAATATTCCCGTTGTAGCGCAAAGCCATTTTATTATATAATTACCTTGATAAATTAATTTTTACATGTTATAATTGAGTTAAGCTAAATGATTCGATGATTATCGATGGTAGCTGATGAATTTTTAAGCGGTATTGACCAACGGTCAATGGAGGGCTTTATGGAAAAGACTATTTGTGAATTATTTGCGGGGGTAGGCGGGTTTCGACTTGGATTCGATCGATTGGAATCCGGCTGGGAAACAAAATGGTTTTCGCAATGGGAACCCGGTGCAAAAATTCAATGGGCGCATGACTGTTATTTAAGTCATTTCGGTGATTGCTTCGAATTAAACGGTGAATGTCATACCGACGCAGACATAGGCGTGGTAGATAAAAATACGATTCCCAATCACACTTTGCTTGTCGGAGGATTTCCTTGTCAAGATTACAGCGTGGCACATTCTCTTGTTACTGCGGAGGGGATTGCAGGCAAAAAGGGTGTTTTATGGTGGCAAATAAGAGACACGTTAATTGCAAAAAATCCACCTTTTTGTCTTTTGGAAAACGTTGATAGATTATTAAAATCTCCGGCCAATCAGCGTGGTCGAGATTTCGGCATGATTTTGGCTTGTTTGGCAGAGCTTGGCTATAGTGCTGAATGGCGCGTTATCAACGCTGCGCAATACGGAGCGGCACAAAGGCGAAGAAGGACTTTCATTTTTGCGTATCGCAATGATACCGTTCATGGTAAAGCTTTTTCCGAAATCACACCTGAACAAATTATGCAGGTTGATGGTTTAATGCCCCGGGCGTTCCCTATTAAAGAACTTGAAAAAATAAATCAAACAAAGTTGTCGTATGATTTAGTAGAAATAAGCAATTCATTTAAATTTGATTTCGAAAATGCGGGTTATATGCATAATGGTATGGTTTGGACAGCTAAAGCTATTGAAAATGAAATTGCCCCTATATTATTAAAAGACGTTTTACAAAAAGACGTAGATGAAAAATATTATATAACTTCCGATAAGATGGCCGATTGGACATATCTTAAAGGCGCAAAGAAAAAACAGAGGATTGCAGCGACAGGACATGAATACACATTTTCGGAAGGCGCAATAGCCTTTCCGGATCCGTGGGATAGACCCGGGCGCACGATGCTTACAAGTGAATCGACATTAAATCGTTCGACTCACGTTGTGGCAGACCCATGTACAGGGCGACTTCGCACGTTAACTCCGGTTGAAGCTGAACGGCTACAAGGATTTGATGATGATTGGACCAACACCGGTATGCCTGATAGGATGAGGTTTTTTTGTATGGGGAACGCATTGGTTGTCCCTATGATAACTCGAATGGGCAAAATTCTAGACACTATTATAGCAAGTGAACCATAATTTTTTGTATACGGTAGGTTAAATATGGCAGAACACATTTACGATAAAGCAGAGTTAATAAAAAGATTCGATGCTATCCTTGGGAAATGTCTTAAGGATATAGATACGGTTGGCTTTTTTGAAAAACTGCGATTCATGGAATTGCAGAAAGGTGTTGTGGGGACATTCATCGAAAATTGTGTTCTTGGATATGAGTCTGATACTAAACAAGACGCGGATTTGTTGGTTGTTGAAAACAATAAACGTGTTAAAACCGAATTAAAAAGCACGGGAATGGTTTTAAAATCATCGCCTCAAAATCATTTTGAAGCCAAGGAGCCTATGTCTATCACGGCAGTTGGCGTATATGATATTGCCGATGAGGTATTTGAAACATCACATTTTTGGAACAAATTAGAGCATCTTTTACTTGTGTATTACCACTATACTGCAGATCATCCCGTTTCTCCTTATGAATATCGCGAGTTTCCGATTACGGGGTATGAGTTTCATGAATTTTCCGACGACGAAAAAACGGCACTAAAACAAGATTGGGAACATGTTCACGCTTTGGTTTCAAAAGTCGTTTCTCATCATCCAGGCGACAAAACCAGAGAATGGAAGGAAGCAGTTCGTAAAGAATACATCGATGTTCACGGCGAGCTACGCCAAGTGTTGAGTTACATAGATTTGGCGCCTAAATTTCCACCGCGCTTTCGGCTTAAACGCCCTATCGTTTCAACGATTATCTCAAATCATTTCGGTCAAACGCTTGAACAATTGCCCGGCAAATACACCGTAGTTACAGATATAGATTTAAAGTGCAAGGAATTGACCGAAAAATATTCCGGCATGACTATAAGCGAAATCGGGCAATCGCTTGGCATAACCCTCACAAAAGACAACAAGGCTATAGCAGAACAGCTGATTATTGCCATGTTCGGTGGCACATCTTCAAAGCTCAATCAAATAGAACTGTTTCAGAAATTCGGTGTTATTGCCAAAAGTATTACTGTTACGCCAAAGGGCACCAAGACGGAAGATATGAAGTTGTTTCATATCGATTTTGACGAGGTGACTCGTAAAGAAATGGTCGGCGAGGACGGAATCGTCCGCCCCATGCAGTTTGAGGATTCCGATTTTTATTCTTATTTTGCGGATTATGAATTTATTTGCATTCTGTTTGAGGAGCCGAGCAAAGAAGATATAACTAATAATCAAGAGGGGAAATCTTTATTAATGAATAAATTCATTGGATTCAAGCGTTTGGTTTTTAGTGATAAGTTTATTGATGATACAGTTAAGCCGGTGTGGTTGGATATCCGAGAAAAAATATTTAATAATACGCTTGTTGACGTTATTCAAAAAAATAAAGACGGTTCGAACAAGCTACTAGCTTGCGGTGAAATCAGCTCCGCACCTAATTTTATGAAGAGCCAAGAAAACGATATCTTTATAAGAGGAGCGGGCAGCGATTCGTCATCGAAACACAAAATCGAAAGCGTCAACGGAATAAAAATGTTACCGCAGTATGTTTGGCTGAAAGGGAATGCTGTGATAAAAGAACTGAGTCGTGTTCCTAAATTGTGAAATAGCGACTATGTTGGATTGTCATAAACATAATATCGCTACTGCGTAAGGAAAACTATTATGAACGAGGAATTTTGGAGTGCGGTTGATAAGCTTGTAGGCGAGTCTGAGATAGTTATTGACCGACCTGTCGGCAGTGCGCATCCGCGGTATCCGCATATTATTTATCAAGTTGCTTACGGCTATCTTAAAGACACGCAAGCGATGGACGGCGGCGGCATTGACGTTTGGGTGGGTTCTGATGAAAAGACGGTTGTCGGCATAATGTGCACCGTCGACCTATTAAAGCACGATTCCGAAATGAAGATACTTATCGGTTGTAACGAAAAGGAAATAGATTACATCTACAACTTCCACAACGATTCGCAGTACATGAAGGGCATTTTAATTCGCCGATAAATTGCAGATAATAATTCGTTTTAGGTTGCGACTTCTCCGCCAAAAGCACCCAATTTGAACCCAAGCGGGACAAATTGAGTGCTTTTTTTTTGCAACCAAAAAAATCCCCGCCGGAGGTAGGGATTTTTAGGTTGTCGTATTATTATCGTATTATTAATATTAATACTTTAATGCGTAGCAAACGCCGTCCGCTATTACCAGCTTGCCGTTGACTGTGATACTATATGTATTGGTTATGTTTTCAAGCTGAATAAGGAGTGTTCCGTCGAAGGTATAAAAATCTACGGTATATCCGGGCTCTTCCTTGTTCGGCGTTACAACCCTATAATAGCTCCCTCTCACGTCTACTTCTTTGCCGCTTTCCACGTCCGATTTGGGAGCAGCGGTAACTTTACCGTTTTTGTCGATAAAGAAGTACTCCGTTTTGCCTTTTACGGTACGCGATGCGTAGGCATAGTCGCCGCAGAAGTCGCCGATATTATTGTACACCGGCTCAACCTTTATTTGTCCGTCGTAGTCGATTAATCCGTAGTTGCCGTCGACCCTAAATTTGATTAAACCTTCGTTTTGGTAAATGTCGTATTTCGAGCTTGCTTCGGTTACGTAATCGAGATTTTTGTCTACAATTACAAAATTTCCGTTAGAAGTGCCGGTCGCCAAGTATCTGTTATCTTTTAGTTTGGATATCGGCACGCCGGCTTTTTGGTTTAAGTCAATCGCTACGTTTAATTCCGCGTCGACTATGGCGGTTTTGTAGACGTCGTCGTTTACGGGTTTGATAAACTTGCCGTCCGTCATGTCGTAATAATTGATTACGGCGACGTCGTACGCCTTGGCAGTATAGTTGTACTGTGCGCTGAAAGAGTCGATCTTAACCGAGTAGCTCAGCTCGGTAGTAGAGTTGTTGACAATGTCGTATTTGAACAGACGGTAGTTGTACTTGTCGATTACTTCTTTGTTCTCGCCGGTATAGATAACGTAGTTGAACCCTCCGGTCGATTCGCGGTACGCAGGCGTTTCGGTCTTGTAGTACATATAGTTACCGACAAAGCCGAGCGCCTTGCCATAGTCCAAGGTGACGGAGCCTGTCCGCTCGTTGGATTTGTAGAATATGTAAGAATTGCTTGTTTTGACATAGCTGTAATCGGCTATATCGCCGTTTACCGGTTTTTCTTCGGTGGATGCGTATACGGGAGTGCGGGAATCGACGTACGACCCGAGCGTATATTTGTTATCCGCAGGTGTCTCGCTCACGTTGTCTTCATCCACGGCAGTCAAATTTATTGCACCGGACTTGGCGTCGGCTTTTACTATAAAATATTTAACAAGGCTGGTATAAACGGAATTCTTGATTTCGTATCCACTTACAAGCAGTACCTTCGACTTTTTTTGTTCGCCGTTTACATACATTTCGAGTACGTTCCCCGATATGTTTCTGTAATCGCCGTAGTCAAGCAGCATTGTGCCGTCGGCGGCGATATAGGAATTTTCGGTGATGGATTCTTCGTTATTTTTGCTCGCGATAACAACGCCGACAGCAACGCCGACGTTGCTGTATGAGGTCGTGGTCGGTTCATTTTCCAGTCCGCTTACAATAAACTTTTCTGTATTTGCGCTGTACACGCTGTATGTGACTTTGTCGTCGTTCGTATTGCGCAAAATGGCAAATCCGAGAGAAGTCGCATTGCTATATGCACCGTTAACAAGCGTAACGTTTTCATCGGTCAGCTTTACGGCAGAGGCAAATGCGGGTTTGCTGTTGGAAATTACGTTGTCTTCTTCTGCGGGCAGCATGTAGTCGTCGATGTTGTATTTCACCGACGAAGTGCCGAGCGGGGTGTAGGCGGCCGGTGCCGGTTCGGAATCGTCCGAACATGCGGTGAGAACTGTTGCCATAGACACGGCGAGCGTCGCGCCGAGAGCGACCGCAAGTATTTTTTTGAGTCTCATAATTTTCTCCTTGGATTGGTAATTGTTAAATATGAAAATAATATACAGAAAAGTGGGGAAAAAGTCAAGCATAAGATATGTGAACAGTACGATTTGTCATAACGATAAATTGTACCGTTCATTTTTTATCGGACTTATCTTCTTCATTTAATTTAGGTTCGTATAAAGAGGAAGATTCTCCACCAAAACAAGGCGCGCTCTAACGAGCGCGTTTTTGCGTTGGAGCATTAATCATTTTGTAAAAACTACGATAGCTAACATTTTGGGGTGGTGTATTAATTTGTTTGCTGCTATTATATTATTCATAAATTATGTTAGAAAACATTGTGTTCTCTGTTGCGGTGTGCTATAATGAGCGTAAGCACATGTAACAGTTTTGTGTTAGCAATTTTTCACACAACGGCGGCGTAACCGAAGGCGCGCTGCTAATAACTGAAAAATGAAGGAGATCAAATGAAAAAACTGCGGAAAATCCTTTTGATCGTTTTTGTGGTTTCGGCGTTGGCGCTCGCCTTTGTGGCTTGCAGCGAAACCACCGACACGGAACACAACCACAGGTGGGGAGAATGGAGTGCCGACACGGCGACCTGTACGCAGGGCGGTACGCAAACTCGTACCTGTACGAGCGAAGGCTGCAAGGGACAGGACGGCAAGCCCGCCACCGAAACTCGCACCACCAAAGCGCTCGGACACAACGTTACAAGTTGGACGCTTTGCGAGTCCGACCACAGCAAGCACGAAGGCGTTTGTTCACGCACGGACTGCGGCGTAACGGTTACGCAAGCGCACAACGCAAACGCAGCGGGCACCGAATGTGTGGACTGCGGCGCGGCCTTGGGCAGCAGCGAACAATGCTTGCACCCCAATGCGTCTGCCACTTCCACAACCGCGGCGACCTGCACTTCCGCAAAAATAGAACACTGGACTTGCCCCGATTGCGACTGGACGGACGATAGAACCGTCGGCACGCCCTGGGGTCACGACTATACAGACGTTGCTTGGACGCCTATTGTCGGCGGCAAGCATGAACGCGAATGCGCGCGCGACTGCGGCGACAAGCAAACAGACACGTGCAATAGCAACGGCGTAATTACCGGCACGGCGGCTACCTGCGAGGGAGCGGGTCGTGAAAACGGCACGAAGTGCTCGGTATGCGGCGGCAACGAGACTTTGGGCAAAGTAATTAATCCACTTGGACACGAGTGGGGAGAATGGAGCGCAGACACGGCAACCTGCACAGAGGGCGGCACGCAAGAGCGTACCTGCACGCGCAACGGCTGCGATACCAACGACGGACAAGCTGCGGTGGATACTCGCACAACAGAAGCGCTTGGACACGAGTGGGGAGAATGG
>CAMWXP010000045.1 GCA_947178255.1 uncultured Clostridia bacterium | reverse complement strand
GACCACGTGCTTGCCAGCGGCGAGGACGTAAACGTGCTCGTTGTCGACACCGAGGTATACTCCAACACCGGCGGTCAGTCGAGTAAGTCCACCCCTACCGGCTCGGTTGCCAAGTTCGCTGCGGGCGGCAAACGCACCAAGAAGAAAGACCTCGGCGCAATGGCTATGACTTACGGCTACGTATACGTAGCACAGGTCGCTATGGGCGCGGACAAGAACCAAGTCCTCAAAGCGATTGCCGAAGCCGAAGCTTACCACGGCCCGTCGCTTATCATCGCATACGCAACGTGCATTAACCACGGTATCGATATGAGCAAGGGCATGGCGGAGGAAGACAAAGCGGTCAAGGCCGGTTACTGGCAGCTGTACCGCTTCAACCCCGAGCTTAAAGACAAGGGCGAGAATCCGTTCATCCTCGACAGCAAAGACCCGACGGGCAGCTATCAGGAATTTATCGCGGGCGAAACCCGTTATAAATCGCTTGCCAAAGCCAAACCCGAAATGGCGCAAAAGCTGTTCGAGCGCGCGGAAGCCGAAGCGAAAGACCGTCTTGCGGGCTACAAAGCAAGAGCTAAGAAAGATTAGTTTTTCCCCTACTTTCTTGTGAACAAGAAAGTAGCAAAGAAAACTTTATAAGCAAACAACAAAGCCCTCGCACTTATGTGCGAGGGTTTTGTGTTGTGATAATTTAATATTCAATTAAACGAATTTTAAATCAACGTCGTTGTTCGTTCCGCTCAGCTTGATTAGCTTGTCGGTAGTGCCCGTGCGGTTAGCCGGCATGCCGTGTCCGCTCGTTTTTACGGTATACTCGTTAACATTACCGATAATTTCTATGTCGGCGTCTAAATTAACGGCGTCCAAAGACAGCATGTTTAGCTTTAACATTTCTAACTCACAATCGACGTTTGTGCCGTCCACCTCGACCGAATCGAATTCACAATTTTTTGCCGTTATATCGAGGTTAGTCGATTTAACTGCCATATCGGACGCCTTGCAACCGTTCAACGTTATATCGCAGTTTGTGGATTTGATTTTAAGCTTGCCGAACTGCACACGCGTAAAACGAATACTTGCATTGGTGCTGTGCATAGAAAAGTCCTCAATGTCTGCATCTTCAATCGAAATGTCGCTGTTATGTCCATTTATTTCAAGTTTAGCGCCCGAAACAACAGTAAGCGTAAATTTATGCGAACCCCTGCCTATATTGAACAAGCCGCTTGAAAACGGTCTGTATTGGTACTTTTCCACAACGGACAGCACACCGTCTTTTTCCTCTACAAACACTTCCGAATTGTCCGCTTCGTAGTAGTCGAGCGATACGCGCTCGCCTTTTTTTACAATCAACGGAAATGACGAAAGGCTAACGTTTATGCTTTTAACATCATTCTCGCAAGCGTATGATTGCGCAGTGTATTCGGTATTATCAAGCCGAGAAAAATCCCAACCTATAATCGACATACCTATCACCCAAACGACAACGCCTATTATAAGAACCGCCAAACCTACGGCAAGTATTTTACTTGTGCGTTTCATACTCTCTCCTCTTTGCTGACCTTAAAAATACCGTTGTATAGTGTTTTTGTCATTTTAGCGTACGTTCGTATCAATCTGACACAGCCTACAACCAAAATCACACCTAAACCCACAAGCGCCATGCTAATACCGAGCTGTGCGAGTCCCGCGCCGAAGCCGCCCGTAAACATCGGACCGAACGACACGATAAACGCGTATGCCCCGCCTAAGCCCATGCCGACGCCCGCAACCGTAAATGCCGCAAGCACAATCCACGCCACCGCCGCAACGATAACAAAAGCAAAACCGGTCACAAAATTAACAACAAGAAACAGCGCTACCTTAACGTTGCGTTTGTCTACTTCGTCAAGCTTGTCGTACTCGCTTTGCTCGTTCTTTTTTTGCTCAACGCTATCCTTAATGCTTTTGTCTGCAATAGTATCGTCGCATTTATTATTGTCGTGTCCGTCGAATATGCCGCTATCGGACGGCTTGTCTTCGGGCGGTTGCGGCACTGGAATACGTTCCTCCGTCGGCAAAAGCTCGCCGTCGTATTCCGACAAAATCTTATCGGCGACGTCTACGGGATTGCCGAATTCGCGGATAATTTCGCGTTCGCTTTTTCCGCGCTCAATATTGTCCTCGAACATCTCGTTATAATAGTCGAGCACCCGCGCTATTTCGTCTGCGGGCAAACGGTGAATATTCTTTTTAAGTTCATGTTCCCATTCGTATTTGGTCATGTCAGCGCCCTTCCCTGTAAATAAATTCGTATATTCTTTTCAGCTCGTCAAGGTCGTCAAGCGAGCTCTTTATCCTATCCTTGCCCGCCCGAGTAATCATGTAATACTTTCGCAGCCTGCCGTTGTATTCCTTGCTACGCGTGGTTAAACACCCCGTGGCTTCCAACCGTTTGAGTATGGGATACAGCGTGCTCTCGCTTATCTCTATATACGGCGAGATGTCGCTGATTATCTTGTACCCGTAACTCTCCTCTTTGTTGAGCGACGCCAGCACGCATAGCTCGAGCAAGCCCTTTTTCAGTTGAACGTCCACTGCGCCCTCCTTCAATTAAGTAATCGGTATTTTGACGTTCGCAGTTGCCGAACGTCATCATACTGTCTATAACATAATACCACGCATTACATAGTATGTCAATACAAAAAATCTATGTTTCGAGATTTCTAATATAATTCTAATCTTTTTAATCTATTTTTAAGATAATGCACAATCAAAAACGAGCGCACATTGTTGTGCGTCCGTTTTATTTTACTTTTTGTTATTGTTGTTTCGCTTGAACATATTTTTGATTTTGTCGGTCGTTTTGCTTCCGTCTGTATTTTGCTCGGCGTTTTTGGGTTCTTCCTTTTTGTCCTCTTTTTGCTTGGACTCTTTGTCGGGCTCGATAATTTCTATATCGTCGATAACTACGACAGGGCCTTGCTTTTTGCGCTTTTTAGGCGGAGGTTCTTCCCGCCGTTGTCTGGGCGGCGGCGACATATCGAAGCCGAACAGTCCGCCAAGCAAATCCCCTATCGGGTCACCGAAAAGGCTGTCTATTATCGAAACAAACGGGTCGTCAAACGGAGTGCCGAAGCCCGTGCCAAAGTCATCCTCATAGCCGTAAGGGTGCGTTAAGTACACGTTGCACGGGTCGATATCGATTACTTCGTGATCGTCCTTATCTTTTTTCGGCTCGTCCTTTTCCACAACCACGGACAGGTTTTTCACCTCGTAACCGCACCTAAGGCATTTATTCTTATTTCCCATGTCATAGCCGCATTGCGGACAAATCATAGTTACGCCTCTTACTCCTTCTTTCAAATATATTATATACTCACTACCTACCTTTGTCAACTTTTTACAATAACAAAAAACGGCGGGTGTTTCACACCCACCGCTTATTTGTATTCGATATTAATGATTATGACCGCCGCCACCGCTATTTCCATCTCTGTAATTATCTATGTTGTTATTCAATACGGTAAGCTTAGCATTAATATAATCGGCGTAGCTCATGTTTATCCAGTTATCGTCAAAGCTTTGGTTATTTCCGAAGTTACCGTCACCCACCTTAATGTTCGTCTTGGTGTAGCTGCCGTAACGTGCCTTGTACTTATCTTTAAGCGCGTTAAACGTTTCCGCCTTTAACATATTCGACCCTGCCATTTCAAGCAAATTTGCGCGGTATTTCATAAGCACCGAACCCTCGTCGCACGGCGCGCCCTTAACAATAAGCTTATTATACAACGGGTTTTGCAAGCCGCTTTCCAACGTTGTTCTACGCGTATAAGGCGTTATTTCCTCGCTCGACATAGCATTGTAGTTGTCCCACTGCTTGGAGCCCAAGCACCTATCGTAGTCGTAAGGAATTATTATCGCCTTATTGTCCGATTTACGGAAGTAAAGATAATAGTTGTTGGCATGGTTGCGAATGCAGTCGGGGTTGCCGAGAATGTAGTTTATCGCTTCGAATTTGGCAAAGTGATCGACGTCTATATACTGTCCCAATCCGGCCGCGTCGCTGTTATTAATGGCGCGTATAAAATCCTTTATGGACGAAAAGTCGCGCAAGCCGGTCGTTTTATCCTTCTTTTTGTTGGTCTTTTTTTCGTAAGCATACAGCTTATTGTTAAGCTCGTCGTTTACTCCTACCCTGTTATCCAAATCGGTATCGGTCAGGTCCGAACCGTTGCCCCAGCCTTGGTTGCCCCAAGTGCATTTATATAGGTCGCCTGCATTACTGCCTTCCTCGATATGACGAAGCACAAACTCCTCGTCCACAGGCTCGTGAATGCGGTACACGCCGAGGTTTATCATATCGGTGTCTTTATTAAGCGCCGACACACTGCCCAGCGTAATATTGGGCGCATAAATGCCGTTTTCACGGAACAGCTTCATTGCGTACAATTCGCGTATATACGTTTCGTCAAGCGTGGAATTGTACTTAATATCTATCTTGGTCATACCGCCGAGCGTACGCGCCTTGCGGAAGTCGCGTTCAGCCTTTTTGTCAGTCCAGTCGGTAAGCTCGTCCTGATTATATCCGTCTTCGAGGTCGTCAAACGTTTCCTTAAACGACAACTTCATATGAATCGCGTTGTAAAAACCGTCGTCGCCGTAAAACCTGTGCCGCGAGGTATTGCCCTTCATGCGCACGCCGACGTCCTCGTAGTAATAGTTGAGCATTCCGTTGCCGCTGTCAATGCCTATGACCACATTACCGGCCTGACGGTAGATGGGTGACTTCCAGCCTTCTCTGTAATCATTATTCAGCTTTTTCCACTCGCTGTCCGACATGTCTATGGCAATCGACACATTGGAATCTTCGTTAAACAACGCAGTGTACACCACATCCTCGCCACCGTACGCGTACGTTGCGGTAAACGTTTGAGTGCTCGTATAGGTAGCGTCCGGGTCGTACTTTACCGTGCCGTTGTACCAGCCGGTAAAAGCATAGCCGTCGCGCCACGGCAACCGCGTAAATTCCACCTTACCGTCTTCGTCGGGCTTGAGTACGACCGACGTTTGACCGCTACCAAACGCACCGCTACCGGCATTGAACGTAACAGCCACTTCCCCCGGCTCCACAGGGTCGCTCGGGATTATCGGCGTTATAGGCGTAACCGGAGTTACCGGTGTTTCAGGAGTTACCGGTGTAACGGGCGTAACGGGCGGCTTTTTGTTATCGTTATCGCCGTCGTTGTCCGATGGAAATGAGCATGCGGCAAGAGGCAATGCCATCACCGCTATTCCTAATACTGCAAGAAGCTTTTTCATCATAATTATAGTTTAACATACAACAAATTATAAATCAACTCAAAAATAGGATTTTAAATGTTTTTTATTATTATCTATCGACATAAAACCAAATATATGGTATACTTACCGTATGAAGAAAATAATACCGATAATAACGCTGTGTCTTGCTATCGCTACGGCGACACTTAACGTAGCCGCTATTATTTGCGCGTGTATGTCGCTGTACGCGTCGCAGGTAAAGCTAATATCTATCCCCATCGCCATAGTGGGCTTGGTGTTGATTTGCTTTTTTGCGCCATTCGCCTTTTTGTTCAAAAAGGATATACTGTGCAAAATAGCGCTGTATATAGATTTGGTATCGCTTGCCGTAGCCATTGCAGCGGTAGCCATAGCCTTTTCGGCGCTGTAACAAACTAAAAAACACGCACAAAAAAAACTCTCCTTGCGGAGAGTCTTTTTTGTTTTACAATTAATTCCGAGATTAAAGCTCAGCGAAGTATTTGATCGTGCGAACCATCTGGCTGGTGTACGAATTTTCGTTGTCGTACCACGAAACGACCTGTACTTGATAAAGGTCGTCGCCAACCTTGCTGACCATGGTCTGGGTCGCGTCGAACAAGCTGCCGTAGCGCATGCCGATAACGTCGGACGAAACAATGGGATCCTCGTTGTAGCCGTAGGATTCGGAAGCAGCTGCCTTCATAGCGGCGTTGATGCCTTCCTTAGTTACGTCCTTGCCCTTTACGACAGCGGTAAGGATGGTGGTGGAGCCGGTCGGAACGGGCACGCGCTGTGCCGAGCCGATAAGCTTGCCGTTAAGCTCGGGAATAACCAAGCCGATAGCCTTTGCAGCGCCCGTCGAGTTGGGAACGATGTTGGCGGCGCCTGCACGCGCACGGCGCATATCGCCTTTGCGGTGAGGTCCGTCAAGGATCATTTGGTCGCCGGTGTAGGCGTGAATGGTGCTCATAATACCCGATTGAATAGGCGCGTAATCGTTAAGCGTTTTTGCCATAGGCGCAAGGCAGTTGGTGGTGCAGCTTGCCGCGGAAATGATTTGATCGTCCTTGGTAAGAGTCTTTTCGTTTACGCTGTAAACGATTGTTTTAAGGTCGTTGCCTGCGGGAGCGGAAATAACAACCTTTTTGGCGCCCGCGTTGATGTGCGCCATCGATTTTTCCTTCGAGCAGTAGAAGCCCGTGCATTCGAGCACTACGTCTACGCCGAGTTTGCCCCAAGGCAGATCCTTTGCGTCCTTTTCGGCATAGATTTTTAAAGTCTTGCCGTCAACCGTAATGGTGTTAGCCTCGTCGTCGGCGGTTACGGTGTGCAAGTTTTCGCCAATCGTGCCGCAGTAGCCCTTTTGAGCGGTGTCATACTTCAAAAGATTAGCCAGCATCGAGGGCTTGGTAAGGTCGTTGATTGCCACAATCTCGTAGCCCTTCGCACCGAACATCTGACGGAATGCAAGACGTCCGATACGTCCGAAACCATTGATTGCAACTTTTACGTTTGCCATAAAAAACCTCCAAAAATTTTTTATTTTAATTTGTTATTTTAAGGCGCATTTTCACGCCGTAAATATTATACCGCTTTCATCACCTTTCGTCAAGCGGTGGATAAACATATTTTAAAAGGATTATAATTTTTTACTAATCTTTGTTTTCACTTTCCGCTTCGGTCGCATGCTGTTCGCTTTGCTCCTCGGCGGGAACCAAAAGAAGCTTGCCCTGTCGCTCTGTCATATACGTTTTAAGCTCCGAAAAAGCTTGTCCGGAAGTAATACTGTCCTTTACTATAAACGCCGTATCCTTGCCGGTATATACTACGAGATAGGTCTTTCTGTCCTTTATTTTGGTTATGTCGGCGAACGCCGCTACGTTGTCCCCGTCCACCGTTATGCCGTTTTTGTCTATCACTACGTTAAGCTCGTTATCGTCTGTGCCCACAACACTCGATATAAGATTTTTGGGCGCAATCATCATAAGCAACGCGACCGCGGCAAGCAGTCCCGAAAACACGAGTATAATTATGCCTATAACGAGTATGGACGTTTGCGGGTTGAGTACAACCGCAACAATGCCGACCGCCAAGCCTATAACCGCAACGGTAAAGTACAACAAAAAGTAGAACAGCGCCAACTTTTTGTTTTCCGCTTTTATGTCGCCAGCGGTAATCGCGTACTTTAATTCAAACATACTGTTTCTCCCTCGCTTCGATTTACTTTAAGTTTTCGGGATTTAAGCCCAACAATTCTTTTATTACAAACCTGCCGTTGTCGCGGATAAGCACGTCGTCGAAGTAGATTTGTCCGCCGCCGACCTCGGGCGTTTGGCGCAAAACCAAATCCCAATGCACCGCCGAAATATTGCCATTGTACGCGTCGTCGTAGCAGCACCCCGGGGTGAAGTGAATTGAGCCCATAATCTTTTCGTCAAACAAAATATCGCAAATCGCTTCGGTTATATACGGATTGACACCGATAGCAAACTCGCCCACGTAACGCGCGCCGTCGTCGGTGTTGAATATAGCTTCCGATTTTTCGGTGTTAGAGCTTTCCGCCTTAACTATTTTTCCGTCCTTAAACGTAAGCCTTACCCAGTCGAATTTGCAGCCGTTGTATACGGTGGGCGTGTTGTAAGTGATTACGCCGTTTACCGAATTTTTGACGGGTGCGGTATAAACCTCGCCGTCCGGTATATTGCAAAGTCCCGCGCACTTGACCGCCGGAATATCCTTAATAGAGAACGTAAGGTCGGTGTCCTTTGCGACAAGCCGCACCTTGTCGGTCTTGTTCATAAGGGCTTGAAGCGCGTTCATCGCCTTGTCCATTTTGCCGTAGTCGAGGTTGCACACGTTAAAGTAATGATCCTCGAACTGTTCGGTGGACATACACGCAAGCTGAGCCATGGACGGCGAAGGATATCTAAGTACCACCCAACGCGTCTTTTTAACTCTTATCTCGTGGTGAACGGGATGCGAGTAAATGCTCATATATTTATCCATACGGTCGGACGGAACGAACGAATTTTCGTAGCTGTTGTTACCGCCGCGCAAGCCGATATAGCAATCCATATTGGACATGACTTCGGCGTCGAGCTTGCTCCAAAGTTTAAGCTGCTCGTCGGTAGCGCCGCTAAGTAGTTTTGCGCGTACGCGCGTATCTATGTTGGTTACAAACGCCTGAGCGCCCGCTTCATACACTGCGGATATAATTTCGTTAACAAGCGGATACGGCACGTCAAACGCCTCTATAAGCACCTTATCGCCCTTCTTAGCCGCGATAGAGTAGTTTACAAGATTGTGCGCCAGCTTTACCATTCTTTCGTCTTTCATGAGCACTTTACTCCTTTCTTTTATATTGTAATTCTTTTTTGAAAAAAAGTCAATAAAACAGTAGTCAAATCTTTGATAATGTGCTATACTGTGTATGGGTTTTGGATAGAAAACCTATATAATAAATGTTGGAGGGAAACAACAAATTATGCCGTTAGTAAATACTAAGGATATGTTCGCAAAGGCATACGAGGGCGGATACGCCATAGGCGCATTCAACATCAACAACATGGAAACTATTCAGGGTATCGTCGAAGCAGGTAAGCTCGAAAATGCCCCGCTTATTCTCCAAGTTTCGTCCAGTGCGATTAAGTACGCCAATCCCAAGTACTTGACCAAAATGGTTCAAGCCGCTGTCGAGGATTCGGGCCTGCCTATTTGCTTACATCTCGATCATGGCAATTCCTACGACCTTTGCGTCGAAGTAATTAAGCACGGATTTACTTCCGTTATGATTGACGCGTCGTCTCACCCGCTTGCCGAGAACATCAAAATAACCTCGCAAGTCGTGCAGTACGCTCACGACCACGGCGTCGTTGTAGAAGCCGAGCTTGGAAGGCTCGCCGGCGTCGAGGACAACGTAAAGGTGTCCGAGTCCGACGCGCTTTACACCGATCCCGAGGAAGCTGCCGAATTCGTAGCCAAGACGGGCGTCGACTCGCTTGCTATCGCAATCGGCACCAGCCACGGCGCATTCAAGTTTAAGGGCGAAGCAAAATTGCGCTTCGATATACTTGAAAAGGTGTCCAGCCTTTTGCCCAAGTTC
Source organism: uncultured Clostridia bacterium (assembly GCA_947178255.1). Taxonomy (GTDB): domain Bacteria; phylum Bacillota; class Clostridia; order Christensenellales; family Pumilibacteraceae; genus Anaerocaecibacter. Next base: position 5,277 of record CAMWXP010000045.1, on the reverse strand, counting down.
CCCATCGTTCTCCACGGCGCAAGCTCGGTACTCCCCGACTACGTAAAGATGGTAAACGACTTCGGCGGCACAATGCCCGGCGCTAAGGGCATTCCCGAAGAAATGCTTAGAAAAGCCTCGTCCATGGCGGTCTGCAAGATCAACGTCGACAGCGACCTTCGCCTTGCCTTCACCGCCGCCGTGCGCAAGCACTTTGCCGAGAACCCCGCGCACTTCGACCCCCGTCAGTACCTCGGCGACGGCAGAGCGCTCGTTACCGAATGCGTACGCCATAAGCTTGTACACGTACTCGGCTGCGCAGGAAAAGCGTAATTTAGCGCCGAAAACCAATACACAATATAAAAAGCTCTTGAAAATGTTCAAGAGCTTTTTTTGTGTACTTATACGTGTAAAGTTTTCTTGCTTACTTCTTTTTCAAAAGAAGTAAGTTACCTTCCTACTATCAACGCCTTTTGGTATAGGTCGAGGTCGAATTCCTTTTTCATCGCAATGCCCTCGATAATATCCATATCGTAGAACTTGTGGTTCTTTATGCCGACGATACGGTTGCCTATGCCCTTCTTTAACAGTTCTACCGCATGTACACCGAATGACGTGCCGAGGTATCTGTCGCGGCAGGACGGGCTGCCACCGCGCTGTACGTGACCGAGCCGCGTAGACTTGAATACCAAATTGCTACGAGCGGATAACTCCGCTTTAAGGTCGTCGGCAGAACCGGCGCCCTCTGCCAAAACAATAATGCCGCTGGTCTTGCCGTGCGCCTCACCGCCAGTCAAAAGATCCAAAATTTGATTTGGATTGAGCGGGTGCTCGGGAACGACTATAACTTCGGCTCCGCCGCAAAGACCGGAGTACAAAGCAAGGTCGCCGCAATTCCTGCCCATAACCTCTACAATAGATACGCGCTCGTGCGAGCTCATTGTGTCGCGTATTTTATTGATAGCGTCGAGTATAGTGTTGCACGCGGTATCGAAGCCGAGCGTGTAATCGGTATACGCAAGGTCGTTGTCTATCGTGCCGGGAATACCGATTGACGGGAATCCGCGATCGGTCATAGCCTTTGCGCCCATAAACGAGCCGTCGCCGCCTATGACTATAAGCCCTTCCACTCCGTTGGCGCGCAGGTTCTTAATCGCCTTTTGCTGACCTTCCTCGGTTTTGAATTCCGGGCAACGCGCCGTTTTGAGAATGGTGCCGCCGCGGTGAATAATGTCCGAAACGTCGCGCATGCCCATCGGCTTGAACAAATTGTCGATAAGGCCTTGAAGTCCGCGCTCGACGCCCATGACCTCCATGCCCATGCCTATACCGTACCTGACAACGGCACGTATTGCCGCGTTCATACCGGGAGCGTCGCCGCCGCTCGTCAATACCGCTATTCTTTTCATAATATTACCTCGCTTGTATTGCAAAAATATCTTTGTATATTATACCATAGATAACGTTAAAAATAAAGACTTTTGACTCATTTTATCAAGCAAAATTTATGCCGATATTTAGCTACTCCGCAAGTTGAACCTTGACGTTACCGCCGCCCAGCACTGCGCACAGCTCGCTCTTGGACAACGAATTTATATTAAACTTATCAGTCAGCTTGTAAAGCTTGCCGTCATCGGTGTTCTTGATATAAACAATATCCCTGCCGACGTATGCCGCCGCGATCTCGCGCACCTCGGCGAGTGTCGCTTTGTCTTTAAGCGAAAAATAACAACAAATTTTATTTGGCATTGCGTCGCTGTCGTCAAATGGCTTGATGTCGTCCACGTATATGGACATACCGTTGTCGCCGTATTTCAGCACGCCCGTCACCGCCACAACGGTGTCCTTTATCCACAGCGGTTTTAATCGCTCGTACGTCTTGTTAAACGCCAAAAGCTCGACCGTGCCGTACAAATCCTCGAGCACCGCCGTGCCCATAGGATTGCCCTTTTTGGTCATTTTGTTGACGGTTGCGGTGAGCATACCGCCTATAGTGATTTTGGTATCCGATGGCGGGCACTCCTCCGAATCGGGATTGAGCATAGACGTATTTACGCCGTACTGCTTTAACTTGTCTATATACGCCGAAAGCGGATGCCCCGACAAATACACGCCCGCGACTTCCTTTTCGCGCTTATACTTTTCGGACGGCGAATACTCGTCCACGTCGGGATATTTGAACTCGGTGCGAATTTCGGGTGCGACGTCAAAGAAGGACATTTGCCCGCTCATGCGCGCGTCGCGTTCCTTGCTTACTTGATCCATAACCGCAGGGAATGCGGATATAAGCACGGCACGTTTTTTGCCGAAGCAATCGAACGCACCCGCATAAATAAGCGATTCCACCATACGCCTGTTCAGTAGCGTTTTGCCGCCCTCTACGTTTGACATGCGTCGCACAAACTCGACAAAGTCGGTAAACTCGCCGTTGCGCTCGCGCTCCTCCACTATCTTGTTTATAACAGGCACGCCCACGCCTTTTATAGCGCCCATGCCTATACGCACACAGCCGTTTTCCACCGAGTATTCCGCGCCCGATTTATTTATGTTGGGCGGTAAAACGGAAATCTTGGCCTCCTTCATATACGACAGGTAGTGCGTAAGCTCGTCCAGCTTGTTTATGCGGTTGTTAAGCACCGCCGTAAAGAACTCGACGGGATAGTAGCATTTCAGATACGCAGTCTGGTAGGTTACGTGCGCGTACGCCGCGGCGTGAGATTTGTTAAAGCCGTAGCTTGCAAACTTGATAAGCATATCGTATATGTCGTTTGCAACATTTGCGGGCACGCCGTTAGCGACCGCCCCGGGAATTTTGTTGCCAGTCTTTTTATCCTCGCCGCCGTGAATAAACACCTTGCGCTCGGCTTCCATTGCCGCGAGCTTCTTTTTACTCATCATACGCCGAATGTTATCGGCGCCGCCCATCGAGTATCCGCCTAACGTCCGCACGACGTCCATAACCTGTTCCTGATAAACGATTATGCCGTAGGTAACGCGCAGTATGGGTTCGAGCGACGGGTGCATATATACGATTTTATCTGGATTCTTTTTGTTCTTGATAAAGTCGGGAATGGCGTCCATAGGACCGGGACGGTAAAGCGATATACCAGCTATTACGTCTTCCAGATTGGACGGCTGTAATTCGCGCATAAAGCCCGTCATACCGCCACCTTCCAGCTGGAACACCGCTACGGTATTTCCGCTGCCTATAAGCTCGTAAACCTTAGGGTCGTCGTAGCCCAGCTTGACGAAATCGATATCCACGCCGTGCTGCTGCTTGATATAATCGGTCGCCTTTTTTATGTCGGTGAGCGTTGTCAAGCCCAAAAAGTCCATTTTGAGCAAGCCAAGCTCCTCGTCCACTATCATGTCGTACTGCGTGACAACAACGTCTTCGTTAGTGCGTGCAAGCGGAACGTGGTCGGCTATGGGGTCGCGGCAGATAATAACGCCGGCGGCGTGCATGCCTATCTGGCGCGGCATGCCCTCTATCTTTTCCGCCATGTCCAGCACCTTGCGCGCTTGCGGGTCGTTGTCGTACAGCGCAATAAGGTCGGGCACGCCGGCTATGGGATTGCCCTCTTTGTCCGTGCCTCTGCCCAAAAGCTCCTTTATGTGCATTTTTTCCGAGCCGCGCGGAATCATTTTAGTAATGTTGTTGACCTCGGAAAACGGCAGGTCGAACACACGGCCGACGTCCTTAATCGCCGCCTTTGTCGCCATTGTGCCGAACGTCGCTATCTGCGACACGTTGGGCGCACCGTACTTTTGCGTAACGTATTCTATTACCTCGCCGCGACGGTCTACGCAAAAGTCAATATCGAAGTCGGGGTTACTCACGCGCTCGGGGTTGAGAAAGCGCTCGAAAATAAGCGCGTACTTTAACGGGTCTATTTTTGTTATGCCTATGGCGTAAGCGACAATACTGCCCGCACCGCTGCCACGCCCCAAGCCGACGGGTATGCCTTGGCTTTCCGCGTAGTGAATAAAGTCCCATACTATAAGGAAGTAGTCGACGAATTTAAGCTTTTCTATAATACCCAGCTCGTATTCTGCGCGCTGTCGCACCTCGTCGGTAATCTCGCCGTACCGCACTTTAAGCCCGTCAAACGTGAGCTTGCGCAAATACTGCTCGGTGCTCATACCGTCGGGCGGCGTGTACGACGGCAACAGCGGCTCCTTTTTGATAAAATACGGATCACACTTGTCCGCAATTTCAAGGCTGACTGCCAGCGCGTCCTCGTACGGCAGCGCGGCGTACATTTCGTCGTAATTTTTAATGTAAAATTCTTCCGTCGGGAAGTATTTATCGTCGGACACACTGCCCGACATATCGGCTTCGGCGTCGTCGTTTTCCAGCACCGAATGGAAGGAAATCGCCATCAGCACCTTTTGCATTTTGGAATCGGCTTTGGTAAGGTAGTGCGCGTCGTTGGTGGCAACCACCTTTACGTCGTTTTCCTTGGCAAGCCTAATAAGGTGCGGCAGCACTATTTTTTGGTCGCCGATATTGTGGTTTTGGATTTCGATATAAAAATCCTCGCCGAAAACGCCCTTGAATTTTTTTATCCACGCGTCGGCTTTGGCAAAATCGTTTTTGAGTATAGCCTGCGGAATAACGCCGGCAAGACATGCCGAAAGCACAATAAGCCCCTCGCTGTGCGCCTTGATAAGTTCAAAGTCCACGCGCGGTTTGTAGTACATACCCTCGGTATAACCGGCGGAAACGATTTTTATAAGGTTGTGGTAGCCAACGCCGTTTTTGGCAAGCAGCACCAAATGGTTAAGCTTGGGCGGCGTACCGTTGGCGCCCTTTTCGCGCACGTGCATGTTCTCGGTCATGTACACTTCGCAACCTATAATGGGCTTTACCTTGAACGGACGGCGTTCGCTCATAAACTTCAAAAAGTCGGCGTCCTTGTCGGTATACTTGACCGCCGCCTTCAAAAATTCTATAGTGCCGTACATATTGCCGTGATCGGTCATGGCGATTGCGGGAATATTCAGCTCGTCGCACAGCTTGAAAACCTTGTCGGTGCGCACCGCGCCGTCAAGCAACGAAAACTCCGTATGAACATGTAAATGCGCAAATTGTTTCATTATCTCTCTAATCCTTGTTATCTCGTTTGCTATTTGCTATCTCGATTATCTTATCGAACCGGTGTTTGAGTCCCGATTTGGATATGCCGAGCTCAAACGCCAAATCGCCCAGCGTCGCTTCGGGCGAATTTACTCTGGCGTCGGCAGCCTCGACCAGCTTGGGGTGCAACGTGTCCAGCCCCTGCTTGTCCGATATAT
>CAMWXP010000044.1 GCA_947178255.1 uncultured Clostridia bacterium | reverse complement strand
CTCGTCGACTATAAGTCTTTCGTCGAAACGGACGCGTTTATTTGTGCTTTAACCGACGCTAACGTCGGCGACGGAGTTGTAAGCGGCTTTGCTGCCGTAGACGATACGCCCGTTTGCATTTTTGCCGTAAATGGCAAGACAATGAAGGGCGCAATCGGGGAAGCCAATTCCAAAAAGATTGTGCGCACTATCAACAACGCCGTGCGTATGGGTAAACCATTGATTGCGGTGTGGGACACGATGGGCGCGCGCTTTGCCGAAGGAATAGGCGCACTCGAGGGTTACGGCTCTATACTGCGTGCTTACACCGTTGCTTACGGCGACGTTCCCGTAATTACGGTTATCAAAGGCAACAATCTCGGCATTTCGTCGTACGTGGCAGGCATAAGCGATTTTGTAATAGCTTACGATGATAGTGTAATTGCTTCCGCTTCGCCGCTGGTGATAGCCGGCAAAGCGGGCGTGGACGCAAAGACCGTCGGCACGGCAAAGGCTGCGGCGCAAAAGGGCATCGTTACGCAAACAGTAAAGACCGACAAAGAGCTTCGTCAGCAAGTAATAGCAAGCCTTGCGGTATTTAGGGGCGAGAAACAAAGCGGTGACGACGTCAACCGCGTTTGCAAAGGGCTTAAAGCGGGCGTGGGTATTGACACGCTTATTAAAGAAGTATTTGATAAAAACAGCTTTTTGGAGCTGCGCGAGCAGTATGCGCCCACTGTAAAGACGGGCTTTGCCACGCTTGCCGACATAACCGTCGGTGTCGTTGCGGCTGCCGACGGGGAGCGCATAACGCACGACGCGTGCATAAAAATAAGCGAATTTTTGAACGTATGCGAAAACGCCGAACGTCCCGTCGTGTTTTTGGTAGATAGTGTAGGCACCGAGCAATCTGCTGCCGACGCCGCGCTTATTCGTGAAATGTCCAATCTTATATATCAAGTGAATTCGCTTAGCGTCGATATCTTTTCGGTAGTTTACGGAAAGGCTATCGGCGGCGCATATACGGCGTTAGTTGCGCCTTCGGAATATAAAATCGCTTGGGATAGTGCGGAAATCGGCGCGTTGGAATCGGAAGCTGCGGCGCGACTTTTGTATGCCGACGAAATCAAGTCCGCAAAGGATAAGGACAAAACTGCCGAAAAGCTTGCCAAGTCTTACGGTGGGGAAAACTGCGCGGCGCTTGTAGTCGCAAAAGACGGATATTTGGATAACGTTATCGAGCCCAATCATACGCGCTCGTACTTGATAGCTGCGCTGCTTGCGCATGTGGAGTAAATAATGAATACTCTAATGAATACTCTTTTATTATCCGCTGAAAAAGTAACATTGGCGGAAGGCGCACTGTATTCCGTTATTGGCTTTATAATAGTCTTGGTAGTGCTTGCGTTGCTTGTGGGTATATTCTATTTGTCGGGCTTTGTTTTTCAGTCAAAGGCTTTTAATAAGCAAAAACAGACAAAACCCGCCGCCACGCAGTCGAAAAGCAATGACGACGAAACAGACGAACAGCTTGTGGCCGCTATAACCGCCGCAATCGCGTGTGTGCTGCAATCGGAATCGGATGACGGCGAAGCGCCCGAATTTGTAATCAAGCGCATAACGCGCAAAAAGTAATTTAGTAATCGTATTTTGGAGGAACATATGCGTAAATTCAATGTAACCGTAAACGGAAAAACCTATTCGGTAGACGTAGAGGAAGTAGGCGGAGACAGCAATTCGACTGTTGCTGCACCCGTAACTGCGGCAGCGCCTGCACCCGCTGCAAAACCTGTAGTAGGCGACGGCACACCGCTTAAAGCGCCCATGCCCGGACTCATTTTGGGTTTGGCACATAAGGACGGCGATACCGTCAAAAAGAACGAAAAGGTTGTCGTTTTGGAGGCCATGAAAATGGAAAACGACATAAACGCGCCAGCCGACGGCGTTATCACGTATGTTGTAAAAAAGGGCGACAACGTCGATACCGGCGCAATACTCGCTTATATAAAGTAGGGTGAGCAAATGAACTTTGTCGGAATGCTCAAAAACCTATGGGAGAGCACGGGACTCAACCAATCGGTCTTAGGCGGACAATTTATGTGGCAAAACTACGTAATGCTTGCCGTTGCGTGCGTATTGCTTTTTGTCGGCATAGGACTGAAAAAAGAGCCGTTACTGCTTGTCCCGATAGCGTTCGGTATGCTTTTGATTAATATCCCGGGCGCGTATGAGATATTGATGAAAAATCCAGTTATCGACGCCGAGACAGGTCTTACTACAAGCGCCGGCGGTTTTTTCTATTACATTACTCGCGGCGTAAAGTGGGTTATTTTCCCGCCCATAATCTTTTTGGGCATAGGTGCAATGACCGATTTCGGGCCGCTTATCGCAAATCCCAAAAGCTTTATTTTGGGCGCGGCGGCGCAGCTCGGTATATTTATTACGCTATTCGGCGCAATGCTATTGGGCTTTGAGGGCTTTCAAGCGGCGGCAATAGCCATAATAGGCGGTGCCGACGGTCCCACGTCCATATACGTTGCTACCAAAATGGGTGTTAGCAGCGGTATGCTTTCCGCAATAACCGTTGCGGCGTATTCGTATATGGCGCTCATTCCTATTATTCAGCCGCCGATTATGAAGCTGCTTACAACCAAAAAGGAACGTTCTATACGCATGGAACAGCTTCGTCCTGTGTCTAAGCGCGAAAAAATTGTGTTTCCCATAGTGGTTACGCTGGTATGCGGACTTATTTTGCCGGACTCGCTGCCGCTACTCGGTATGCTCATGCTTGGTAATTTGTTGAAGGAATGTATGGTTACGGACAGATTGTCGCAAACGGCAAGCAACGGGCTTATGAACGGCATAACCATATTCCTCGGAATAAGCGTTGGATCGATGGCTGTCGGCACGGAGTTTTTAGCGCTGGATACGCTGAAAATAGTCGTGCTCGGCTTGTTTGCGTTTGTTATGGGTACGGTAGGCGGTTTGCTTATGGGCAAGCTTATGTGTCTGTTGTCGCACGGAAAAATCAATCCACTAATCGGAAGTGCGGGAGTTTCCGCTGTTCCTATGGCGGCGCGAGTGTCGCAAACCGTTGCGCAAAAGGACGACCCCAACAACTATTTGCTTATGCATGCAATGGGTCCGAACGTTGCGGGCGTTATCGGTTCGGCGGTCGCTGCCGGCGTACTGCTTGCTGTTTTCTAAAAATTTAAATCGATTTAGCAATCGGAGTATATTATGAGCAAAGTTAAAATAATGGAGACTATTTTGCGCGACGCGCACCAATCCCAAGCCGCAACGCGCATGCGCACGGACGAAATGTTGCCTGCCGCCAAATTGCTGGATGACGTAGGTTTTTACGCGCTGGAAGCGTGGGGTGGCGCTACGTTCGATTCGTGCTTGAGGTATTTGGACGAGGATCCGTGGGAGAGACTTCGCGCACTTAAAAAGGCGATACCCAACACTAAGTTGCAAATGCTGTTTCGCGGTCAAAACATTCTGGGCTACAAGCATTATGCCGACGACGTCGTTGACGAGTTTTGCCGTCTGTCGCTTAAAAACGGAATAGACATAATACGTATTTTCGACGCGCTCAACGATATTCGCAACATGAAGCAGGCGATTGACAGCACCAAAAAGTACGGCGGAACGGTGGAGGCGGCACTTTGCTACACCACCAGCAAAGTGCATACAATCGACTACTTTGTCGATCTTGCCGTCAAGCTCGAACAAATGGGTGCCGATATCATTTGTATAAAGGATATGGCAAACCTTTTGTTGCCGTACACCGTTTATGAGCTTGTTTCGCGTATTAAGGAAAAGATTAAGATTCCGCTGCACTTGCACACGCACAACACAGCGGGTACGGGTGATATGGTTAACCTTAAAGCCATCGAAGCAGGTTGCGATATTGTGGATACCGCGCTGTCGCCGTTAGGCAACGGCACCAGCCAACCCGCAACCGAATCGCTTGTGGCGTCGCTTCAAGGCACGCAGTACGATACGGGGCTTGATTTAGATAAGCTAAACAAGTGTACCGTCTACTTCCGTAAAGTAGCCGAGCGGCTTACCGCAGACGGCATACTCAACCCCAAAGTACTGAAAGTTGACGTAAATGCGCTTATATACCAAGTGCCGGGCGGTATGCTCAGTAATCTAATCAGTCAGTTAAAACAGCAAAACGCGTCGGATAGACTTACCGAAGTTTTGGAGGAAGTACCGAGAGTGCGCGCCGATATGGGTTATCCGCCGCTCGTTACTCCGTCCTCGCAAATAGTAGGTACTCAAGCGGTTCTTAACGTACTTAGTGGCGAACGTTATAAAACTGTGACCAAGGAAACAAAAGGTGTTGTGGCCGGCGAGTACGGCAAGCTGCCTGTGGAGCCGTCTAAGGAAATTATCAAAAAGATTATCGGCGACGCACCGCGCATTACGTGCAGACCTGCGGACAACATCAAGCCTGAATTGGACACGTACAAAAAGGAAATAGAGGAGTACGCAATCCAGGAAGAGGACGTGCTTACGTACGCGCTGTTCCCGCAGCTTGCTATTCCGTTCTTTAAAAAACGCGAAGCAAAATTGCATGGTATAGATAAAGCTATTTACGACAAGGACAACAAAGTACAGCCCATATGAGAATTCTTTTTACAAACGACGACGGCTACGATTCGGTAGGATTGCATGCCGTCGCCGATTTATTTAAAAGCGAACACGATATAGCCGTGGTAGCCCCGGATATGCAAAAATCCGCTGCATCGCATTCTATTACGTTGCGGCCGAACGTTTTGAAATGCCGAGAGGTGGAAGGGTACGACTACAAGGTTTATGCCGTAGGCGGTTCGCCCGTAGACTGCGTAAAGACTGCGGTTTCATTGTTGTTTCCCAAGCCCGACCTAGTAATATCCGGCATAAATAACGGGCGCAATTTGGGCAGCGACGTTTGGTATTCGGGCACGGTATCTGCCGCATCGGACGCGGCGCATTTGGGTTTTCGCGGCATTGCTTTGTCGCTCGATAATTATAATGCTACAATCGATGATTTCAAGCCGTGTGCCGAGTTTATTAAGAAAAATATAGATTTGCTCACGTCTATACAGCTTCCGCCCAAAAGCTTACTTAATATTAACTTTCCCAAAGACAAGCCGATAGGCGTCAAAGTCGCCAAAATGAACACGCAGCTCACATTCTTAGACGAATATGTGTTGTTGGAAAACGGCATTGTCAGTCCCGAGGGACGGCGCGTCGAAACGACAATATTCGACGATAACGACGAGTATTGGTGTCCTCGCGGTTACATAACAATTACGCCGCTGTTATTGGACAGAACTGATTACATCGCGCTGAAAACTATGAACGAGGACGGGTTTTTGTTGTGAAAATCGCAGTTATCGGCGGGGGCGCGGCGGGTTTGACTGCCGCCGGCAGTGCAAAAGGGTGTTCCGTTACCGTTTTCGACCATATGGAAAAGGTCGGGAAAAAGATATATATTACCGGTAAGGGTAGGTGTAATTTTACAAACGTATGCGATAACCAAACGTTTTTGCAAAACGTGGTTACGAATTCGCCGTTTTTGCGTTCCGCCGTTTCCAGGTTTAATCCGTACGACGCTATCGATTTGTTGGAAAACAACGGGTGCAAAACAAAGGTAGAACGCGGCAGGCGCGCTTTTCCGTTGTCGGACAAGGCGAGCGACGTTATAAAGGCGTTAAGCAGGTATGCCGAAAGTAACGGTGCGGTAATAAGATTGAACAGCAAGGTTAAAGATATTGTTCGCACCGACAACGGTTACACGGTGTGTACCACGGACGGCGAGGAGCATTTCGACCGCGTAATATTGTGTACGGGTGGGATGAGTTATCCGCAAACCGGTTCGGACGGCAGCGCCTATACGATTATCAAGCGTTTGGGGCATACCATTGTTTCGCCTACGCCGTCGCTTGTAGCGCTTTTAACCAAAGAGGATTTGTCCGCTGCCGAAGGGCTTACGCTTAAAAATGTCAGCTTGCGCACCGAAAAAATCAAGCCGATATTCGGCGATTTAATGATAACTGCGGACGGGATATCCGGGCCTATTGCGCTAACGCTGTCTGCATACGCTTCGCGCGAACAATTGCCGTACAAGGCTTATATTGATTTTAAGCCGGCGCTTTCCGCAGACGAGCTTGACGCGCGGCTTTTGCGCGACTTCGGCACACAGCTTAATAAACAATTTAAAAATGCACTTGATTTACTCTTGCCAAAATCTATAATTCCGTTTATAATAGAAATGTCGGGAGTAGACGGAGCATTGCCTGTAAATTCGGTTACCAAAAAACAGCGAGCGAGGATAGTCGAGCTTGTAAAGAATTTTGAGCTGAATGTTATAGGTAACGAAGGCTTTAATCGTGCGGTCGTCACTTGCGGCGGCGTGGACGTAAAGGAAGTATTCCCCAAAACAATGGAATCACGAATATTGCGTGGACTGTATTTCGCAGGGGAAACGCTCGACGTGGACGCGCTCACCGGCGGATATAATTTTCACATTGCGCTTGCAACCGGATATGTTGCGGGCTCAAGCGCGGCGGAAGGACATAATGGATAATTCAAAGATATATGCAATAGCTCTCGACGGACCGAGTGGGGCCGGCAAAAGCACTGTTGCCAAGATTGTTGCCAAAACGCTTGGTATAACGTATCTCGATACGGGTGCTTTGTACCGTACGCTCGGATTTGTTTGCCTTAAAAACGGCGTGGACGTAAACGACGGCGGCGCTGTCGAGCAGTGCATAAAGGACGTTGACGTAAATATTGCATACAACGGCGGCGTACAATCGGTTATTGCCGACGGTGTAGACGTATCGTCGGAGATACGCACGCCCGAAGTGTCGATGGCGGCTTCGGCTGTTTCCGCTATACCGTTCGTGCGGCAAAAGCTGCTTGGACTTCAACGCGGTATAGCCGAAAAAAGCTCGGTTATATTAGACGGGCGCGACATAGGCACCGTTGTTTTGCCGCAGGCGGAATATAAATTCTTTTTGACGGCTTCCGCGGAGGAGCGGGCGCGGCGTAGGTTTGACGAGCTTACCGCAAAAGGACAAACAGTAACTTACGATGACGTGCTTAGCGACGTTGTAACTCGTGACCGCAACGACAGTACGCGTGCAATAGCGCCGTTAAAGCGCGCTTTTGATGCGGTGGAAATCAATTCGGACAAGATGACTGCGCAAGAAGTGGCGGACTATATTTGCTCTGCCGTCAACGGAGATTTGATATGAGAGCTTGGTATTGGTTTTTGAAGATAATATTGTACCCGATAGCGGCATTACTGTGCCCGCGCAAAGTAATGAACAAGTACAAATACAAAAAGTATGCGCGTGGACAAATCGTTATATCCAACCACTTGTCTTGGATGGATATTATCTATGTGTATTTCGGTTTGCCGGGTGGATTGAAACGCGCGCTGTCCAAAAAGGAAAATCAGGGCAACAAGGCGCAGAAAGCGTTTATGAAAACGATCGGCGTAATATTTGTGGATAGGGATAAGCCCGAATTGTCGTCTATGCGCACTTGTATTAATGCGTTAAATAACGGTGATACGCTTGCTATTTGCCCGGAAGGTACGCGCAACCGTGTAAACAGAGAATTACAGCCGTTACATTCGGGAGCGGCGCTCTTTGCTTTAAAGGGCAATGCACAGGTAATTCCGTACGTAGTACACCACAAGGGCAAGCTTTTTCGCCGCAACTATTTGGGCGTTGGTGACCCTGTGGATTTATCCGATTTGTACGGCAAGCGCACCGACGAAGCTACTCTGCATGAAGCTACAGAACGCTTCCGCATAGCGATGCAAACCACTCTTGACGAGCTGGATATTTGGGTTGAGCAAAAGGGCTGGAAAAAGCGTAACAAGGAAAACAAAACAGAGCAACGCACGTTAAAGCGCGATTACAAGGCGGCGAGAAGAGCTTATGCTAAAAGTGCGCGTAGCAAGTAACGCCGGATTTTGTTTCGGCGTGCAGCGCGCCGTAAACTCCGCACTTAATCATGGTTACAGCGGCGAGCAATATATGCTCGGCGATATTACGCACAACAAAACCGTAATAGACATGCTCCATGCGCGTGGGCTCAAAACGGTTGAGTCGGTGGACGAGCTGCCAATGGGCGACGGCAACGGTTGCGTCGTTATACGTTCGCACGGCACTGACAAAGCTACATACGACCAAATAGCGCAAAAGGGCTACAACATAATAGACGCCACTTGTCCGTTTGTGGCTAAGATACACGATATAGTAAGTAAACATTACGAGGCGGGCTATCATATAGTGATAATAGGCGAAGCCGCACATCCCGAGGTGATTGCCACCGACGGCTGGTGCAATAACACCGCTACCGTGATAGACCTTGACAGCGATTTGAGCGTACTTCAATCGTACGACAAGCTGTGTATTGTGTGTCAAACTACCTTTGACGGACAAAAATATAAAAAACTCTGTGAAAAAATAAGTAAAATCCAATTAAAAACAGTTGAAATTTTCGACACGATTTGCTATACTACTTATGAACGCCAAAAGGAAGCTGTTTTACTTGCAAAAAACTGCGACTTAGTTTTGGTCGTAGGGGATCGCGCCAGCTCCAACACAAACAAGCTTTTCGACTTGTGCGCGGCTGTCAATCCCGATACGCATCTCATCCAATCCGTTGGCGAACTCAAAAATATTAAATTTCCCCGCAGCGGCGTGATAGGTATCGTCGCCGGGGCATCGACTCCGACCGAGTCGATTATGGAGGTAAAGACTTACATGGGTCAAGAATTCGGTGAAGCGAGCAACGAAGAATTTCTCGAAGCCATCAACAAAGGAACCGTAGCTATCCACGAAGGTAAAGCAATCACAGGTACCGTTCTTTCCGCTAATGCGGACGGTATTCGCGTCAACGTAGGCGTCAAAAACGACGGCTTTATTGATAAGACCGAAGCTACCGACGACGGCGAGTACAATCCCGAGGATTATCCCGTCGGCATGGAAATTACGGCTATCGTTACCAAAAAGCGCGATGACGTAAGCGGTTGCGTGTTGCTTTCCAAGCGTCGCGCGGACTTAATGCGCAAAACCGACGAAGCTGTCGATCAAATTCGCAACGGCGAAATGTTCGAAATGGTCGTCAAAAAGGATATTAAGGGCGGACTTATCGGCTCGCTCGGCACATATCGCGTATTCGTTCCCGCGTCGCAGATTAGGCTTAAATTCGTTCCCGACTTAAAGAAGTTCGTCGGCAAAACGCTCAGGCTTCGCGCTCTCGATATAGACGATATGAACCGCAAGATTGTCGCTTCGCAACGCGTCATTCTCCAAGAGGAAAAGGAAGAAAAGGACAAAAAAGCCGAAATCTTCTGGGAGAACGTAAAACCCGATGTAGTTGTAGCAGGCGAGGTAAAGCGCATCAGCTCTTACGGCGCGTTTGTCAGCGTTGACGGTATAGACTGCTTGGCGCATATCGACCACTTGTCTTATACGCACATCACTTCGCCCGACGAAGTGCTTGAAATCGGCAAGACATACGACTTTTTGGTGCTTAAAGCAGACCGCGAAAAACAGCGCGTGTCGCTCGGTTACAGAGAGCTTCAACCTCATCCGTTCGATAAGTGCATGGAAAAGCACCCCGTAGGCTCGATTATTCAGGGCAAGATAATAAGCGTGCTTCCTTACGGCGCGTTTGTGGAAATCGAACCGGGCGTGGAAGGCTTGGTACACGTTTCCGAAGCTGCCGCCGCTTACGTAAAGGACATCAACGAAGTTCTTCACACCGGCGATCAAGTTACCGTCAAGGTGCTTGCCTATGACGAACAACACCGCAAGACAACGTTGAGTATTCGCGCTTGCCTCGACGAGGAAAAGCCGGTTGCTCCCAAAGCGGCTAAGCCCGCCAAAAAGCAGGTCGAAGAAAGCGGCGTTTATACAGACAAAGCAGAGAACACCGTTCTGGCGGATTTGTTGCGCCAAGTCGGTGACGACAATAAAGATTAGGCTTTGAATATAAATCGCGTGCCAATATCAATATCGGCGCGCGATTTTTAAATTATTACATAACATATTGCTCAAATTAGTATTAGTCGATATATGGAGGTTAGTTTTATGCCGTTATATGCTGTTTGTCCGGTTTGCTTAAAGACCATAGAAATCGAACGCTTGCCCAAGCTGGTATGTCCGGATTGCGGTAGCCGATTCGGTTATGCGGAATTGCAAGGCAAGCATTTTATTGTTGACGAGCGCGCCGAAAAAAAGGAGATTAACATTGCAAAGGATTACTTTTTGAATGGCGAGTTTACCAGCGCTTTGGAGCATTTTAACCGCGCTTTGGTTGCCAATGCAAATTCTCATGCCGCAAAATATTTTTCACTGCTTTGCGATATTTATTTGCACGACAACGCCGGAGAAAACGCGTCCGACGACGTGACGGGAAAACCGTACGATGTTATTGCCGCTATTGTCGATATGATACGGCAGTCGTTGTTGACGCTTTCGCGCGGTAATGCAACCGTTGCGGACAAGTTGGCATTTATAACAGCCATGCTTTCGGAAACAAAAGTGCTCATTATCGAAAGATTGAGCGCTCGCGACGAAATGTTCAAAAATAATATCGACGAATACCGTAAGCAGTCGATATCCGACTTGACCAAGCTGTTGGAATTGTTCAAGATAGAGCGCGAGCAAATTATGTCGTTCGCGCCCGAGGTGTCTAATGCGCTTGCGGCGCTTGTGGACTGCGCTATCAAAATTTGCTACAAGGCAGTGCAAACGGTCAAAGTGGGCGAGGATATTATTACGCCTGATGACGACGATTACAAAAAGCTTTCTTCGCTGTGCAACGATTTGTGCTTTTTCGGGCACTCATTCAACCCGTATTTTGATTCGTCGCCGTATTCGCCGAACTTTATTCAAAACTACGAATACAACAAAAAAGTGCTTGCAAAGATAAAAGAGTTTGACGATAAGAATAAATCCGTAGCCAAAAAGAACGTAATTGCCGATATAAAGGGTTACGATTCCTTGCTTGCAGAGTGCGAAAAGGCTCTTGAATTTACGTACCTCAGTTGTTACCGGTCAATGTGCAGTAGGCAAGTAGCACAGCACGCGCAGCTTTTCTATGACGGATTCGAATTGGTTTATAAACTGCTTTTGCCGCGTGTGGCTATGGTTGATAAAAAGCAAGTAGAGGTACACGCCGTCAAGTATGCCGATATGGCCGAAAGGTGCGATATGCTTACGCGCTTCCTTGTGGACTCGTACGAGCTGGACGAATCAATCGGCGTAGGCCTTCACGAATATTACGAAAAGCTGTACGATATCGTAGACACTTACTATATGCCCGAAATCGATAAGATGTCCAAGAGCAATGATCGCAACAATTTGTTGTACTATCAAAAGCTATTGTACGAATGTGCTTGCAGTTGCGCACCTGCGCTTAAACAATACGTGGACTTTTCGGCCGAAACGGACAAGGTGCGCGTAAAGCTCGTCAAGATTTGCCGCGACTGCACCGAGGAATTCTTACTTCGCTCGGGTATGTCTATCGACGATATAGAGCAATCCAACTTCTATCGTCCGTTGCTGCAAATTTCCAACGCGCTTGTCGACGAGGAAAACGCATAAATAATTATTAACCGCGCATAAAATCAAGTATGCTATTCGATTTGCATAATGATTTCCCTACGCGGTTTTTTAATGCCGACTATTGTAGCTATATTCCTAAAAACAGTAGTAAAGTTACTGCGGTAATTTGGACGTCGGAGTTTGCTGACGATGCAGTATGCAAGGTAAACGGTATTGCAGAGCGCTTGTCGGCTATAAAAGATATATCGATAGCCGTAGAAGACGTCGGATTTTTGGCAGACGGCGAAAAATTCAGGGAATTCGACTTTTCTCGATATCTTTACTGCTCGCTTACTTGGAATTATAATACCGCTTTTGCGGGCGGCGCCTTGGACGACGGGCGACTTACGGAACTTGGCAAAACCGCGATACGCGTTATCGAGGACAGCGGTTGCTATATAGACCTTGCGCACCTAAACAAAACAAGCTTTTACGACGTTTTGGACTGTGTAAAAAACGTGTTGTGTTCGCATACAGGTTTTAACGGTCATCCGCGTTCGCTGGACGGACAACAAATTAATGCGCTTGTGGCACGCAAAGCGGTTATAGGTCTTTGTACAGTCCGTGCGTTTACCGACGCGTATTCCGCGCAGGAGTTTGCAAACGTTATTGACGCGTTTGTGCAAAAGTATGGCTGCGATTGCTTGGCTCTGGGTACAGATTTTAACGGCTCGGACGACATTCCCGACGATATAAACGATTACGACAAGCTATTAAAAGTGCAGGATATTCTTTACCGTCGCGGCTACGACAGTCAATCGTTAAATAAAATATTTTTCGACAATGCAAATATCCTTTACAAAAAGGAGAGATAATGAAAGACGTTTACGAAAATCCGCTGATTACACGGTATGCGGATAGAAAAACTGCCGAGATTTTTTCGGACGATAATAAGTTCAAGCTTTGGCGCAGGCTTTGGATTGCTCTTGCCGAGAGCGAAAAGGAGCTTGGGCTTGATATATCCGACGAGCAAATTGCGGAAATGAAAAAATACGTAAACGATATCAACTACGATTACGCAGAAAAGGAAGAAAAAATCGTGCGCCATGACGTTATGGCACACGTGCACGCATTCGGCGAACAAGCAAAGTCGGCAAAGCCCATTATCCATTTGGGCGCTACAAGCTGTTACGTAACGGATAATGCCGAGTTAATACAAATTTACGACGCGCTGAACGTTGTTAAAAGCAAAATGCTTACCGTTATGGACAAGTTGCGTGCGTTTGCATTAAAGTACAAGGATTTACCCACGCTCGGCTATACGCATTTGCAACCCGCACAACTGACTACGTTAGGCAAGCGCGCCACGTTGTGGCTGTACGATTTGTATTTGGATTACAGCGACTTAACGCAGTTTATCAAGGATTACAAGCTTCGCGGAGTAAAAGGCACGACAGGCACGCAAGCCAGCTTTTTGTCGCTGTTCGACGGCGACGACCAAAAGGTTAAAGAGCTGGAAAAGAAGGTTGTAAATAAGCTTGGATTTGACAATGTTTTTGCTGTAAGCGGACAAACGTATACTCGCAAATTTGACTATGCGGTAGTGTCGTTGCTGTCAAAAATCGCTCAAAGCGCATATAAGTTTGCAAACGATGTGCGTATTATGCAGTCATTCAAGGAAGTGGAAGAACCGTTCGAAAAGACGCAAATCGGCTCGTCCGCTATGGCATATAAGCGCAATCCTATGCGTTGTGAGCGCATTTGCTCACTTGCGCGGTTTGTGGAAAGTATGCCGATTAACGAGGCTGTAACAAGCTCTACACAGTGGTTTGAGCGCACACTGGACGACAGTGCTAACAAGCGGCTCACAATTCCGCAAGCTTTTCTTGCTCTTGACGGCATACTTAATATCTATATCAACGTAGCTGATAATTTGGTAGTTTATCCCAAGGTTATAGAGCGCAGGATAAACGACGAGCTTCCGTTTATGGCTACAGAGGAAATCTTGATGGAGTGTGTGCTTGCCGGTGGGGACAGGCAGGAGCTGCACGAGGCGATTAGACAACATTCCATGGAGAGCGCAAAGGCGGTTAAAGAGCGCGGCGAAAACAACGATTTGATTGAGCGTATAAAAGGCGACCCGAAATTTGCAGCCGTTAAAGATAAAATAGACGGCATATTAAAACCGTCCAACTTTGTAGGCAGAGCCCCGCAGCAGGTAATCGATTTTATATCGGAGTACATCGACCCGTTGTTCGAATCCGAAAATTAC
Source organism: uncultured Clostridia bacterium (assembly GCA_947178255.1). GTDB lineage: Bacteria > Bacillota > Clostridia > Christensenellales > Pumilibacteraceae > Anaerocaecibacter. Next base: position 1,004 of record CAMWXP010000044.1, on the reverse strand, counting down.
GTACCATATAAGCCAAATATAAAAGTATAATATAATAAAAGTAGGCTAAACGCCTACTTTTTTGTTTACAGCAAATTTACAAATGCGTTGGAGAGGTGAATTATAAAGAATAATCCGGCAGTGCCGACAAGAAAATAGTTTTTGCGCCACAGTCCGATAAACAAGTAGTACAGCGGGGGAAGTGCGAATATAAAAATTATCATAACGGCCACCGTTTGTGTTCCGCAAAAGTACAGTATCCAACCGACAAAGTTAAGTGCGATTACGCCCGCTGCGACAGAAAAGAACGTTATTTCGCTTTTGGTTTTAACGGAAAATAGCTTGTTGTCGCCGTGAACGATTAAAACCATTACCGCAACACATAAAATGCCTGCAATTTTTTCGCAAACGTCCAGGAATACCGAGTTTGTCGGCATGTCCATAATCGGGTTTGTTTGCAGGGGAATCAACGGCATAATCATATACGGCAGCTCTTGTACGGCAAACAAGACTAAGCCAATCAGCCACAATCCTAAATATTGATTTTTTATGATTTTAACCCACTTGAACATAGTAAAATTATATCACAAATTTACGTATAAGTCAACATTAAACGTTTTTGTAGCGTATGTGGCATACATTTAACATAATTATTTATAGTGTATAGCTTGTTTTTATCACTTTTTAATGATATAATGTTAATAATTCGATAAGGATTAAATAATGAATAAAGTTAAAATTACGGTATTAAAAACTACGCTTGACAGTGAGCTTGCTGCCGAATACGGTGCTGAAGGCTTAACCGCTTGCCCGATGATGAGGGTTGGACAGGTGTTTTATGCCGACTATGCTAAGCCCGACGGAATGTGTGACGAAGCGTGGAAGGCGATATATCAATACGTGTTTGCTCTTGCGCACGGAGCGGGGAGTGACGTGTTTTATTACGGCGATTGGATTAAACAACCGGGGGGTGCGATATGTAGCTGCAATGACGGTTTGCGACCCGTTATATTCAAACTCGAAGC
>CAMWXP010000043.1 GCA_947178255.1 uncultured Clostridia bacterium | reverse complement strand
CCGTATCGCTTATGGTAAAAGAGGGCGAAAATATGTATGCGCCCACCGCCGCGACCTTCCAAAACTACGAGATTGTGGAAGTCGTAAACGCTTCGCTCAACTTGAAGCAGCGCAAGATATCGGCAACCACCCAAGACCAAACCTTCGGCTTTGACGGCACAACGTACAACGGCGGCTTGTTCGGCAAGAGCCACAACGCCGTAATAACGTTTGTCGACGTGTTCGGCAACAGCGCCAACGTCGACGCCCAAGCGTACAGACCGTCGTTCACGCTCAGCTACAACACGGTCACAACGGGCACGTACCAAACCGCGGGCGCGGCGCCTACGTTTGTCGGCAAGTACAAAGTAACCGTCAAGCTCGGTACGGGCAGCAACTACGTGTTCGGCGACGGCACGGACAGCCGCACGTTGGACTTTGCGGTAAACAAGCTTGTGCTTAAAGAAGCTAACCTCGGCTGGGATACCGTTTCGTATTCACTGGACGACGACCTTACTACCGAAAAGTTCACCAACTTTATCGAAAGATACGTAGACGATTATTTCAGAGTGGTGCGCTTTGTGTACACGTCGGCCACCGGCGACGGCACGCAAATAACCGCGGGCGACAAGAATACGCTCGGCACGTACTACGTAGAAAATCAAAAAATGTTCGTAACGTTCGGGCGCGATATCGGCACGTACACCATTTCGTTCGTGCTCAAAGACAGCGCGACCGGCAACCTTGCGCTCGACAGCGCGATTGCCAACGAAATCAACGTTACGTTTGCGGTAAGCCAAAACAAAGTAACGATGACCGTTCAAATGGCGGACTTTACCTACGGCAATCAGCCGAGCAAGGTTACCGTTATGATCAACGGCGGCGAGGCGACCACAGGACTTACGCTTACCTATGCGCCCGTCACTTCGGCCAACGCCGCTCAGTTTGCGGCGGACAGCAAGACGGATCTTGGCCTGGACAAAATCGACGGACTTGTATACGGCGATTTGAGCAACGCGACCAACTTCAACGCAGGCTACTACGTGCTTTCGGCAGAGTACAGACTTGACGAAGTTATTACGCGCAGGTTCTATGTGTTCAACGTAGCTAAGCGCGTGATTACCGCGCCGCAATCCGGCATTGCCGCAACCACCTTTAACGGCAGTGCGCAAAACGTGGTTATCGACTACGAAACCTCGTATATGCGCCCCGAGCTGACTACCGCGGGCGGCAGCATGACCGCCGCAAACGGCAAAGCCACGTTTACGGCAACCGCAGTCGGCACGTACAACGTTCGCTTTATTCTTATCGATCCCGCCAACAACGTTTGGGATACCGACAGCGCCGACGGCACGTTTACCGACGCGGGCGCGTTGACCCTTACGTGGAATATCAACAAGGACGAAACCGCCAACGGCACCGAGGACAGCGCTATTGTGGAGCTTCCTTCGGTTGTCGACGATATAGCGTACGGCGGTGCGTTCAACCCCAATTCCGTCACCGTCAAAAACGGATACAACGGCACGGTAACCCTTTACCGCATGCCCAAGACGGACGATTGTCTGCCCGCCGCTTCCGCCGAGGGCTGGACGGTGTACAATACCGCCGCGCGCGGCTTGGATGCGGGCGAGTACTGGTTGAAGGTTGTCGTAACCGATTTGACGGGCAGAAACTTCGCGCCCAAGACCACGGTGGGCAGCTTCCGTATCGTGCCCAAGACGATTACCGCTACTGTTTCGGGCAGCATGATTTACGGCACCAAGCTCAGCGATACGCACTTTGATAATGTCGCAATCACCGGCTTGCTTTACGGCTATCAACCGACAATCGGCGCTTACTCGTACGACTTTGCGGAAGCCTACGCCAACTTCAATGCCGGTGGCGCTTACGAGATTATTCTTAACACCGACGAGAACGACGAGGTTATAGGTATCGACGCGGGCAGCAACTATATAGTGAAAGCGGCAAGAGGTACGCTCACTATAAACAAACGCGCAGTCACCGTCACGATAGATAGCAAATCGTCCGACTATTCGGTAACGCCCGTCCTCACTGACGTTAATTACACCGCTATCGGGCTTGCCGACGGCGAGGACAAATCGGTGCTCGGCATAGTGTTCGAAACGGACGCGACAAGCAAGAGCGTGGCGGGCGGCACGTACTGGATCACGATCAAGTCGTACGACGGCACCAACTACGAAGTTACGCAGCACCGCGCGCTGTACGTAATCAACCCGCTGGAAATAGAGGTTGAGCTTGTTCGTCAGGAAAATATAACCTACGGCGATACCAACATCAAGGGCGCGACCGCAGGCGAAATTAAAATAGCCAACGCCGATGCCGACGAAGCATTTGTCAAGGGCGACTTGCAGCTTGTAATTCGCTTTACGAATAACAACGGTTACGACAGCTACGACGTTCCGACCGACGCGGGCGCTTACACGGCAACGCTTGTCGGCGCTAACTCCAATTACAAGCTTATCGGCACACCGTCCGTCGGCTTTGTAATCGACAAAAAGACAGTGGACGTTACGGCGTTCTTTATCGGCTCCGCGGTTTACACGGGCGACGAAATCGCGCCGCGCGTAGACGTAAGGCAGCAGGGCAGCAAACCCATGTACGCTCCGTCCGTCTACGTGGCAGAGCAATGCACGTTTGTCGACGCGGGCCGTCACAACGTAACCGTTTCGCTTGCCGATCCCGCCAACTACGTGTGGTCGAGCACGTCGGACGTGTCTATCACGCTCACGTTTATCATTAACAAAGCGACCGATAAGCAAACGTCCAACCTTGTTATCGCAGGCTGGCAGTACGGCTGCTACGACGAAGCTGTCAACAGTCCGTCGGCAACCGTTCAGTCAGGCGAGAATATCATTTATCAATATTCGACGGACGGTAAGACGTTTACCAACGTCGTTCCCGAAAACGGCAATGCCGGCAAGTACTACGTGCGCGCAACCGTTGCCGAATCGCAAAACTACCTCGCGTTTGTCGGCGAGCCCGTCAGCTTCGATATAGCTAAGTTTGTTGTCACGTCGCCGTCGCTTACGGTAGTTACCGACGGTAATGACAAAAACGACGTTTACACGGGCGACAATCTTGCGTCCGGTATAGTCGGATTCAACCCGCAGCTTATGCAAATAGCTTACGACGGCAATATCCAGTCGCTGGGCAACTCAGTCACGGTGTTTGCTCGCGACGCGGGCACGTACACGGTTTCGGTATCGCTGTTCAACGCTCACAACTACTGCTGGAGCGCGGGCGATAACGACAACGACGGCACGTTGCAGCTTACGTGGACTGTGGCGCGCAAAAAGATTGCCAAGCCCACTCACGACGACAGCACAAAAATCGTCAACGGCAGCACAATAACCTATATCCCCGTCGGCTTCGATTCGTCGATAATGACAATCGAAAACAACGCTTACAGCTACGGCGGTACGTTCTACGCCAAGATTGCGCTTAAAGACACCAAAAACTACGAATGGGCGACGGACGACGATAAGCCCTTCACCATCAAGTGGTCGATTGTCGGAAGCGATACGGTGTTTATCGTAATCATAACCATACTCAGCGTACTCACCGTCGCGACGGCAGCATTGATAGCCGTTCAGTTCTTGCTCAATAAGCGCAGAAAACGTTTGACAGCCGACACAATGCAAGCAATCGAGGACGGCGCTAATCGGCCCGCAGCCGAACAGGCCGCGACAGAGTCCGCGACGGAGCAACCCGCAGCGGAGCAGCCTGCGCCCGAGACCGAGACCGAGCAAGCGCAAACGGAACAACCCGAAACCGAACAGCAGGCGGCGGAGCAACCCGCAGCGGAGCAGGCGGCGACCGAACAGCCCGAAGCGGGGCAGGCGGCGGAGAAAAAGCCCGCGGCCAAAAAGTCGACGGCCAAAAAGCCCGCCGGTGCAAAGTCCGCAACGACTAAGTCCGCATCAACGAAGTCCGCGACTAAAAGCTCGTCAACGACTAAGTCGACAGGCAAGACTTCGACGGCCAAGCAGGGAAGCAAAACCAAAAAGCCCGCGCAAGAGGGCAAAGGAGGGGCCGAATAATGAACGCAATGTTTTTATCGGAATCGATTTTTAACCCCGCGCAGGTAGCGGCAATGATAGTCGTCGGCGTAATTATGGGATTACTCATTATCGCCAACATAGTGATATTCGTCATATACAGGCGCAAGCAGGAGCGCAAGCTTTGCACGAGCCAGCTTCAAAACAAGCGCCTCGAACTGTTGAACCACTTAAAGAATATTACGGACGACGGCTCGCTTATGAAGGGCGTGCCAGTAATGCGCGCGCAAGCCGACGATGACGAGGTCGAGGAAGAAATGACCGACGATGAGGATGCGGCGGACGACGACAACGACGATGACGATGCGGCAGCCCCCGAAGCGCCGCTCGGCGAGGGTGAGGATATAACGCAAAACGAAATCCTTGCCGTAGCCGATATGTCGGAGTACACGCGGCGCAAGCTCGGCTACATCGACGACGAGTACGACCGCAAGCGGTATTACGTGCGGTACACGCAAGGCTTCGAAGCCAAGCTGCGAGCGGCTGACGACGAAACCAAGGCGCGGTATAACGACATTCTTGCCGAGTTCAAGCAGTTCAAGGGCGTTAAGGTAAACACCAGCTTCCGCCAGCAGCGCATATACAAGGGACGCAAGACGCTTGCCATATTGCTGTTCCGCGGCAAAACGCTGTGCGTGGCGTTCGCGCTCGATCCCAAGGAGTACGAGCAGACTAAGTATCGCGGCATAGACAAGTCGGACAAAAAGCGGTTTGAAAAAACGCCGCTATTATACAAGCTCACTTCCGAACGTCGAATGGAATACGCCAAGTATTTGGTTTTGCAGCTTGCCGATTTCAACGTAATGGTGCTGGACGAAAAGGCGGAGCTTACGCCGGCAGACCTGTCCGAATGCACGCCCGACGAGTTGTATGTGGCGGGAGCCTTGCGCATAACGGTGCTTGGCGAAGCGCCCGAACTCGAACCCGAACCCGAGCCCGAGCTCACCGTCGAGGACACTGTGGACGGGGACGGCGTGGCGGACGGCGCGGACAAGGAAGACGAACCGGACGACGATATCGAATTCGATACTCCCGAAGGGCGCATGGTGTTCGACCGCAGCTTTACCGCAAGGATAATCCAAGCGGACGACGCGCTAAAAGCCCGCTATTCCGAGCTGAAAAACTACATACTCGGACATAAGGGTGTAAAAAACCGCATAAGCTGGCGGCGCGAAACATATTCGGTGGGAAGGAAAACGGTGGCAATGTTCTCGGTGCGCGGCAAAACACTGTGTTTGTATCTCGCCGCCGATCCCACAAGGTTCGACAACTCCAAGTACAACGTGGAAAACATGTCCGAAACGGCCAGCCGCCGAAAGACCCCGTTACTGTTCCGCATAAAGAGCGACAGGCGTACCGCTTACGCAAAGCAGCTTATCGACATCGTAATGCAGGAGCAGGGTGCGGCAAAGGTCGAACGCCGCCCGGTGGATTACACCTCACCGTACAGGTCGAACGACGTGCTTGTAAAACGCGGTCTCATCCGCATTTCGCAAACGACAGCAAAAAACCCGTTCGGCACGACCGACAAAAAGTAAACGCTTTATATTCAAAGCTCTCCTTTGCCAGGCGACAAGGAGAGCTTTTTTGTTGTATGTGCTCATTTTATCCGCCGATTTTACGCAAAAAGTGAGCTGAAAATATTGACATTGTTGTAATCGCATGATAAAATATTGAAACAAAAATAATGTCCGTATAGGAGGGACAAAGTGATGAAATGGCCTAAAAGTCTTTTAGTTGGGCTTTTTGCTATACTTATGGTAGTGTTTGCCGTCGGTTGCGGCACAATCGATATGCCGAACCGTGGCGAAGTAGATAACGGCAACAAGCTTGCTGCGGTCGACCAAAACACGATCTCTACGTCGTTTAGCGACGGGCTGCTTACCATAGAATGGGGAAGCGTCAGTGGTGCGCAAACGTACTTAGTCAAGTTCGGCGAAGCGCAGTACATTAGCGTTGCGCCGGCTACTCGTGCGGAGTTCAACAATGTCGAGTATACTTCGGGTACGCTTACGGTGACTATTGTTGCACGCGCCGACGGCTATGACGATTCGTCGACGACGTATACGTTTGTACCGGGCGTAAATCCCGGTCCCGGTCCAGGCCCCGGCCCGGGTCCCGTTGGACCGCAAACGCTTGCCACGCCCTCGGGGCTTACGGTAAACAACGGCACGCTAAGGTGGAACGCCGTTACAAACGCAACAAGCTATACGGTGTTCGACGGCACTAAAACCGTATCGGTAAGCACAAACAGCATCGCGCTTGCGATAAACGGCTTGACAGTTCCCACAAGCGGAAGCATTACGTATACGGTAGTCGCCAAGGCCGACGGCTATACCAATTCGGCGGCGGCGCAATATACATATACGGCTCAACCGCAGCAACCTACTACGCTTGCCATGCCGATGGGACTTGTCGTAGGCGGCACTACGTTGACGTGGATAGCTGTCGAAAACGCCACAAGCTATGTGGTATCGGACGGAACGACGACCAAGACGGTAAATACCAACAGCATTGAGCTTTCGACAAACGGCTTTTCCATTCCCGACGGCGCCGAAAGAACGTACACGGTAATTGCCAAAGCGGCAGGTTATAACGATTCTCCGGCGGCGTCGAAAACTCACACCTTTGCGCATGAGCATACGTTCAGCCAACAATGGTCGAGCAACGAAACGCACCACTGGCATGCGGTAACATGCGGACATCCGATAATTGAGGAAGAATCGCAGGGCTGGGGAGTACATAAATTCGGCGACGGAAACACGTGCTCTGATTGCGCATACGTTCGAGTTATGCAGGAACTCGGTAAGTACGTCTATTACGGCGAATATCCTCAAAGCTTGAAGGCTGAAAGCGTAACGGTGGGAGGCGCTGCGGACGCCAACGGTTATTATACCGGCAGCGACGGAGCAAAGTACGCCAAAGTAACGGCTTCCACGACCAGCATGGGCACTTGGGACCCTTACAAGTTCTCTAACGATGAGAATATAGTCAACGGCAATGATTACTACTTTAAGGTCGAGCCTATCAAATGGCGCGTTTTGGAGACTAAAAACGGCGTCGCATATTTGCTTTGCGACAGCATTATCGACCACAGCGCGTTCTATAACAGTCAGGATGAGCGTGAGATAGGCGGCAACACCGTGTACCCCAACAACTATGCGCAAAGTGGTATTCGCACTTGGCTTAACGACACGTTCTATAACAAGGCGTTCAGCGCGACGCAACAACAGAATATTCAATTAACGACGGTGGACAATAGCGCCGCTACTACCGGTAAGTCCGAAAACATGTATGCATGCGACAACACGCAAGACAAGATTTTCCTGCCCAGCTATAAAGAGGTGCATAACAGCGCATACGGCTTTGTATCCGAGGGAGGGGAGCAAGACGAAGCGCGCATGCTCCTTTTAAGCGATTATGCGCGTGCTAACGGTACGTACATGATGGGCTACCAACCGGCTTGGTACGGTCGCGGTCAGTGGTGGCTTCGCTCGCCTATATGGGATAGTTCGGTAGATATTGCCATAGGAACGCCCAGCGGAGCAGTCGGCGGTACTAAGGTAGATTCCGCGTCCGTCGGCGTCGCCCCCGCAATGCACGTTACGGTGAGCGCGCTTACCATAATTTAAAGCGACGATAACAGCGATTTTATGAACTATATTTTAGAACGTATTTTTAAGCATTACAAGCCGAACTTTGCCAAGCTGCAAAAGTTCGGCTTTGTTGTGTCCGGCGACGCGTACCTTTACGATACCGCTATCATGAACGGCGGGTTTTCGTTGCATATAAAAATAACAAGCGACGATATAGATACCCAAGTTGTCGATTTGGCAACAGACGATCCATATACGCTGTTTCTTGTAGAGGGCGCGGTGGGCGGCTTTGTCGGCGCGGTGCGCACCGACTACGAAAACGTTATGACGGACATAGCGCAAAAGTGCTTTGATAAGTGCATATTCAAAAGCGAGTATGCCCAAAAGCTTATCGAGTACGTGTATAACACCTACGGCGACGAATTGGAATTTTTGTGGGAAAAGTTTTCGGACAACGCCGTTTGGCGGCGCAAGGATAACCAAAAATGGTACGCCGTATTGCTTACCGTAAAAAAAGATAAGCTTGGGCTGCCGTCGGACGAGCGTGCGGAAATAATAGATTTGCGTGCAGCGGCGGATGATATCGACAAATTGGTAGATAACGAAAAATTCTTTCGCGGCTATCATATGAATAAAAAGCATTGGATTACAATGTGTCTCGACGGAAGTGTGCCGTTAGACGAAATACAAAAAATGCTCGACGTAAGCTATGAATTGGCGCGAAAAGGGTGAAGTAATTAAGAATTCAGAATTAAGAATTAAGAATTATAGATAAGGTTGTGATTTTAGTATTGTGCGGCTACGCCTAGACCCCTCCACTACGGTCGGGGTGATGGGAGTAAAGCGTTACTATTCTTATAATATTTTATGAATAGTAAACTCCAATCCCATCATTTCGACCGAAGCGCGTAAGCGCGAAGCGGAGAAATCTAGGCGCTAGCCGCATAATCTAAAAAATCCTATTTATTAATTCCGAATTCCGAATTCATAATTCCAAATTAAAAAGAGCCGTGTTTTTCACGGCTCTTTGTTTTTATATTCTTGAATTGGGTGCGGTGATTGTGAATAGGTTGGCTTTGTTCTTGTCGCACAGGCGGGAGAACACAGCTTCGCCGTAACGGGTGAGCATATCGTTTGGCGAAAGGTTGGATGTGATTATTGTGTTGCGCCCGTGCAGCCAACGCTCGTTGACTATCGTATAAAAATACTCGCGCGTAATATTTTTGAGCACTGTTTCCGTGCCGAGGTCGTCGATTACCAAAAGGTCGCAGTCCAGCATGGGGGTGAATAAATCGCGGTAGTCGTCTATGGCGAATTGCGTGTGGTAGTCCTTTGCGCGCTTTACCATTTCGAACGCGCTTACCGTAACGGTAGCCGCGCCGCGGGACAGCATTTCGGTTGCTATTGCCGAGGCGAGTACCGTTTTGCCCGTGCCTGCGCTGCCCAATATAATAAAGAACGGTTTTTTGTTTTCGGGGAATTCGTTAATATACTGTTCGGCTTCCTTGTACAGCTTGGCTATCGCCTTGGGCGCCGATTTTTTTGCCGCCCAAAAATCCGTTTGGGGTAGGGCAAGGTTTTCCGCTTCCGACTGTATTACGCGCTTAACCACGCACTTGCAATACTTTCCGTTTGCGTATCCCGTGTCGTTGCAGTCCTTGCACCGTGCGGGCGGTTCGATTACTTGCTTTGTAAGTCCCAGCCGTTTGGCGTTTGCTTGTAGTTCCGCTCGCGCCTTGTCCAGTTCGTTGGGCAGACGTTGCGCCTTTTTTACCGCTTCGGCTTGATAGTATGCGTTGGCGGCGCGAAGCTTTTCGTCGCTCGCAAGCGCGTTGCGCCAAACCGCTAAGCCTTCGTCCAAATCCTCGCGGCGACGGTCGGTAATTTCTTTAACTGCGCGTTGGTATACGTTCATCAATCGTCGTCCTCCGTTATAGCTGTGAACAGGCTGTTAAGCTGCTCCTCGGTGTACTTTTCGAATACTATGCCGGTTTGTTTGCCCTCGGCGACGGGGCGTATGTTTTTGTCGCCGGTGATCGGGACGGCGGACTTGGCTTTATCTATATCTGTTATGCCCGAGTTGTGCCAGGCAAGTAGCACCGAGTTCATGTACGCGAAAGGATTGTCCTTGTTCAAGGCAAGCAGTGCGGCGTAGTCGATAAGCGTTTGGGGCATATCCCATTTTTCCGTCCAGTTGGTGTAGTATGCGCGGTGGATATCCTTGACGGCGCCCTTAATATTGAGTGATTTGAACAGCTTTTCTATTTTTTCGTCAAAGCGGTTTTCGTAGTTTACGCTGTCTTTTACCTGTTTTTCGGTGGTCAGTCCGCGCTCGAACAGGTCGCGGATAACGGCGTCGAGGTCGGACAGCCGCTTCATATCCTTTTTCATACAGTAGTCGGCGGCGGCGAGTATCGCTTTGCTTTCAAACCCGAGCGCGAGCCACGGCTTGATGTACGTGGCGATTTCGGGGTCGGTATTGTCGTAATAAACGCCCAGCGCCTTGTTGACCGATTTTGCCAGCTTGTAAAGGGTTTTGCGGTCTTCCTCGTACTTGTCGATGATGTCCGCCGAAAAGAAGCCGAGCTTATTGTACTGCGTAAGCTTTTCGTCGAGCAGGGCAATGCTGCCGTGCTTCATGTTTTGCGCTACGTGCAAAATAACGTCCGCGCCGAACTTGTATTCTATTTTCCATTTTTTGTAAAGCTGAACGGCTTCGTGGTCGACATGCTTTTTGCCCATTGCGCCGAGCGCCGCTCGCAAATCGTTGTAGTAAACGCCGAACTCGTCCAGCCGTTCGCCCACGTCGTCGGCGGTGCGGTAGCCGTCCTCGGCAAGGTTGCGGGCGACGGAAAGAATATACGGGCAAGACACGTTGTCGCCTTTAAGGTCTACGCAGTATTTGACAATAAGCACCATGGCCTGCCATTCCACGTGCAGCTTTTCCATTAATGTATAATAGTCGTGATACTCGTTGGGGGATATCTGCCGCGCGGATATGTACAGCTGCGCTTGGCGGTTGAATTCCTTGTATGTATCGACGTCGAGCAGCTTAATTTTGGGCCTTGCAGTACGCGGCGAGAAATAACATATATCATCGCCCAGCCGCGACATAAGTCCTTGCTCCGTCCAGTAATCTATTGCGGCATTAACGGTGCGCTCGTCCATGTCGAGCCGCCGTGCAAGCCGTTCTATGCTGTCGTCGGCGTCGCTTTTGCGCGCGGCAAGCGAAAGCCCGTAAAGGTACACCTTTACGTAATCGCCGTCGGCGTACGGCATGTACTCGACTATAAATTTATTTTCGACGGTTATAGCGCCGTCAAGACTTGCTTCCGACGACAGTTTGAACATCTCGCGCCTCTTTTGCTTGAATTTTTTCCGTGTATGTATTATAATACCACTTGCAAAACAAATTATCAACTGTTTTGCCAAAAGCAGTGGGAGAAAACCTGAAATGAAGATTTTGCACACGGCAGACCTACACTTGGGTAAAAAGCTGAATAAGGCGGCGCGACTGGACGAGCAGTGCGAGGTAATCAAGCAGTTATCGGAAATAGCCGACGTCGAGGACATTGACGTCGTGCTTATTGCGGGCGATATATTCGACACGTCGGTGCCCACGTCGGAGGCCGAGCGCGTTTTTTACCGCAGCATACTCACGCTTGCCGAGCGTGGCAGGGCGGTTATCGCGCTTGCCGGCAACCATGACGACGAACGCCGTATGTGTGCCGCCAAGCCGCTTGCCGATTTGCAGGGCATAGTGCTGGCGGGCGAACTGGACTATTCCGCGCTAAACGGCGAAACGCTGTCCGATCCCACGCCTCCGCCCAGCTTGTTCGGACTGTTCGACGCGGCGGACTACATACAAAAGCAGCGCATAAAGATCTTCGGGCGTTACGGCGGCGTAACGGCGGAAAAGGGCGACGAACGGGTGAATATCGCGCTCGTTCCGTACCCCGCCGAGTCGCGGCTTTCGCGCTGGGCAAAGCAGGACTATAATATAGATTACGTGGAGCGCGTCAAGCAAACGCTATCTTCCGCGTGCGAATTTTTCGACAACAACTACAACATACTTTGCACGCACTTGTTTTTGAGTAAGTCGGCTTCGTCCGAGTCACTGGGTGGACTTTTGGCGCTGCCTACCGATATACTGCCCGAAAGCGCGGACTACGTTGCGCTCGGGCATGTGCATAAGCATTTGCGCATATGCAAGCGCCCGCTTGCCGAATACAGCGGCTCGCCGTTGCAGTATGCCTACGACGAAAGCCGCACCAAGTCGGTCAACATTATAGATACGCAAAAGAAGACGGTGGAGCAAAAGATACTCACCGCCGGCAAAAACCTTACCGAAACGGACGCCGACAACTTTGACGAGTGCATGAGCAAGCTCGAATTTTATTCGGGCGACTACGTGCGTATAAAGTACAGCGGCGAACCGCTCACTCGCGACGAAACGGCGCAAATCCGTTCGCACCCCGCGTACAACGATTTGGTGGTGACGGCGACGCTGCGCGGCGACGTAAAGGTGGAGCGGCGTGCGCACCTGTCCGACGGGGAAATATTCGACATGTATTACAAGCACAGATTTAACGCCGAACCGAGCGCCGAGCTTAAAGCGGTGTTTACGGAATTGATGCAAGAGGCGGAGCAGGAATAATATGAAACCGATCAGACTTACGATAGAAGGTATAAATTCGTTTATCGAGGAGCAAACGCTCGACTTCGAGGCGGCGGGGCGGAGCAACTTGTTTTGCATTTGTGGCAAGACGGGCGCGGGCAAAACCACCATTTTCGATTGCATAATGCTCGCGCTGTACGGAAAAAGTCCCAAGGGCAACCTCGGCGACGTTATCAATCTTTCCCGAACCTCTGCGCGCGTGGTGCTGGAATTTACCGAGGACGGCGAGCGGTACGTGGTTGAGCGCGCGTTAAAGCGCAAGCCGGACGGCACGGCGGGCAGTGAGTGCACGCTGTACAAAAACGGCGAGCCCATTTCCGTCAAGAGCGACGACGTAAACAATATAATATACGGCATAATCGGGCTGGAAGCGGCGGAGTTCAAAAACGTGTATCTGCTCGAACAGGGCGAGTACGCCGAGTTTTTGAAAAAGACGCCGCAAAAGCAAACCGAAGCGGTGGGTAAGATTTTTTCGCTTATGCGGTTCGGCGAAGTGTTTAAGTACGCGTCGGTGCATGAGCGCGAAAAGAACGGCGAAATAGCCGCACGCGAACGCGAGCGCGACAAGCTGGGCGAGGTGTCGCCGCAAAAGCTGAAAGAGCAAAAGGACGAAATCAAGGCGCTGCGCACCAAGCTTGCTTCGTGCGAAAAGGACGCGGCAGGTCGCGCCGCCGAGCTTGCCGAGCTGGAAAAGGTGCGCGACGTATTTATCCGTGTGCGCGAAAAGCAAAGCGCGGTCAAGAACCTAATGCTCCAATCGGACGACGCGAAAAAGCGTGAGTTCGAAGCCAAAACCGCGCTCGACGAGTTCGAGCAGTCGGTCAACCCCGAGGACGGAAAAAAGCAAGCGTTTTTGCGCGACGAGCTGAACAGACTGTCCGCGCTGAACACACTCGACCGCGAGTACACCGTTGCCGTGCAGGATATCGAGGCAAAGCAAACCGAATTGGACGAAAAGCGCAATTCGCTTGCTACGGCCGAACAAAAGTTGAAAAATTTACAGCAAGCACACGACGGCGATATTGCGCAGCTCAAAGAGATACTAAACAAGTTTGTACTTTCCGCAAACGGTGTGGAAAATAAATCTTCGGGGCTCGCTCTTGCGGTGTCGGCGCTTAGCGCCGACGACGTGTCGGTTGCCGACATAACGGAAGTCAGGGGCAACCTGCGTGCCGAATTGAATAGATATTCGGAGTTGGACGCCAATAGGAAAAAGATTGTCGCGGCGCTTGCCGAGTACGCCGAAAACCGAAATAAACAGTTGGGCGTGATCGAACAGTACGCCGCCCGCCTTGCCGAGCTTGAAACGGCTGTCGGGCAGGCGAATGTTGATGTGGAAAACTGTGCGGCAGCGCTGTCCTCGTCGCAGTTGCATTCGCATGCGGCGGCGGTGCGTGCCGAATTGCACAACGGAGACACCTGTCCCGTGTGCGGCGGTGTATACGACGGCGAACACGAGGTGGGCGATACCGACGTGGACAAGCGCAAAGCGGAGCTGGAAGCCGCCAAGCAAAAACTGAAAGAAGCGGAAAATGCGCGTGCCGAGTGCGTCAAGCATTCCGATCGTGCCAAAGCCGATTACGACAATTTGGATAAATCGTTTCAGTCCGCCGAGCGTGACCGCGTTGAAGCCGAGCGCAAGCTTGCCGAAACATGCGTTGTGTCCGACGTTTACAATGCGCTTATCGCCGTATTAGATGATTGCAAAAAGGCAGCAGAAAAGGCCGACGCGTCCAAGGACGAGTTGGCCAAGCAAACGCCTACGCTTGCGGTGCTCGGCGCGGAGTGTAAGGGCTTGGAGGGCGCGCTTGTCGAGCTTAAACAAAAATCGGAAAATTACAAAACCGAGCTGGGCGAGTCGTGCGGCAAAACGGAAGGCGATATAGCCAAGGTCAAGGCCGAGCTTGCCGAGGTGGAAGATAGATTGAACGCGGTCGACCAAAAGCGCAAAGCGCTTGCGGGCGCGCTTCAAGCGGCGACGGCGACAGTTCAAGCAATAGAAAATTCGCTTGCCCAAGCCAAGGCCGATTGTCCTGTGGACAGCCCCGAATTCGACGAAGGCGCGTACACCGAAAAGCGCGACGAGCTTGAACGTGTAAAAACGCGCATTGCGGAGCTCAACAAGGACATAGCCGTCAAGCAGGTGGAAACGGACGCACTGTCGCAAAAGTGCGACGAATTGTCCGAGCTTAACGCCGAGCTTGCCGAGCTGAAAAAGCGCGCCGACCTGTACCGAGTTATAGCCGATATGACCAAGGGCAAGGCAATGCTCAACTTTGTGGCGGCGGAATACATAGACGAGTTTACCGCCGTCGCGGGCGAAATCCTCGGCGAGCTGTCGAGCGGCAAGTACACCATGTGCTACGACAAGGTAAACGGCTTTATGGTGTCCGACTACCTTAACGAAGGCAAGTTCCGTAAGACGGACACGCTGTCGGGTGGCGAGCTGTTTTTGGCGTCGCTGTCGGTAGCGATAGCGATTGCCCGCACACAAAGCCGCGGCAACAACGCATTCTTCTTTTTGGACGAGGGCTTCGGCACGCTGGACGAGGATTTGATAGACGT
>CAMWXP010000042.1 GCA_947178255.1 uncultured Clostridia bacterium | reverse complement strand
GATTTCCAAATAGGCGGTTGATTATGGAAGAAAACAAAAAAGAAATTCTTAATAACACTGCCGCTACCGAACAAGTAATGGCTGCCGAGATGGGCGAGCCCACGGTACAAACGGGTGTCGGCGAGGCGGCTGTTGCCGTTGCTGTGTCTGTGGATGAGGCAAAAACCGAAAAGAATACCGAAAACAAAGGAGAGTTTATTTCGGATAACGTTAGAATAGTTTCGCCTATGAAGCTTGTTCTAAAACGGTTTTTCCGTTCGCGCTTGTCGGTTATAGGCTTGGTAATGTTTTTGGCTGTTGTCATATTCTCGTTTTTAGGACCTGCGTTTATATCGTGGGATGAGGACGAGGTTGACTACTCTCAAGCACAACGCATTCTTTATGAATTCCAGTACTATGAGGACGGCGATTATTACACCGTTTCTATTAACAGACCTGACAATTTGAATTCACATGCTCCTGCGTTCACCTACGGTGTGAACAAGGACGGAAAAAAGGCTTTGCACTTATTAGGCACGGATAAAACCGGCTATGATATTTTTGTGCGGCTTATGTACGGCGGGCGACTGTCGCTTATGCTAAGTTTCCTTGTCGTTTTGGTTTACACGGCAATAGGTATTATTCTGGGCGGACTTGCCGGCTACTTCGGCGGTTGGGTAGACATGCTGGTTATGCGGCTTGTCGATATTCTTAACTGTTTACCGTCATTACCTATTATGCTTATCTTAGGCGCGTTCTTTGACGGATCCGGATTAGACGAGGGAATGCGGGTATACTTTATGATGGGTGTACTTACGCTTATGAGCTGGTCGGGCACGGCGCGGCTTGTTCGCGGACAAATACTATTCCTGCGCGAGCAAGAATATATGATAGCTACCGACGCGCTCGGATTCAGCCCTGTGCGCAAGATATTCAAACACTTGGTGCCTAACGTTATGCCACAGCTTATTGTATCTATGACGCTGGGACTTGGTGGAACTATTCTTACTGAGGCGTCGCTGAGCTTCCTTAACCTTGGTGCACCGCCTACGGTTGCGTCGCTGGGTAGAATGGTCAATGCTGCTAAGGAACCGCTTATACTTTCCAGCTATGTACTCGATTGGTTGCCGGCCGGACTTATAATTATTCTCGCTGTTGTGGCGTTCAACTTTATCGGCGACGGATTGCGTGACGCGCTCGATCCCAAGATGAAGAGGTGATGTTATGGAAGAGAACAAAGAAGAGAAAAAATCGGTATTAAAGCGCGTAAAAGATTGGTATAGGCATGTCACTCACAAGGACGATCCTCATTATATTTCGGGTAAAGAACAACGCCTTATAGCTAAGAACAATCGCAAAACTACGCGCGAATTCGAAAAGAAAAAGCTCGCACACGTTTCCGAAAGCGACTATGTTACGCAAATGCGCGACCCTTCCAATATTTTGGAGGTGGACGGGCTTTGCACATATTTCTTTACAGACGCCGGTGTTTCCAAAGCGGTAGACGGTGTTTCGTTTGACATTCCAAAAAGCTCTATTGTGGGCGTTGTCGGCGAAAGCGGTTGCGGCAAGTCCGTTACTTCGCTGTCTGTCATGCAGCTTGTTCAAGCTCCGCAAGGGCAAATTGTCAGCGGATCTATTCGTTTCAATACGCAGGACTACAAAAAAGGCGAGGACGGCAAGCCGATTCCCATTTGGGAATACGAGGAAGTGGACGGTGAGCGCGTAATCAAGACTAAGCCCAAGCTTAACAAAAAGGGCAAGCCTGTGCTCGATAAGGACGGTAAACCCGTTATGGTCAACGTTCAAGCATTGGACGGAAACGGTTTTCCCGCATTTGAAATGGAAGATAAGGTTTTTGATATTGCCAAAATGCCGACGCGCGCTATGCAGCGTATTCGCGGCAAAGAAATAGCAATGATATTCCAAGAGCCTATGACCAGTCTTAATCCGTTGTTTACCATCGGTAATCAGTTGGACGAGGTCGTACTTCTTCACACACCGGGCGCGGACAAGGAGCTTGCGCACAAGCGCACCATAGAAATGTTGCAGCTTGTCGGTATTGCCATGCCAGAGATTGTTTATAAAAGATTTCCGCACGAGTTGTCCGGCGGTATGCGTCAGCGTGTTATGATAGCAATGGCGCTTGCGTGTAATCCTAAACTGATTGTTGCCGACGAGCCTACTACGGCGCTCGACGTTACCATTCAGGCTCAGGTTTTGGATTTGCTGAAAGATATCAAGACCAAAATTAACGGTTCCATAATGATAATCACGCATGACCTCGGTGTTATTGCGAGTATGGCAGACTACGTTGTAGTTATGTATGCCGGGCGCGTAATTGAAAAGGGTACGGTCGAGGATATTTTCGATACGCCGTTGCATCCGTATACAGTAGGATTGCAAAAGAGCAAGCCTGTTATCAATAGGGATGTAGAGGAGCTGTATAGCATAAAAGGTCAGGTTCCCAACCCGATTGATATGCCTAAGTATTGCTACTTTAAGGATCGTTGCGAAAGCTGTATAGAATGCTGTAACGGTGAGTATCCGCCACTTGTCAGGGTGTCGGACACGCACTATGTGGCTTGCTATCGCGCCGACGAAGCGCGTATGGCGTCTATTAACGCCAAAGACCGTGCGCTAAAGGAAAAAGCCGAAAGCGAGGCTTTAAAAGCGCAACAAGCAGAACAAGCGACTACCGATGACGTGGCTACGACAGAGCAAACAGAGCAGAATCCGGCCGAAGCTTCCGACGCTACGCAGGTTGAGTCCAAGCCCACAACAAAGTCTAAAAAGACGGCAAAAGAGCCTAATATAACAATTGTAAAAAAGACTACTGCCGCTAAATCCAAAACGACTTCGACTAAATCGACAGCTGCTAAAACAAGCGGTACCAAAAAGGACGCCAAGACGAGTGGCGCAAAGACCGCTACGGCTAAATCCGGTGGTGCAAAATCCGCTACATCCAAGACGGGTGGTGCGAAATCGACGGCGGCTAAGTCAAGCGGTGCAAAAAAGACTGCATCAAAATCCACAACCGCCAAGTCCGGTAGCGCAACAAAATCAACTGCCGCCAAAGCTACAACAGCAAAAAAGCCCGCGCAAAAGAAGTCCGGCGAGAAGGAGAATAAGTAATGTCGGAAGAAATCAAACCCGAAGTTATAAACGGCGAGGCAACGCAAGACGGTGCGAAAACCGACGATTATATATTGGAAGTTGTCGACTTAAAGAAATACTTTTTGACAAGAAAAGAATTTAAGCTCGTAAAAGTTCCTGTATTGAATAATCCCGATCCCGCATCTACCGCTATGCAAAATGCCGCATCCTCCGTCGAGCTTCCCGAAGGCGACGACAGTATTGTCGCGCCCGAAACGCCTGTCGAAAAATCCGATGTAGCGCCCGACGGCGCAACAAATGCTGCCGAGGACGACAAGGATAACAGTGGCGACGAAAAGACGAAAGTCACTCAGTTCAAAAGAAAAATTATACTTGATAAGACGTATGTCAAGGCGGTTAACGGCGTTAGCTTTAAGGTTAAGCGCGGTGAAACGCTCGGCATAGTTGGCGAAAGCGGTTGCGGAAAAAGCACAATGGGTAGGAGCATACTGCGCCTATTCGACATCACCGATGGTAAGGTGTTTTTTGAAGGGACTGAAATAACGGCGTTAAAACCGAGCGCGTTGCGCAAGTTCCGCACGCAAATGCAAATAATATTCCAAGATCCGTACGGTAGTCTTCCTCCGCGCAGTCCGGTAGGTCAAATTATCGGCGAAGCGGTTAAGGTTCACAATATAGTGCCGAAATCGGAATACCGCGATTACGTTATAGACATTATGCGCAAGTGCGGTTTGCAGGATTTTTACTTCGACAGATATCCGCACGAGTTTTCGGGCGGTCAGCGTCAGCGTATTTGTATTGCACGTGCGCTTGCAGTCAAACCTAAGTTTGTCGTTTGCGACGAGCCCGTATCGGCGCTTGATGTGTCTATTCAGGCTCAGGTAATCAACCTGCTCAAAGAATTACAGCGCGATCTCGGCTTGACGTACTTGTTCATTTCGCACGATTTGAGCGTTGTTCAGCATATTTCGGATAGAGTGGGTGTTATGTATTTGGGTAAGTTTGTCGAGATGGGCGACGAAAAGGACATCTTTAACAATCCTATGCATCCGTATACTCATGCGTTGCTTTCCGCCGTGCCTGTACCGGACCCGCATTACAAGGGTAACCGCATTGTGTTACAAGGTGATATACCCAGTCCTGCCAATCCGCCGTCGGGCTGCAAGTTCCACACGCGTTGTTCGCGGTGTATGGAAGTGTGTAAGCATGTAGAACCTAAGTTTAAGGATTACGGCAACGGACATATGTGCGCGTGCCATTTGTATCCTCAGGACTGAGAGGGAAGCTTTGGGCAAGAAAAAGAAACAGTACGCCGATGACGACGGTAGAACGATTGTGGACATGAACGTAGACGGATTTCCTTGGTATCGTCCCACTAAGGCGGACAAAAAGGTAGCCAAGGAAGATCGTCCCACGCGCAAAGAAACTCGCGCCATGATGCGCGCTTGGTTTGTTGCGTACTTGCCGCGAATATTGGCGATAGTTGTCGGATTCGGACTTGCCGCCGCCGTAGTGGTATGTTGGCTTAACGGTTGGTTCGTCAATTAAATAGTATACTACAAAAGACAAAGCTTTGCTTTGTCTTTTTAATTGTCAGGATTTGATATAAGCATTGCAATTTTTGTTTTGCTGTGCTATAATGCAATTAAATTAAGGAGAAAATATGAAAAAGGTAATAATAATAACAAGCTCGCCGCGTAAGGACGGCAATTCGGAGCTTTTGGCAAAGGCGTTTGCCGATGGTGCGTTGTCAACAGGTAATGACGTTATGGTATTGGATGTGCGCGAGTTGAATTTAAAGTATTGCACAGGCTGTTTGTACTGTCAGTCGCATGACGCATGCGTGCTTAACGACGGGATGAACGGATTTTACGAAAAGCTTCAAAATGCCGACGTGTTGGCATTTGCAACGCCTGTTTATTTTTATTCGATATGCGGTCAGTTAAAGACATTTATTGACAGGCTAAACCCGCTTTATCCGCGTCAAAACAAGTTTACGGATGTTTATTTGCTCGCTACCGCGGCTGATGAGGATGAAAAAGCTATGGACGGGGCAATCACGGCCGTTCAGGGTTGGGTAGATTGTTTTGACGGCGTAAGTATTAAGGGTGTTGTGCGCGGCGTGGGTGTTACAGATAAAGGCGAAATTAATGGTACGCGCTTTATCGACCAAGCGTATGAGATGGGCAAAAATGTTTAATACCTTTTGAAATGTTATTTTTACCTACAACTGTGTTAGAATATGCATGAGGTAATTATGGAATATAGAGATGATAACAATCAAATGGACGACATAGAACGCGTGCGTAAGCATGATGAGGCGATATTGAATGATTCTACTTACGAGCATCCTAATTTGACCGGATGGGAAAAGCGTAAACGTAAGCGAATAGTACGCCAAACTAAAAAGCTGTTTCGCGCCATAGATATTTTGTTTGCGCTTTCGCAAAACGCCTGTCCGTACGTGAATAGAGATAACATTAGGACACTCGATGTACAATCGGATATTGTTTACGACAAATCGTTGCCGTCGGTGTGCAAGCTCGATTTTTACCGCACAAAAAGCGAGGAGAAACAGCCGGCTATAATATTGATACATGGTGGCGGTTTTTCGGCAGGTGATAAGAAATATAGAAAGGGGCGTTCGCAATTTTTTGCACTTAACGGTTTTAGCGTGTTTTGTGTGAATTACGGACTTGCGCCAAAGTATACATTTCCCGAACCGTTAAAGCACATTGTGTCTGCGGCAAATTTTATTTACGACAACGCCGAAGAATATAACATAGATCGAGATAGAATTTTTGTCGGTGGGGATAGTGCAGGCGGATATTATGCGGCAATGGCTGCTTCATTTAATTGTTCGGATAAGATTAAATCCGTTTTTGACTTTTCCCCGAAATTCAAATTTTTCGGCGCGTTGTTAAACTGCGGTATTTACGATATGGATACCGTTTTGAAAACAAGATATCCGTTTGGTTTGTCCAATGGTGTGCTTCTAAGCTTGGCGGGGATAAAACCGAACGATTTTGATACGTATAAGTATCGCGAAGTTTGTATGCCGTCCGAACTTATTGGCAAGGGCTATCCGCCCACGTTTATTATTTATTCTGATAACGACGTTTTTTGTAAAGGTCAAGGCGACGTTATGCTAGATACTTTAAATAAAAACGGAATATACAACGAGAGTTTTTCAGCGCGCTATGCGGGATCTAATCACTGCTTTTCTCTCACTTGGAGCGGTGACGACGCAGCCGCCGCAAACGAATTGTTGCTTTCGTTTGTAAAGCGGTTATCCGAAGATAAAATCAAATTTAAATAATTCATATAATCTTTTGCTTTTTGTTGACGAAAGAGCATAATAATGTTACAATAATCAAGATGAAAGAAAAGTTTGACAAAATGGTCAATAGCAAATTCGGAAGTGTTGCAGACAAACTGTGCAATTCCGTTTGGTATATTGTTGCTTACGGCATGGTTTGTATTCTCGCACATACTTTGGATATACCTGTTGTGGGTGCTGTTTTGTTAACTGTTTTGCTCGTGCCTGCGTTATTGTTTTGCAAAAATTCGTTCGTTTTGGTGCCGTTTTTAACAATGTGCATGTTCGTAATGTCCGAAGAAACCAAACCGCAGTCGGGCTATTTCGGCAAACCGCTTTATATTGCAGTGCTATGTATACTTCTCGTTATTATACTCGTAGCATTCGTTTTTAATCTTGTTTATTACAAAAAGTGGCGGTCGATATTTAAGCGCGGCTATCTGACTATTTCGCTTGCATTGGTAAGCGGGTTTTTGGTTGTCGGCGGTTTAGGCGCGCCGTCTATGTCTTGGACGGGCGTTGGCATGGCGCTTGCAATATCGGTTACGATGTTTTTACCGTATACGTTGTTGATTAATTGCGGCGAGTATGAGGGTAGAAAGAGCATTGAGTATTTTGCATGGACAATGATTACCGTGTCGGTAGTTATACTTGCCGCCGTGTTAAAACAATACGTGATGTACGATCTTAAATTTACGAGTTTCAGTATAAGCTATGCCGATAAAAATAAAATCACATTCGGTTACGCTATTTCCAATACTGCCGCGGCGTTTGTAGTGATTGCATTGCCGATAACCTTCTACATGGTTTACATTTACAAACACGGGTACTTGTTTTTGATAGCGATAGTAATCGAGCTTATGGCTATATATTGGACTTTTTCGCGAGCGTCGTTGGTTGTTGCTGTCCCCGGTACTGCAATCGTGGCGATTGCGTTATGCTTTAAAAAGAAAACGGGTAGACTTGGATATTGGATATCGTTCGGTATTGCCGCCGTTATAGCGATTGTCGGTATTATTTTGCTTAGAAATCAGATAGGCGACATGATGATGAAATTACTTTCGGGCAACATTGCTTCGGGCGGAAGATTCTCGTTATGGAAAAGAGGATTTGACGCTTGGAAGTCGTATCCGATTTTCGGCTTGGGCATTTGGTATTTGCCGCCGATAAATAATTGGTATTATTCGTTCCATTGTACGCCGTTGACTTACTTGTATTGTGCAGGTATCGTCGGGCTTGCGGCGTATTTATATCACAGATATAGGACTGTAAGGCTGACGTTTGCGGCAAAGCTCACGGCGGAACGTGTATTTGTTGCGTTATGCATTTTGGCTATGTTGTGCAACGCCTTGCTCGATATTGCAATGACAATGCCGACGCATTTGTTGTATTACGGCATTATGTTGGCGCTAATCGAATGTGACGTTAAAAAGACAAAGCTCGAACAACAGACGGTTGCTGTCGGTGACGGCGACGTCGGTGAAGTAAATTTAAAATCTACCGTTTCGGAACAAAAACCTGTAACGGAAACGGAAGGAGAGTAGTATGGGCGAATGTACTCATAATTGCAGCACTTGCGGCGAAAAATGCTCGGCGCCGCAAACGGACAATCCGCACGAGCTGTCGCGCATTAAGCGCGTGATAGCCGTTGTAAGCGGCAAAGGCGGTGTGGGTAAGTCGTCCGTTACCGCTATGCTTGCCGCGGCTATGAACAAAAAAGGGTATAGTACAGCGGTGTTGGACGCCGACGTTACGGGTGCGTCAATACCTAAAATGTACGGTGTGCGCGGCGACGTGCAAAGCGACGGCATAGGCATGTACCCGGTAAAGACCGAGGACGGAATTAAGATTATTTCGTCCAATTTGCTTTTGGAAAACGAGAGCGATCCCATTGTTTGGCGCGGGCCGATTATTGCCGGTATGGTCAAGCAGTTTTGGACGGACGTTATTTGGGGCGACGTCGACTATATGTTTATCGATTGTCCGCCGGGAACGGGCGACGTGCCGCTTACCGTGTTTCAGTCTATCAAGATAGACGGCATAGTTGTAGTTACGACCCCGCAAGAGCTTGTGTCTATGATAGTTGAAAAAGCTGTCAATATGGCAAATCTTATGAAAATTCCGGTGCTCGGAATTGTGGAGAACATGAGTTATGTCGTGTGTCCCGATTGTGGCAAGCGCATAAACGTATTCGGCGACGGCAAAGCTGTCGGTGAGACCGCTCAAAAGTTCGGCTTGCCCGTGCTGGCCGAAATCCCGTACGACGCAAAGCTTGTCGCAGCGGCAGACGGTGGCAAAATGGACGTACAAACGTTTGAATATATCAATCCCGCAGCGGATATTTTGGAAAGCGGCTTGCCCGTAAATACGCATTAGGATATAGTGTTATGACCGAAAAAGAAAGAATGCTTGCCGGCAAAATATATGACGCTTCCAAGCCTGAGCTTTTGTCGCTTAGGCAAAAGGCGCATAGACTTTGCAAGCAGTATAATGATACGTTCGAGGAAGATGAGGAAGAGCGTACAAAAATCCTTGCCGAACTTATTCCGAATATGGAAAGCGGGGGATACTTACAGGGCCCGATATTCTTCGATTACGGTGTATTCACCAAAATGGGCAAAAACTTTTACGCCAATTTCAATTTGACAATCTTGGATGTTTGTCCTGTAACGATAGGCGACAACGTGTTTTTCGGCCCGAACGTGTCTATACTTACTCCCAAGCATCCGCTTAGATATCAAGACCGTAATCCGTATATTAACGCCGATGGCAAAACGACATGTCGTGAGTACGGAGCGCCCATAACGATAGGTGATAATTGCTGGATAGCAGGCAACGTAACGATACTAGCTGGCGCGGAAATCGGTTCCGGTTGTGTAATCGGCGCGGGATCGGTCGTTACGGGTAAAATTCCAGACAACAGCTTGGCTTACGGAAATCCAGCAAGAGTTGTGCGGCAAATAACCGAAGCAGACGCATTAAAGTACAAAAACGAGCTTTTAAGCTAACTTATAAAAATAATTATCGAGGTATAAATCATGATTGCAATAACCGACAGCATTAGATATGTTGGAGTCAACGACAAAACATTGGATCTGTTCGAAGGACAGTACGTAGTGCCTAACGGAGTATCGTACAATTCCTATACAATCACGGACGAAAAAATAGCTGTTTTCGACACGGTAGACAAGCGTAAAACCGAGGAATGGCTGTCAAATGTGGAAATAGCGTTAGCGGGCAGGGTTCCCGACTATATCATTATTTCGCACATGGAGCCCGATCATTCGGCTAGCATAAGAGCGTTTTTGAATAAATATCCTAATACGGTTGTTGTAGGCAATGAAAAAACGTTTAACATTGCCGAACGCTTTTACGGAAAAATTTTCGATAAAACATTAGTGGTAAAGGACGGCGACGAATTGTCGCTGGGTAAGCATAAGCTCAAATTTATATTTGCGCCGATGGTGCATTGGCCCGAGGTTATGTTCACTTACGAAACGACCGAAAAGGTACTGTTTTCGGCGGACGCATTCGGCAAGTTCGGCGCATTGGACGTTGACGAAGATTGGACTTGCGAAGCGCGTAGGTATTATATAAACATTGTCGGTAAGTATGGCTCGACGGTGCAAAGCGCGTTGAAAAAGGCGGCTCAGCTTGATATAAAAATCATTTGTCCGTTGCATGGTCCTATGCTTACCGAAAACCTCCGTTACTATATCGGTAAATACAATACGTGGAGCTCGTACGTTCCGGAGGATAAGGGCGTGACTGTGGCGTATTCGTCCATTTACGGTAATACTCAGGAAGCTGCAAAGCGGTTGGCGACTATGCTTGAAAAAGCGGGCATGCGTGTCGAAGTGTTCGATCTTGCGCGTGATGATGTTGCCGAAGCTGTGGAATCGGCATTCCGTTACGATAGGCTGGTATTGGCTTCGGTTACGTATGACGGCGGACTTTTCCCTATGACAGAGCTGTTTATAAATAGGCTTAAAAGTAAAAACTTCCAAAGCCGTACGGTAGCGTTTATAGAAAACGGCACATGGGCTCCCATGTCGGGCAAGCTCATGCGCGCTCAATTTGAAACTATGAAGAATATAACCTTCGTGGAAAATATCGTCACAATCAAGTCGGCGGTCAATGCCGATACGGAAGCCGAATTGGCGGCATTGGCGGGCGAGTTGACCAAATAACTACAGTATAACGGAATACGCCGCAATAAGGTCGTTTAACGAAATCTTGCAGTTTTGCGGGCTGGTGGACGGCAAACGCACCGCGGCGGATATAATGGGATTGTTAATATCACGGTTGTAGCGCATGAGTAATTCATGCGCTTTTCCGCCTGTGGTAAAAATGCGCGTAATGTTTTGGTGCTCGGTAAGCAATCCGTCAACGTCGTTGTATACGACGTCGGTAATGGTATTGTCCGACGCGCCTACAATATTGCAGCTGCCAATCACGTCCCAAAGTGCGACGCGGTGGGATAGTGCAAGCTGAGTTCTTGCTGCTTTGTCTGTGGAATAATTTTCGCCGAACAACGCAAAAAGTACCCGCCAAAATCTATTTTGCGGATGTGCGTAATAAAACGCCGCTTGCGCCGATTTGGGCGAAAGCATAGAGCCGAGTATAAGCACGGTGCTGTTTTGATCTATCAGCGGCGGCACGCTGTCGTGCGTAGCGTGACGTATGTTATTAGTTGCGTGTTCGCTCATAAGTAACTTATATTCTATTTTTGTAGCCCCATTCGCACATTCCGTCTAAAATAGGCATTAACGACTTGCCTCGTTCCGAAAGGCTGTATTCCACTTTGGGCGGTATTTGCGGATATTCCTTGCGAATAATCAGCCCGTCGCTTTCAAGTTCTTTTAAGGATAGGCTCAGAGTTTTATATGAAATACCTTTTATGTAACGTTGTAATTCGTTGTAACGCACAACGGTGAATTCCATTAGGGTATATAGTATTGTCATTTTGTATTTGCCGCTAATAAGCGATAGGGTATAACTGAATCCCGTGTCGCACAGTTTTTCGGAAGCGATACAACGTTTTGGATTTTCCATAATGATTACCTTTTACGCTCTACTTTTTGTTAGTATCGCACTTTAATGTGCGTACTTGACATAATAATCATATCATATTACAATGTATATTGTCAAGACCGTTTATGATAAGCGGTAATTAAATACTTTGTAGGAGATTATTATGGGTAAGAAAATTGTAGTCATTACGGGTAGTCCGAGAAAGAACGGCAACAGCTTTGCTATGACGGACGCGTTTATCGAGGCAGCGCAGGCAAAAGGGCATGCCGTTACAAGGTTTGACGCCGCAATGCAAAAAGTAGGCGGTTGTCACGCTTGTGAGACGTGCTTTAAAAGTGGCAAAGCTTGCAGCTTTGACGATGATTTTAACAAGCTTGCGCCGTCTATATTGGAAGCCGACGCGGTTGTGTTTACTACGCCCGTTTACTGGTACTCATATCCCGCGCAAATAAAGGGCGTAATAGATAGACTGTTCTCGTTTTGTGTGGGCGGCAAGGATGTTGCCGGCAAAGAATGTGCGCTTATTACTTGCTGCGAGGAAGACGATATGTCTGTAATGGACGGTGTTCGTATTCCTTATGAGCGCACCGTCGCATTGCTTAAATGGAAGTCAATAGGAGAGGTGCTTATCCCTAGCGTGTTGAACGTAGGTGATATAAACAAAACAGACGGTTGCAAAAAAGCCGCCGCACTTGCAGATTTGTTGTAATAAGATTATTTAACGTAGATAATAAGCTTGTCGTATTTCTTTTTGCGCAAATATAAGCGCATAGGCAAGCGCGAAATATAGTGTAAAGCTTTTTGCGGGCATTGCTCAACACATTTTAAACAACGTATACATTTACTGTTGGTTTTGCCGTATGCAATAGCATTATTATTGCATGCGGCATTGCATTTGCCGCAGTTATTGCATTTACTGTCTTTATAGATTTTTACGCCCATTCGACTGCGTAAGCCCTTGCAAATATTCGACAAGGGGTTTTTGTAGGTCTTGGGTATTACTATTTTGTCACGGCTGTTGATTTTGGAAAGTATAGGGTTTAGGCTTTCATAATCGGCAAATTCGTTTTCGTGCAGATACGTATGTTTTGTGGGTACGTATGCGGCGGCCGTTATGATATGATTGTATCGCTTTTGTATTTCATACAAAACATTTCCGCAACACATTTTGCCGTATGTGGCTATGGGTATTAAAGCTTTTGTGCGTAATCGGTCTAACAAGATTTTAACCGGTTGCGGTATGTTTTGGCAGTGTACGGGGAAGACGAGTATAACGGTATCAAAGGTATATTCCGTTAAATCAAAGATATCGTACAGTGGAAATCCCGATTGTTGTGCGATATATTCGGCAATTCGTTTGCTTTGATTGGTGTTGGAATAGTATATTACTACGTTCACTTTTCTATATATTCCTTCATTATGGCACATTCGGGTATTTCCTCCGTGCTGAACCCGAGTGCGGAACGCAGTTCAGCCAGTGCGGCTTCACGCGGTAGTGCTTTATCTCGACTTGCCAATGATATTTCTATTGCGCTGAACGGTATCATGTCGCTTTTCATATCGTAAAATCTTTTGAACTGTGAATACTCCTTGCACTTTTCTATCTTGCAGCTTGTGTGTAAGCCCTTGTCGTATTCATCTGGCGGTACCCAGCCGCATTCCTCGATTATAGTATTTTTAATTTGTTTCCAGTCGTATACGCCGCCGCAAATGTCGTTAAAATCAACTTGGACGAAAGCGGGGATATTTCCGCTCCACGACGAGGTTCTGATTGCGCGTTTTAGCGGTTTTAGTAGCTCCGGAACTTGGTGGATAGCTTCCACTACGTTATGAACCAACGGATTAGTGTAGCCTGATAAATTCTTTATCGGGTTGTCTCCGTATGCAAGTTGCTTCATTGTGGCAAGAGTGTGGAATTGTCCTTTTTTGAGCGGGGGATGCAATGTGAGTATGCGCCCTATATTGATTAACAAATTTAAAGCTTTGTTGCTGCCGAACGTGTACGCCATTTTGGGCGCCATGTGATTATAGTATAAGCCTGTCAGTTGTGCGGGTTCGTTGCCTGCTACAAAGTACGGCACTTTATTTGCGACAAGCTCCGGATAGAAAAGGACGTAAGCAAGCGACGGGCATGCGCAAGTATTGTCCGCAAGCGAATAAAGATGACGGTATATCTTTTTCAAATCCCTATCGGCTACTTTTCTTGTTATGAATTCCACGTTTTGTAAAGTTTTCTTTGCGCCTGCGATGCTTTTTGCGGCGCAATCGGACATGTACGGGATTTCCCAAGTGAGCGCCAGAACTCGTAAATCGAGAACCTTGGAAAGATAATAAAGCAAGTACGTGCTGTCCTTTCCGCCCGTATAAAATACCGCAACGTCAAAGCGCGATTTCTTCGACTTTTTAAACGTGTTTTTAATAGGCACGACGCTTTTCAGATGCTTTGTGTCATCGGCTGTCTGACACATAGGGCATAGACCGTTTTCGTCGAATTCCAGCCCCGGTATTATATAATCGTTTGCAATACAGTTAGAACAAAAAGTCGCTTCGTCCAGTGATTGGGGGGTAGTGCGTTTATGTTCGCCGTCGATTATTTGAACGCCCACAAGATTTGATAATATTTTTAATTCCGAACAGTCAAGCTCGCAAGGAAGTTTTTTGATTATGCTCAGTTGTTTTTTGTTAAGCTTTACGACGTTTTTAAACATTACGGGCTTGTTACGTAGTCCGTAATATTTAAGTTTGTTGCCATCGATTTTCCACCTGTTTTGTAAATAGTACATAATTCCCGCCCAACGGTTTTTTACAGTATAACACTATTCTAGGCTAAAAGCAAGATTATTAGAGATTTAAATACTTTCACCCTCGGAGAATGCCCGCGGACAGCGCGGGGCAGCGTGCTACTCATCTCGGGATATACTCAAAACAAAACAGACACGCTTTTGCGTGTCTGTTTTGTTTTGGTACACCCTCGGAGACTCGAACTCCGGACCCACTGATTAAGAGTCAGTTGCTCTACCAACTGAGCTAAGGATGCTCAAAGCATTGTTATATTACCACACAAAATAATAATTGTCAAGAGATTTTTATAAGATATTGAAAATTTAGTAGGGGAACAATAAAAAATTTTTTAAATTCCTTTCAAAAAGTGTGTTATTTTTGTTGACAAATTTTTCGTTATATTGTATAGTATTAAAGCTTAGCACATGGGTTTTGGACCTTTAGCTCAGTTGGTTAGAGCAACCGGCTCATAACCGGTTTGTCCGGGGTTCAAGTCCCTGAAGGTCCACCATATTGTGGCCCGGTAGTACAGATGGTTAGTACGCCAGCCTGTCACGCTGGAGGTCGAGGGTTCAAGTCCCTTCCGGGTCGCCAAACTTTTGCCTCGGTAGCTCAGTCGGTAGAGCAAGGGACTGAAAATCCCTGTGTCGGTGGTTCGATTCCGCCCCGAGGCACCACAA
>CAMWXP010000041.1 GCA_947178255.1 uncultured Clostridia bacterium | reverse complement strand
GTCGCGGCGGTGGGCGCATACATATTTTCGCCCTCTTTTACCATAAGCGATACGGTATATTTTCCGACGTTGCTCTCCCAAGCCGCGTAAGCCTTGCCGTTTTTATCGACAATGGTAAATACTATATTCCTGTTGTCGAGCAGATCGACAAACTTGTCGTTGCCCTGCATGACGTCGACGTAATAAGTAAGCGCGCCTACGTTGTACGCATTTCTATCGACAAGCGTTTCAATCGTTTCGCCGTATGTGTAAGCGTACTCGCCTTGCATGGGATGCGCGTAAATCGTAAGCTTGGCTTTTTTAACGGCAAACTTAGGCGCGACGGTATTTGCAAACGTTACGGCGTAGTTGGTGTTGTTAGCCGCGGTATAGGCAAAGGCATGCTCGCCTACGTCTACGCCGTCGGGAAGGCTTACCGTTATGCCGAGCTTGTCATAGCCGTCGCCCGAGTCGCCGAATACTTCTTTTCTGTCCTCGAAGTAAATATACGACGACATGTTGGCGGCAAAGCTGTTTTCGAGCGCGGTGAGCGTAGCGCCATGAGTGCCGAGGTAATACGTCCACGCATTCGTGTTATGCTTGCTTGCGTCCGTCGTGTCGGTTTCATCCCAGCCCACAACGGTGACTGTGACGGAGCGCTTGACTATTGTCAGATTAGCGCCGACAACCAAGACGTTCACGTTGGCATCCGAGGCGCATGTGGGGGTTATCGTGCAAGCCGCGCCCACGTTTGCCGACGGGCTGTATCCTGCGGTTTGGTAGCCGACCGTGTTGGCGGTCAGGTATGCCGATTGCGTGCTTGCAAGCAACGTAGGCGAAGCCGCGGTGTAAGTAAAGCCGTCAAACCTGCCCGTCGCCTCCGCGCCGCCCTTCGCCGTATCGGTAGCAACACTGCCGGACAGCGTTGTGCCGTACTGCACGCGCTTGCCCGAATCGGCAGTAAGCGTAAGCGTAGCTTTTGTAATTTCAAACTTTATCGCAAGCTCTGCGGCGGTATAGTTGGGATTGGTAGAGCTACCCGTTGCTTCGTACTCGCCCACGCCTATTACTTGATTGGCGTTTATCGCAACGTAATTGCCGCTTGCATTCTTTTTGGTGTAAGTAAATTCAAGGGGCGTACGGGCGGTATCGTCCAGCGTTGCCACGTAGTAATTTACCGCGCCGCTGTAAACAGTGCCTTTAACGGGATTGCCGTCGACCTTGTGATAAACGCCGTCCTGCAACAATTTGAACACCGCTTTATTTATAACGTACGAGCCGGCGTTGTTGGCACTGCCGTCCTTACCTATCGCTGTCGCTTCCGTTTGCTCTTTGTTGGAGCAGTCGGCAAAGCTGACGTTATAATTGGTTTCCGCAACACCTGCGCGGAATACTGCGTAAATGGTGTAGCCGGTAACCTTGCCGTCGGCGTCGAATTTGACGTTGTTTGTATTTCTGTCGTCGCCCTCGCCGACGATAGCCGCGGTGTAAAGAGTGAGCACCGTTTGGTTGGCGTTGTCGTAAACGCCGTCCGCGGGCGCGTTGCCGCCGACCAGCTCCGCCGTGTAGATGGAGCCGTCCGTCACGGTAAACGTGAGCGTCCTAATCTCCTCGGTAGTATTGTCAGTACCGCGAAGGTTGTAGGTGTTTTCCTTATCCGCTATGCTGACGGTGATTTCGCGCGGCACGACGGTGAGCAGCACGTCTTTGTAGGTCACCGTGTAGTTGGTAAACGAAGTAGAGTCGGTAGCGTCGTCGGCCTTGCCGTTAGCGTAAACGCGATAGTCGCCCACTGTGTAGCCCTGCGTGTACGCGGTTGCGTAAACGGGCGCCGTGCCGAGAGCGTCCACAATGCTGTCCGCCGTCGCGCCCGCCTTGGAGCTGTTGACAACAAGCCCAACGCTATTGTCGGTGAACGAAGGAACAACGCTGCCGTACTGAATTTGAGTAGGAACCTCGGCCTTGACGGTGAGCGCACGCTTTGCCACGTCGAACACGTAAACGGTTGTAAAGCCGTTGTAGTTTTTGACGTCTTCCATAGCAACGCTCAGCTTGTAGCTGCCAGCGTTAAGTCCGTTACCCGCAAACAATTCCGCAAACATATCGGCAACGGTATCCGCAGCGTTTGCGGCAACGGTTTTCGTCCATATGCTGCTATCGTTATAGAACAGCGTAAACGTAATTTCGCCTACCTCGTTTGCGGCTCTGCCCGTATATTTGAACAGCGCCTCGGGTTCGACAACGACGTTTGCGCCGTCGGGATCGAAGCCGTTTTCTACTTTATAGCCGTAAGTCCAAGCCGACTTTGTAACCGTTTCGCCCTGCAACACAACGGAATTGTTTTGGAAGTTGAACGCAGTAGACAATTCGTTATCGGCAATGGTAATGGCTACCCTGCGGAAATCGAACACCGTCGTGTAATTGGGATTGGACAAAGCGTAATACACGTAATATCTGCCGACGTCTCTGTACGCGGGCGCCGTCGCGCTAAGCGTAAGCTTTTCAAACTCCGTCTTGCTTAGAACAGGCAGCTGCGTCGCCGACACGCGGTACTCAACAGCAACGGTCGTGCCGTCGTTTGCGGTGGCGAACACGACGCCGTCCGTCGGGTCGCCGTTAATCTGAACGGTATTTGCTCCGTCGACAATAATGCCGTGCCACTTTTCGTCGTATACGCCTGTGTAACCTTGAATGGTGTCCTTGACGGTAAGCGCGGCGGGATTGATTGTGTACTTGCCGCAAGTGCCGTTTGCATCCGCAACAAGCGAGTCGCCCGATACGTTCCAACCGCCGACGAAAGTAATATCGTATTTGTCGGTGAGTATCGCCGTGCCGTTCACCGCATAGCTGCCCGCCTTGCCCGTTGTGGATGTGCCCACTTTTTGGTCATGCGCTGTGGTGGAAACGGTAAATATTTCGGAGAGCGAGCCTTCCGACATAACGTAATAGGCGGAGTCGGAGTATGTGGAATTGGGCATATCCACAGTATATCCCTCACCCTGAACGTTTACGTTGGGTATGTTGTATTCGCCCGGCTCGTTGTACGTTACCGAATTGTCCTTGATGTGTACGGTAAGCTCTACCTTTTTGACGGTGAGCGTACCTACCGCGCCGACAAAGGTATAGTTGTCGCATGTAAGCGTGGGGTTGCTGTCCGCGGTCGCAATAAAGTTAATATCGTACGAGGTTGTAAGCGAAGTCTTGTCGTAGCCGTCTACGGTGTATTTCGCAGTGCCAGCAAGATTGTAGAAGGAAGCGCCGGCGGTATAGAACAGAGTGCGGTCGCTGTTGCTCATAAAGCCTTCAACAGTCCAGCCGATATTTTCGGTGCGCAGGTTATTCAGCCCGAACAAGTACGACACCGACGCGGGATCGTCCTCGCCGAACATAATGGTCAAATCAAACTTGACGGTAAGCTCGGACTGCGCAACGGTGACCGTAATATTTTTGGTAAACGCGGTGTGGTTTTTCGCAGTAACCTTGATAACAAAGTTATACGTACCTGCGTTCTTTACTGTCGGGCTTTGGGTAAACGTCGTCCACGTTGTGCCGTCCGCAGAGTACGACCATACGGGCGCGTTATCCTCTATTTCGGGATTGCCGATAATTACGTCAAAGCCGTCAGCCAAGAACTTTTGCGCTGCGCCGTTGTACGTAAGCGTGTTAGCGACTATCGTGCCGTTGCCCTCGCTGTCCTTCTTTTCCGCTATTTGCTTTTCGGTAATGGAATACTTATAAGCTTCGTGCGTAACGGTGGTCGCACCATCGGCGGCAGCGGTTGTGCCCAGCGTAAAGTCGTAGTTGCCGCTGCGCGTATTATTAATGGTAAGAACAATATAATAGTCGCCGACGTCCGTCTTGTTTGTAATTACGTTACCGCCGTCACGCGCCGCTATTGTAAACACGTTGGCCTCGGTGTCGACGACCGCCGCACCCTCGCCGCCGCTTGTAAGCGACACGGTATAGGTGATATCTGCAATATCCTCGCTGTAAACGCTTGTCGGATTGTTGGTAACCGTAACGGTGATTGCGCGTTTTTGTACGTTAAGCGCCGCCGCCGTCGTAGCCGTTACCGTATAGTTTTCGCTGCTGTTGTTATCCGCGTCGAATACGGGAACAAGCATGTACGTGCCGCCGTAAACTACGTCTAGCGTATCGGTCAACACAGTGGCGCCGTCCTTAACCTGCATTAATATAAACGCCAAACCGTCGCGCGTATAGAACTGCGCCTTGGTGTCATCGTCCAAGCAATCGCTTGCCTCAAAAATCAGCTCGTCGCCGTAGGTGTGGTTTTGCGCCGTCGCGGTGAGCGTTACTTGCTTAGGCGTTATTTCAAAATAGAGCGTATACTCGCCGAACTTATAGTTGTCGTTTACGGCTGCGCTGTCCGCGAACGAAACGCTGTCAATCTCGTACTCGGCGGCGTCGGTAAACGCCGTCTTGCCCGCGATAGCCTGCGCCGCAAAGGTAAGCTGCGGCTCGGCGGGATTGTCGTCCGCCGTCTTTTTGGGAAGGTTGGTAATAGTATAAGTCGGCTTTTGCTCCTCGCCGTTATACGTAGTAGTGAACTTGCCGCCGTCCTGCTTGGTTTCGCCGCCGAAAGTCCATTCAAGCGTTAGCGTGCGCTTTTCGACTTTAAAGCTGCGGGTGTCCGTCCACGGCTGATAGGAATTCGAGTCATCAAAGTTGATTACTATGTCGGCTTCGTAGTCGCCCGCTTCCCAAGGTAAATAGTTTACAAGGTCGGCATCCGTCAATTGCTTTACTCGATTTCCGTTGGCGTCAAGCTTAAAGAACGTATATGCCGCGGGACCGTGCGTAGCGCCCTGCGCTACAAGGTTGTCATGATTTTGATAGTCAAAGACTTTTTTGTCGCCTTCTACGCGGTAATCGAGTACCACCTTATCGCTTGCATTATAGCTGTTGTCGCCGTAAGTATAGTCGGTAACTACAACCACAACGTTAAGCTGAGTGGCGGTAATGGCATACAGCAAATACACCCTTGCTCCGCCGTCAATAGTGTACTCGGTTTTGTACACCCTGCCGTCAATAGGAGTAATATAACTGCTCTTTGCAAAGGTATTGTTTTCGCCGTCGGGATTTACAGCCCATGTATAGTTGTACTTGTCGGTTGCGGTAAGCAATACGTAATACTGACCGATTACGTTTGCAGGTTGTTCGGCTTGGGGTGCGCCAAAGCCGTCGCCGTCGCGAGCGCCGTACTGTACTGTGTACTCAATGCCGTTGTCTGCATTTCCGAGTGTGCCGGTAAATATCGTATTAAGCTGCTTGTTTTCGGCGGGATTATCCCTTTCCATGGCGCGCTGATTGCCGAGCGCGGGCGCGGCTATTACCATGCGGTTGACAACCAATTCCTTATTGTTGCCCCAAGCGCATGTGTA
Organism: uncultured Clostridia bacterium; assembly: GCA_947178255.1. Lineage (GTDB taxonomy): Bacteria > Bacillota > Clostridia > Christensenellales > Pumilibacteraceae > Anaerocaecibacter. The sequence continues at coordinate 9,984 of CAMWXP010000041.1, read as the reverse complement.
ATCCTCGGTATCGTCAAACTCGCTTTCCTTGCCATCGCCCGACCAGCAGTAGTTTGCCGAATCGGTAAGCGTAAAGGTAACGGTGTATAAGCCCGCCGCGTAATACGTGAGCTTGCCGGTAGCCGTATCGAACGCGTATTTGGTGTTATCCGTCGTGTCGATAGTAAGCGCCGCGGCGTTATCGGCTACGGCTTCGGTAAACCATGCGCTGTCAAGCTTTGCCGTAACGGCTGCGGTAAACAGCGTGCCGTTTTTCCACGCTGTCTTTTCTGCTGCTGTGTTGGAGTAAAGGTCGGAGGTCGTAGTTGCCGAGCCGTCGAATTCAGCGCCGGACAGCCCCGCAAACACAGGCTTTGCAAGCGCCTTTTTCTTAATAGTAAAGCCAATGGAATAATCGGCTTTTGTACCGTCTATTATGTAGTTGAGGTTGTCGAGCGCCGCCGCGTAAACGGTGTACTCGCCCGCTGCGGCTTTGGTTATATCCGCAACGGCGGTATCGCCCTGTTTGTAGCCGAGCGTGATATTTACGGTATCGCCCGTTTCGGCATTACCCACTGTGGGATTAGGCTGCGTTACCTCGCCGTAGGTGGTTTCGAATTTTGTCGTGCCCCAGCTGATTGCCGCCACCTTTTGGGTTATCTTAATCGTATACGTAAGCGTTTCGTTGGGGTCGCCGCTGCTCCAAGCATAGTTGTCGGCAGGCTTAACCTTTATTTCGTACGCGATAATCTGCGTGTTGTCGTCGCTCCAAAGCACGTCTTTGAGTAACGGATTGTTCGTACCGTCCTCGCCGCACTTGATATCCAAGCACAAAATATCGTTTAGCTTGTCATCCTTAGAGTAATAATTATCATTAAAGTATTGGATGTAATCGGAAAGATAGTAGCCGGTGCCGTTGTAAACGACCACGATTGCGGTGCCCGATACCTCGGCGCATTCTACAAGCTTAGGGCGGTCAAACGTTTTGGCGGAAATTTTGAAAAGGGTTGCGATATTCGTTATATTCGTCGCGGTATTTTCGGGCAGATAGTAGTTGGGCGCCGCCGTACCGCCTATTTCGGAAACGACTATGCGGTAGTACCCTGCGTTTTCGACTTTGGTCAACGTGCTGCCGAACGCGCCGTTATTGTCCTTATATAATGTATAACCGACGACAGTAAGATTTACGTTATCGCTTGCGTACGCGTTTGGAGTAGCCTCGGGAGTGGGCTGCGCGGGCTTGGTGCTGTTGAACACGAAGCACGGATATTCCGTATCGGGCGTCTTATTGAAGGTGCCGCCAAAGTCGGTTTTTGTTCCGTCAGACCAAGTTACAAGCATCGGCGCGCGGTTAAGCGTATATTCGAGCGACAGCGTGCGCAAGCCGTCGGTATCGGAAGTCGCGCCCGTCCACTCGTAATTGTCCTGGTCGGCAATATCCACCTTAACGGTGTACTTGCCCGCGTTGGTCACGCCGAATATGTTTTTCTCGTTGGTGGGAGTGGTGTTGTCGGGAACGGTAATGCCGCCGGACACGGGAGTGTGCCCCGTTTCCAACCCGCCGACGGTGACCGACGTGATTGTAAGCGCTTTTTCGTTCCAGCCCCCTATCGTTTTGTTTTGAGAAGTGGAATCGTAAACGTCGGTCGTTCCCGTAACGTCGCCGTTTGTCAAAACGGTAAGCTGCTGTTTGGCGACGTAACCCTGATAGGAATACGTATATACGGCGTTGCCGGTGTTGTCCGTAGGATACCATACATCCGTTTTCCAAGAATAGTTGGAGTTGAGCGTTACCGTAACGGTGTAATCGCCCGCGTAGTTCACATTGAACTTGCCGCCCGCAAAGCCCGTTACCGTTTCTGTCGAAGCCGTCTTATACGTGGTGTACTTAATAACTACCGTTATTATAGCCGAGCCGTCAGCGGCGGTGTTCTTATCATCGCCTATCCAGCTTTCAAACTCGTATTCTTTGCCCGTCTTGTTGTCGTCATAGGTATACAACAGCTTGGCGGTATCGTCGGGCGTTGTCCAGTCGGTCGCGGTCGTATCGAGATAGGGCGCGACTATGGGCGACGCAACTACCAAAAAGTCTTTGCTCGCGGAGGGAAGGGTGTAGTCGACTTGCGTGCCCGCAACGAGCGCGGCGGTTTCGTTTCCGTCGCCGTCCGCGGTGTTTTGGTTGGCGATAAGCTCGATTACGTACCTACCCACCTCGAATTTTTCAAGGTCGCCGGCGACCGTAACGGTCACTTCGTCGCCCTTGTTGTCGGTTGCGGTGGCGTCGTACTTGTAGTACTTAACGGTATAGTCGGTAGCCACAACGCCGGTATTGCTCGGATAGTACGTTGCGCTCTTAGAGGTTATGTTGATATTGGGGTTTGCGCCGCTCGCGCCGTACGTCCAGCCTGTTGCGTCAAAGCCGAAGTCAGAGTCCTCGTTGGTCTCGATTGTGAACGTAACGGTATCGGACGTCTTTTTACCGGTAAGCTCGTAGTTGTCGCGGTACTTGGCGGCAGCGTCGTTTTTGATTTCGACGCTTACGGAGTAATTATCGGCATGGCGGAATTTTGTGTTTGCGTCAACCACGTTGTTGGCGCTGTCCTTAACGTTCAAAATGCCGAGCGCGGTGTCGCCGTACGGGAAAGTGCTTGCGCCGCCGTTGGGCAGAATAAAGTCGTTGATAGTCCAATCGGTACGCGCAAAGGTTTTGTCGGCAATGCTCGTATTGATTGTGTACTTGTCTACTTTGAACGACACGGCGTTGGACGAGGCCGATTTGTACCCGCCGTTTTCGTAGGTAGTGGCAACCGCGTAGTACGTGCCGACGTTTTTGGGCTTGCCGTCGGAATTGAGGTCGGCGGCGGGCACGGGCGTATTGACGGTGGCGCTGGTGTATGCGGTGTAGTACTTTAACGTATAGTGCCAAGCGTTGTCGTCGTTGGCGTACGCATTATCCGCGGTAGTAGCCGCAACCGCAGTCCACGTCTTGCCCATGTCGACTTCGTTATTCGTGGCGGGGTCTTTAATTTTTGCCATAATCGAACCGTCGGCGTTGGACGTACCGTATATAGTGTCGGCAATGGCGCCGAGCGTGACTATGGGCTGGCCCTTGTCGACCTGCACCTCAAACGTCATGGTCATGTTGTCGGCCTTGGTGCCGTTAAACGGAGAACCCCACATAAAGTCGCCGTCGTCGGGCAAAGTAACGTTAATAGTGTATTTATAGCCCGCCGCGGGGAAGTCGATTGACACAGTGTCGGCGGTGACGGGGCCTACCGCCGTGCTTAACTCCGCGCTGCTCAGCGCACCGGTCGCGCCGGTAGCCATGTTGTATTTGTCGATAGTAATATCGGGCTTGGGCGCGTCGCCGGTGTCCGTATGAAGACCGGCAAAATCCCAATCCGTTATATCTACGGAAGCGCTGTCGTTCCAGGCTATTGTCGCTTTGGTTGCGTTTATTTCGCCGGGGAAGGTCGGCGTATGTATGGATATACGCGAAACGGTAATGTTGTTAAACGTTCTCTCATAAGTAGAACCGACGCCGGGATAAGTAAGCTTTAATACTATCTTATTGACCGCCGTACTGAGGACAGGTTTATTCGCGGCGTCCTTTACCTCGTTGCCGTCTTTGTCTGTGCAAGTATAGGTATAGTAATCGGCGGGGAAAGCGGCGGCGGAAACCGTAATCGGCGCGCCCATCTCGGCGTAAAATACCGATATGGTCAAGCCGTCCATGTTCAGCCGAGTGCTTCTTGCGACCTGCGTCGGGAAGTTGCCGATAATATACAGCACGCTGTCGGGTACTACGTATTTAATACCCGTTATAAGCACGGTGGTGCTATAACCGTTGGCGGTAACTGAAATTTCCTTGTCGTAAAGACTGCCGCTTGTCATCGTCTTTGTAACGGTAGCCGGAAAAAGATCGCCGCCAAGGTTGAACGTTCCGATAGTGCCGTTGGGGTTTACCGAGCCGTCGTTATAGGTTTCGTACACTAAGATATTAGCCATCAACGTGCTGTCCGACAGCTGCGTGGTAGTGGTAACCTCGACGCCGCTGGGATGATACTCGGCGGTTATGCCGTTTTCGACAGCCTGATTGGCGTTGGACAACGTATACGCCGCGGACGTGCCCGATTTGGACGTGGGGTCGTAATCGCTGCCCGAGGGCATGACCGTAGCGGTAACCGTTTTTGCCGTCGTGTCGCGCGTAAACGCAACCGTCTCGCCGGTGGTCGCCTTGTTGCCGGTAACTTGCAGCACGCGAGTTACGTCCTCGCCGCCGTCGGTATCGGTATACGTAACGGTAACGCGTACCATACGGTACAGCGCGCTGTCGGGCGTATTGGACGTAAAAATCCAGCCGTCGTTATACGACACGGACACCGTTTTCAGCTCGTACTTGTACGCGGCGTACGTGCCGCCGCCCTCCGCCGTAGCGCCGTAGCCGAAACCGGCAAGCAGCGCACAGCAAAAAATTACGGCACTGAAAAGTATCGTCAACAACATAGTCATCAAACGATTTTTCTTAACGGTTATATGTTCCATTATCTCCTTCCTCCGAACATATTCGGTTTTCTTTATATAAGGCATATCGGCGGAATAGCCGATTTGCAGATTGCTAATGTAATGCAAGCGATTTTTCACGGCAAAAAAGACCGCATAAAAATCCTAGTCTTTTATGCCGGCGAGCTGTTCTTTGAGCGTACGCAGGTTTTCGCGTTCGAGCTCGATAAGCTTGGAGTATGTACGAAAATACTCGGCGTCGGCGTTGGTCGGCTGCGTATTGTTCAAGTACGCTTCGAGTATGGCGGACTGCGACCGCGTGCGCTTTTTTTCCAAAGCGTCGATTTCCGCTTCGCTGTCTGCTATCGCCTTTTTTAACACGCTCTTTTTAGTCATTATTTTTCTCCCAAATGAAAATAGTTGTGCCCATCAAATTCCCCTACACAACGGATAATATTATGACATATTCGACAATTTTTTGGCAAGTGTTTTAAAGATACTTTCTATAAAAATAACCAAATTTTTCTCTTTTTTTACTGCCTGATTTTTGTCGAAATCGACATACGTATGCTCGTTTTACGTATATGTCTATGGGTCGAGTGCCTGCCCTACACCCCGCGAGCGCCTTCCCCTATTGGGGAAGGCTTTTGCCCTCTACTAAGGAGAGGGTGAGCGCGTAGCGCTCGGGTGTGGTTATAATTCCGAATTCCGAATTAGCTTTTCTTCTTTATCACCTTGCCGCCGGTAAGGACTATCATCTTGACGGCTTGCAGCGAAAAGCTGTCCGCCTCGACGGTAAGCGCCTTGTCTAACGTTCCGCGCGCAAGAACCTTGATGTACGTGGTCTTTTTGTTAAAACCGTTTACGCGCTTTTTAATCTCGTCAAGCGTTACTACCTCGCCGCCGTCGAAGTACTGCGACAGCACGTCAATGTTGATTATGCCCTGCTTGGTTTTGTCGCTTGTCGTTTCCGATTGTTCCACAAAGCTTTCCGCAACCTCGTCCGTCATGATTTTGTCGACCTCGGTTGCCGTGACCTCCGCGCGCACCTCGTCGGGCGGCAGCGTTTTTTCGACCGCGGGCTTTGTTGCCACCGCGTTATCCCCCTTTTGGATAACAGCGGCGGTTTCGGGTACGCCCGAAATATTTTTGGCAATCTTATTCTTCTCTTCCTTGGCACGTGACTGCGCCTTGGGCGCAGACTTCGGCTTTGCCGCTTTGGGCTCCGCCTTCTTTTCGACAGTCGGCTTGGTGGATTTCTTTTCCGCTGCCGGCTTGGTAGATTTCTTTTCCGCTGCCGATTTGGTCGGTTTCTTTTCCGTAGTTTTCTTTTCGGCTTTGGGCGCGGGCTCTATCTGCGGAACGTCCTCTGCCGCAACCGCTTGCGGCTCGGCGGCAACGGGCGGTTCGGGTATTTGCTCGGGCGCGGGCTCCTCGGCTTTGTCCTCGGCGGCAGCGGGCTCGTCCTCGACCGCGGGCTGCTCGTCCACTTGGGGCTCGGGCTTTTCCGCCGCGGACGGCTCCGCAGCGGGCGCGTTTTCGCCGTTAGCCTTCTTTTTGCCGCGCAGAACGTCGAACGCGATATATCCGCCCAACGCAAGCACGATAATTGCCAAAATTATAACCGTTATCCACAGCGCGGAGCTATCGTCGGCTTTCAGCTTGGGAATAACGATACTCGCCCTGTCGGTGATTTCGGTCTTGCCGTCCTCGTCCGCGAAAATCTTTTCGCACTGCTCGCAATCCCAATACTCGATATTGCCGTCCTTGTCCTCGGTGGCGGGCGCCGCGGGATTGTGGTTGAGCGTGTGCGGAACAGTCGGTATAGCCGTGACTTCGCTCTTTTCGTCGCAGCGCGTGCAATGCTTGGACTTGCTGCCCTCTGCCGTGCAGGTGGGTTGCTTGTCTATAACAAACTCGCCGAAGCTGTGACCGAGCGCGTCGATAGGCGTAACGTCCGTTGTGCTATCACAGTTAGCGCAGTGCTTGGACTTACTGCCCTTTTCCGTACAGGTAGGCTGTACGTCTACCGTAAAGTCTTCGGAATAATCATGCTCGCCGATAGTTACCGTGCCCGTATCCTTGTCGCTTACGTAAACACAGTTATATGCGGGGTTATCGGGAATAAAGAATTCCGACGGGTCACCTTGCGTAAAGCCCGTTGCAATCTCGCCCGTATTATATACACCGATTTGTGTCCCGTCGGTAAGCGCACCCGTAACGGTGATACTGGTACTGATACCGTCAACGTTACTTATGGTATCGTCCGTCAATTTATTGCCCGTTATATTCGGCGTACCTGACACCGACACGTTGCCGTGCCAACTGAACAAACCACCGCCACCGGTTTTCGCAGTATTTCCGCTTATCGTGCCGCCCGTCATTGTAAACGTGCCGCGGTCAGTAATGAACACTCCGCCGCCGCGCGCAGCCCATTCTTCATCAAACGCTTTATTCTCACTTATCTCGCCGCCCGTCATTGTAAACGCGCTTGTTACACCAACACACACGCCGCCGCCGGTAGTTGCAGTGTTTCCGCTTATTTCGCCGTTTGACATTATGAAAGAATTGCCCTCAACGCACACGCCACCGCCGTCTTCCGCCGCCGTGTTGTCCGAAATCGTACCGCCCGTCATCGTAAACGCGCCGCCCGCATAAACATGCACGCCGCCGCCGTCTTCCGCCGCCGTGTTCCCGCTTATCGTGCCGCCGTTCATATTGAACGTACCGCCAACAAAAACGCCGCCGCCGGTATTCGAACTACCACCTGTGATTACACCGCCCGTTACCTCTATTGTTTTGCCGTCATTGTCGGTTATTTCATTCTTTTTGGTGGTCTTGCTGTCTTTGAGCGTGAACGTGCCGTTTACGGTAATAACCGAATTTTTCACACTGTCGTTATCGTATTCGAGCACACGCCCGTTAAGGTCGAGCGTTATAAACTTGCCTTGCTCTACGGTAAGAGTGTCCGTCGTTACCGCGTAGTAATACATTATGATAACCGCCGATTTATCCGCCGTTGTCGGTAGGCTGTTGGCGTGAGCAAACGCTTCCTCTATGCTGTCCCATTCCGTAACGCTACCGTCAAACGTAACGGTCACAGCACAATCCACGGTGCTGTACCCGCACTCACATTCATCGTTGACTAAATAATGCGGCCCTTCGTTTTGCGTTTCGCCGCAGTAATAACATACTTGCTTATGATTATCTATATCGTACTGCCACTCCCAAACGTGCTCGTCAATATGCACCACAACATAACCCAGCCCAGATTCAATTTCCCTAATAGCGCATATACAAACGTGTTCGACGTTATCGGGAATAAAATACTTGGACGGATCGTCGGCTTGAGTATAACCAACGGCAACCGTGCCGTGAGTGGCAACTCCGATTTTGGCGCCCTCGGTAAGATCGCCTGTTACGTGAATCATAGCATCCACGTTATTTCCTTTCCTATTGTCGTCTAACTTTGATTTGTTGCCTATTATTACAGGCGCGCCGGATATGTTGAAATGGGCATCCTTGCAATATACGCCGCCGCCGTAGTCCGCCGTATTTCCGCTTATCGTGCCGCCCGTCATTGTAAACGTGCCGCCGTTAGTAACGTACACTCCGCCGCCTGACGTAGTATTTTTGTAGTCTATTATCCCCGTACCACCGGTAACAAGCCCGCCGATAACTTCTATTGTGCCGCCCGAATTGTCAGGGTCGGGAATTGAATGCTTTTTTGTGGTATCGGTGTTGCTGTCGATAAGCGTAAAATTGCAGGACACTGTTATGACGGGATTATGCTCGTCGGCGTTGTTATATTTAAGCATGCACCCGTTAAGGTCGAGGGTTACGTTTTGGCTTGCGTATGTCCCTACTGCAAGGGTATCGGTAGTTACCGCGTCGGCAAGCATTTTTACCGTCGCGTCGTCGGTAACGCTTGCAAAGGCGGCTTCTATCGTCTTGTAGTACGATTTAACGTTGTTTACCGTAACCTCGAAGTATGCGGTATAGCCGCACTCGCAAGTATAGTTTACTAAGCTGTGTTCAACCTTGGTACTCGTTTGCGTGCAATCCGTGCGCTGACATTCATGCCAATGACCGTAGTTGTCGGACTCCCAAACCGTCGACCAGTCATGCGACTGCTGCCCCTCAGTCAGTTCGCGACCGCAATCCGAGCAATTAATGGGCGTAGTGCAGTCGTTATCGTCAGTGCCGCTATGGGGTTCCGTGGAATTTTCATCCGTTGCTCCGCAGACGGAACATTCCGGCCAGTGGTTGTATTCGTCGTTGACCAAAACCCAATCATGCTCACCGGCAGCTACCGTACCCGCGCTATCGCTTAAATAAATGCAATAATCGGGATCATCGGGAATAAAATAATCCGACGGTTTGCCGTTCTGCGTAAAGCCTGTGGCGACAATGCCCGTGTAACTAATTCCTATTTGCGCACCGACGGTAAGCTCGTCCGTAACGGTGATAATTGTATTTTCCAAACAAACGTTATTTGCTGCCCCATCGCTTGTGTTGCCCGTTATATTGACGTCACCCGATACTTTAAAAGTGCCGCTGTAAATGTACACACCGCCGCCGGAGTCGGCTTCGTTGCCGCTTATCTCGCCGCCCGTCATTATGAACGTGCTGCCTTCATCACCGCAAACGCCGCCGCCTACGTTATTCTTTCCGCCGGTGAGTACACCGCCGCCGGCGCTATCTGCAAGCGTGAAAATGCCGCTACCCATTATGTATACAACAGCGTCGTTGCCGGTCATTTGCAACGTATGACCGTTTAGGTCAAGGGTTATGTTAGACGAAACGTTGAGCGTTGCGGAAATTTGCGCGTCGGCGTACATCGTTACCGTTGCGGTACCCGCAGTATTTGCATCAGTCCAAGCGTCCTCGATACTGCCGTATAAAGCCTCGCCAGTATCGTCAGTTACCGTCGCTACGCCCGCAATAAGCTTGACCTCATTACCTTCTAAACGGGGCACGTATCCTTTTGTATCCGAAACGAAGTACGTACTCGGCGAAATTATATTGCCGTTTGCTTTGTTGTTTTCTCCGTAGCCCGAAGTAACTACCACGCCAATACTGCTGACGCCGATTTTCGCTTTTTTACCGGCATCTTCGAGCGCGTCGGTAATAGTGATTACGACGTCGTTGCCCCAAAAAACATTATTATCGCTTTCACTCACTGTATTTCCTATTATCTTGGGCGCGCCCGACATTTCAAACATGCCGCCGAACGGAATAGACACACCGCCACCACCATAGTGCGATGTGTTATTGATTATCTCACCGCCGGTCATTATGAAGGAGCTAAACAGAACACACACACCGCCGCCGTAAGACCCTGTTGATTGGTTCTCGCTTATAACGGCAGAACCCGACATTGTGAACTCGCCGCCGCCAACATATACGCCGAAGCCGTTATGGAGATCAGTGTGTAAGACGTTACAGAAATCAATAATAGTCTAGACGGAACCGCCCCCAGGCCCGCGGGGGGCGGGGTGG
>CAMWXP010000040.1 GCA_947178255.1 uncultured Clostridia bacterium | reverse complement strand
TACGGCGATTGGATTAAACAACCGGGTGTTGCGATATGTAGCTGCAATGACGGTTTGCGACCCGTTATATTCAAACTCGAAGCAACCGATATAAAGTCGGAAATTAACTATACTCCCGCGCGTTGACCGAGTTTATATGTCAGTATAAACAAAAATCGTATTCTATCTTTTGATAAAATACGATTTTTTATGTTGAGATAAATTGCAATTTTCACATTTATTACTAAGCTAAGTTATCTCCACTGACGAGGCAATATCTTTTTCTCCATATAGGGGAAGGCCTTATCAAATCTATCGACCTCGGCAATGTAATTTGCATCATGAACATCAACACAATATACACTCGGCTCATAGAATTTGCCGTTTACACCGGATAGACTCCCTTTAATAAGTTCTATTCCCATAAAGGCATCAAAATTTGTACCATTGGGCGTTTGTATTCCAAATTTATCGGCAGTTCCAAATCCATACTTCGGATAATATGTTGGTACTCCATAGATAAGAATTGAGCCAAACCCCAACGTTCTTGCTTTTTCCATTGATTTTTTAAGTAGATGTTTTCCGATTCCTTGTTTTTGAAAACAAGGATCAACACATAGAGGAGCGAATGTAAGCGTTTCTAATTCGGTACTCGACGTTTGAATTGTTGCTTTTGCATACAATATAGCGCCGATAATCTTACCGTCATTTTCGGCCAGCATAGACAGCTCCGGAATATAGGCATCATTTTTCCATAATCTGTGAATAGTATAATGTTCATCACAACCGGGCATATTCAGATTCCAAAATGCTTTTTTAGCCACGCATTCTACTTCATACAGGTCTTCTTTTTTAATATTTCGTATTATAACATTTATCATAATAGTTATTTCCTTTAACTTTTTTATCGAAAATTATCAGTCGTCAGTTGATTCTATTTTCTAATTCCATACTTTTTAGGATTTAGAATGATAGTGTAATTATACCACAAGCAAATATTAAAGTCAATACTAGTGGTTTTTCATGCAATCTATCAAGTAAAATGGACTACCGCTTGCACGATAGTCCATTTGGTGCCGCTGACCGGACTTGAACCGGTACGGGCTTTCACCCGAGGGATTTTAAGTCCCTTGCGTCTGCCTATTCCACCACAGCGGCAGGGTATACATTTATCAAAAAACGCACAGACCGTAGTCCATGCGTTTTTGGAGGCACCACCCGGACTTGAACCGGGGGTTAGGGCTTTGCAGGCCCCTGCCTTACCGCTTGGCTATGGTGCCGTACTGTATTATATGCAAGTGGTGGGAACAATAGGACTCGAACCTATGACCCTCTGCTTGTAAGGCAGATGCTCTCCCAACTGAGCTATGCTCCCAAAGCCTTATTATAATATCAAATTAAAAAGGAAAAATCAACCTTTTTAATGCAATTTATCAAAAAAATTTATACTTTTTTGGCGGCGACCTTTTACTAAATTCGTTTTGCGTGCGTAAAACGCGCCTCGGTTTCATACAATACCTATTGTGGATCGGCGGCGTTGCCGTCACGTCCAAGGAGAGGTATGTATCAAATTACTATCAGCGTTGACGTAAATAGAGCGGATTGGTTGTATTCTGTTGACGACGTTATTAAGAATAAACTACAAAGCTGTTTTGCCGTGTCCGCTTTGCGTACCTCGGGTAGGCGGGTATATTGTTCGTTCGGTTGCGAAGCACAATCGCGCCCGCAAATGCTGCAAGCGATTAAGGAAGGCCTGGTGGAAACGTACGGCGTTGTAAGTAAGTTTGATTTTATCAAGCGCAATCTTTCGCTCGGGTTGTCCAAAACTAATTACGATTTGTTGCTGCACACACTGGTTGCTTTCGATAGAGAAAACGAACATAAGCTATTGGAAAAGGTTATTCGAGTAGAGGATAACATGACGCTCGACGGCATATTCAACTTTAAGCTGTGCGAGCTGAAAGAACGGTGGATAGAAATTTGCAATCTCACGCGCAACAACGGCGCGTATCTTTACGACGACGAAACGTATATAGAACTTTTACGCTTTCTTATAAGCGCGGTGAATCCCAAAGTAAACAAGCTTACGGTCAAGGAAGTAAACGGAAGTTACAGCCTTTACGGCTCGCTTAAAAACTCGGTAATAAATATCGACGCGCAAACAGCGGCCGAGCTAATGTACTATTTAATCGATCTTGCGCCGCTCGAACTTGTGATAGACGGGGGAATTTCCAATAGCGAACTGTCAAAAAGATTAGTGGGGATTTTTGACGCAAAGACGCTGTGTACGTTTAAAAATCAGACAAAAAAATAGTAAAAAGTCTCAATATGACTTGATATTTAATTGATTTATCTTTTGCGCTATGATATAATACTAAGGTAATTATCAAGGAGAATTCAGTTATGGTATCGTTTTCTTTATTAAACGCCATTGACCCCACAACAATTATTTTTATCGTGTTGTTGGCATTGCTTATTGTCGCACTGCTTATCGTGCCTATGTTCACAAACAAAAAGCGTGCACGCCAAACAGACGAGCTTCACCGCTCCCTTAAACCCGGTGACTTAATCAAGACGGTAGGCGGCGTTGTAGGCACTATCGTTGAAATCCGTCAAATTTCGCCTGTCGATAAGGAAATGGTAATAGAAACAGGTGTGGAAGGTCGTAAAACCACTATGGTTTTCGATATTCAAGCGCTTTATCAAGTTATGAGCCGCAGTAGCACCATCGTTCCCGCAAACGACGAAAAGGAAGCGGAGGACGAGGTAGTTAACGAAGATCAGACTGCTCCCGAAGCAGAGCAGCCCCAAAGAGTAGTTCCCGACATTCTTGCGGATAGAATTGCGCAAGCGGAAGCGACAGATGCACCCGCACAGGATACGGTTAGCGAGCAAGCCGAAGCGCCCGCTGTCGAGCCGAAAGCGGAGCAAGAGGAGAAGCCTGCCGAAAAGCCCGCGCAAAAGAAAGCTCCCGCAAAAAAGTCAGGCAGCGGCAACAAAAAGACAAACAAATAATTAAGTAAAAGTATATTACGCAACGCCTCCGCATACTGTAAAGTGTACGGAGGTTTTTTATGCGCTCAAAAAAGAATGTCGCAAAAAGCGAACGTGGATATGTATTTGAAGTTGTAAATGCCAATATTGTTGCATTGATTGTGGCGTTGATTGCCATATTGCTTTCGGCGCTTGCCGTTAAGCTGTTCAACGTATCTGACGGCGCTATACCCATTATCAATCAAGCAATCAAAAGCGCGTCTATTTTTATCGGTTGTTTAGTTGCGCTTAAAAAGCCGCGTAACGGTTGGTTGCGCGGAGTCATATGCGGTTTGACGTTTGTGCTGCTGTCGTTCTTGGTATTTTCGGCACTGCAAAATAATTTTACATTCGGGTTGTCGTTGCTTAACGATTGTGCACTCGGAATGGTGTCGGGTATGATTAGCGGCATAATAGCGGTAAACGTTCGCAACAGAGGATAGATTGCCTTGATAGCTGAAAACAAGAAATTTGTTTAATTGTTATATAATCACTTGATTTTGGCCACAAAGTATTGTATAATAGTACAAAAGAAAATGGGAGGCATAATATGGCTCATATCAAGGTTATCAGAAAGTCCACAAACGACAACGGGTGCGATACCGCTTGCGGCGAGTGCCAGACCAGCTGCCAATCGGCTTGCAAAACCAGCTGCACGGTAGGCAATCAGTCGTGCGAGCGCAAAACCGTTAAGGTGCTTAATTCCAACAAAAACCAAAACAACTAATGGTACATACTTTCGGACTGCTCGGGCGGGTGTTTGCGCTCGATACCGAGAGCGGATCTTTTTTCGAGATCGATCCAATAGTAAAGGCACTTTTAGACGGCGACGATACGTCGCCGTTTTCGCCGTGTGAAATATCGGACGCGCAGGCAGAAATAGACGAGCTTAAAGCGCAGGGCATACTTTTTTCGCCCGAAATCAATGCAGCGCTTCCGCCGTATGCTTCTACGATTAAAGCTATGTGTCTTAACGTGTCGCACAACTGCAATCTTGCTTGTAAGTACTGTTTTGCCGACGGCGGCACATACAGCGACACTCGGCGCAATATGTCGTTTGAAACCGCCAAAGCCGCTATCGACATGCTTGTTGAAATGAGCGGCACCAGGCGCAATTTGGAAATCGACTTTTTCGGCGGCGAGCCTATGCTTGACTTTGACGTCGTAAAGCAAACTGTATATTATGCGCGGTCGCTGGAAAAATCGCACAATAAGAATTTTCGGTTTACCATAACCACCAATGCGTATAAGCTTTCCGATGATGACATAGACTTTTTTAACGAGCAAATGTACAACGTCGTTATAAGTATCGACGGCAGAAAGGAAGTACATGACCGCGTTCGCAAGACGGTGGGCGGCAAGGATAGCTTTGATATCGTAATTAAAAACGCTTTGCGGTTTAAAGAAAAGCGAAAAGGGCAATATTATGTTCGCGGCACATTTACACACTACAATACAGACTTTTGCTCGGACGTGCTGTTTTTGAACGATTTGGGCTTCGATCAGCTCTCTATCGAGCCGGTTGTGCTTGATTCCAAAAGTCCTCTTGCGCTTACCGATGCCGATATGCCGACGGTGCTCAAAGAGTACGAAAAGCTTGCCGAAGCGTATATAGAGCGGAGAAAGACCGATAAGTGGTTCAACTTTTTCCACTTTATGATAGACCTCGACAACGCGCCGTGCGCGGTTAAACGGCTGAAAGGCTGCGGTGCGGGCGGGGAATACGTAGCGGTTGCGCCCGACGGCACGGTGTATCCTTGCCACCAGTTCGACGGCATACAAGCCATGGCGCTCGGTAATGTGTTTGACAGAAAGCTTGACGATACTAAGCGCAAAAGCTTTTATACTTGCTCGGTTCTATCTAAACCGGAGTGCTCGGCTTGCTGGGCAAAGTATTATTGCTCGGGTGGATGTATGGCCAATTCGTACAAGTACAACGGCGACGTAAACCTACCTTACAAGCCTGCTTGCGAGCTTATGAAAAAACGCGTGGAGTGCAGTCTCGCCATAAAAGCGATAGAAGAAAGCTCGAATTAACAATTACACGCAAAAAAATTGAATTATTTTGTAATTAGTGTGTTTTAAATATTTGACTTGTGTCACGCTATTTTATATAATATTAGGGAAATATATCGGTAGAATGGATAAACATATTCGGCGATAACAAGATCCCGCGGAGAAAATCTTTATGGACGAAAAAAACTCCTTGACGGAAATA
This sequence comes from uncultured Clostridia bacterium, assembly GCA_947178255.1. Classification (GTDB taxonomy): domain Bacteria; phylum Bacillota; class Clostridia; order Christensenellales; family Pumilibacteraceae; genus Anaerocaecibacter. The sequence goes on along the minus strand of CAMWXP010000040.1, from coordinate 10,229 downwards.
AACACGGTAAGCGCTTCGGAACGCAAAACTCCGATTGCGCCGCCCGCGAAAGCCATCAAGAAAAAATCTACAATCGTAAAGCTTGTGCTTATCGGCGTAGCAATGGTGATAGGCATAATTTTGGCGTTTGTTCCGATGCGTTTCGGACTTACGTTGTATCATCCTTTCTTATCAAAGGAATCTATCAGCTTGGGTCTCGACCTTCAAGGCGGCGTGTATGCGGTATATCAGGCAACTAATACCGATACGGACAACTTCGATGCCAAAATGGAAGGCACAAAATCGTCGCTCGAAAGCTTGTTGTCCAGCAAGGGCTACACCGAGGCGACTATTGTACGCGAGGGTACCGACCGTATTCGTGTCGAGGTTCCCGACGTGGACGATCCCAGCGGAATATTGAAGGTTATAGGCGAGCCTACAACCGTTAGGTTTGTTCTTGACAGCACCAACGAGACGATTATCACCGGTGACAACATTGTAAACGCCGATTCGGGCTATACCGAACAAAACGGCTACGTTGTAAGCCTTGAATTCGATTCGGAAGGTAGAAAGAAGTTTGCCGACGTTACAGCAAACAACCAGGGTAGCACGATAAGTATTTATCTGGGTGACTCTACAACGCCTATCCAAACCGCAAACATTAACGAGACCATACCCAACGGTAGGGCGATAATTTCCGGTAACTTTACCGCGGAATCGTCGCGCGAGCTTGCGGGCCAAATAATGAGCGGCACGTTCGACGTAGCGCTTGAACTTAAAGAAAATCAAACGATTTCTCCCACGCTCGGCGAGAATGCAATGAAGTACGGTTTGATTGCAGGTGTTGTAGGCTTTGTCCTTGTTATAGCGTTTTTGTGCGTTATATACCGTATGATGGGCGTTGCTGCGTCGCTTGCGCTTGTTATCTATTTGATTATCTATTTGTTCTTCTTGGCGGTGTTGCCTTGGGTACAGCTCACGCTTCCCGGTATTGCCGGTATCCTGTTGAGTATAGGTATGGCTGTTGACGCAAACGTAATTATATTCGAGCGTATAAAAGACGAATACCGCGGCGGCAAGTCCATTATGGCTGCATATCATGCGGGCTTCAAAAAGGCGTTGTTCGCCATTCTCGACAGTAACGTTACTACGGTTATTGCGTGCGTTCTGTTGATGTTGCTCGGCACAGGTTCCATAAGCGGTTTTGCTCTCACGTTGCTTGTGGGTGTGCTTATATCGCTGTTTACCGCGCTTATAGTTTCGCGTGCAATACTCAAATATTTTATCAACCTCAATTCCTACAATGCCAAGCTGTATCACCTTAAACGCGGCAAGCAGTTTGAGGGGCTTGACGCCGATTCCACCGACGCTAATGTTTTGGCGGATATGGAACGCGAACAAAAGGAAAAAGATGATAAACAACAAGAAAAAGAGCGTGCTAAGGCTGAGCGCCGTTCGCGTAAAAACAGAGGAGGCGAGACGGCATAATGAAACTTAAAGAAAAGTTCAACAATTTAATGGATCAAGATTTCCGCATTGCGGAAAAACGCAAGCTTGTATTTATTATTCCGCTTGTAATTGTGGTTGTTGCGGCAATCATGATGATAGTGTTTAGGTTTACATTAGGCTCGGCGTTTAACTTGGGTACTGACTTTACAGGCGGCTATTCGGTAGACGTCAAGCTCGGTAACAAATTGACCGAAAGCAATAAGCAAGTTTACTTCGATCAAATAGAGGAAGTATTTCAATCGGTCACAGGCGATAACGGCAAAACGTATAAAATTGATATATCCGGCGCAATGCAGTTGCAAGGCTCTGGCGACACTGCTTCCATTCGTGTAAAGTATGCTCAAATAAACGGTGTCAGCGAAAACGAAATGAGTACCTATGTTAATCCTGCCATTGTTACCGCACTGGAAAACAAGGTTCTCAACAAAGTCCCTAACGTTGTTATAGACGGCAAAGTAATAACCGCCACATATGATGAGGTTATAAATGCCGACGGTGACAACAGTCCGTTTGCCGACCTTTGTGCTGCACTTATCAAGGCATTGCCCGGAATAAACGAAAGCACAAATGCCGGAATTACTGCTACCGAAAGCTCGATTACTATCAATCCCGAAAACAAAAAGCAGGTAATAATTACAAGCTCGACGGATGTAACTAATTCGGCAAATGTGAGTCGCGCAATAGTATCGGCTATGAACCTTCCCGATAAATACTCGGGATCGGTGTCGGGTGGCGATATGGTAGGTGCAACCGTTTCGACAGAGTTGTTGTTTACCGCCATACTTGCGGTATCGCTTGCGCTTATATTCATGCTTTGCTATATCGGCCTGCGCTTCCAGCTTTCCAGCGGGTTGGCTTGCATTATAGCGCTGTTCCATGACTTGATTATTATGTTTGCTGCTATGGCCATATTCCATGTGGAAATCAACAGCACATTCATAGCCGCGCTCATTACCATACTCGGCTACTCCATTAACAACTCGATTATCATATTTGACCGCGTACGTGAAAATATGCGTTCCATTTACGCAAAGAATATGACTCCCGAACAAGTTGCAAATAAGTCGATAAAAGATACGTTGTTACGTTCGATAAACACAACTATCACAACGTTGATAATGATTGCGATGGTTGCTATAATCGGCGTAAGCGATATAAGAATTTTCGCTATTCCTATTATAATCGGCCTTTTGGCAGGTACGTACTCGTCTATTTGCATTGCGCCGTCGCTGTGGGCGTTGTTCCAGCGCGTCGGTAAAAATAGAGCCAACTTCAATCTTCCTCCGGTAGATAAAAACAAACAAAAGCAAAAGGGTCCTAAACAGTCCCAAGCAAGTGCATAATGATAAAAAGCCTTCCTTGTGTGAAGGCTTTTTGCCATAGAAAATAATTTATTTAACGTGTGAGCAATGAATTTAACTACGCAAAAAATTAACAACGTTACACCCGATATGAATGAGGTTGAACGCATTAGTAAAAAACTCGGGCTTAATAAAAAGCTGGTAGAGTTGTTGTTTTTGCGCGGTTATGACAATGTTGACTCTATAGATGTTTTTTTACATCCAAGCGTAGACAATTTTTACCCGCCCGAAAGTATGCTTGGCATGAACGAGTGTTGCGATCGATTGCGTCAAGCGATAGAAAATAACGAACGTGTAGTCGTGTACGGCGATTATGACGCCGACGGTATTTGTGCGTCGTCTATTTTGTCGTTATATCTTGCCGGGCAGGGTGTTGAGGTGTATACGCACATTCCCGATAGACTGGGCGAGGGTTACGGACTTAATAGCGACAGTGTCGAACGCATTATAGAAAACACAATGCCTGATTTGATTTTGACTTGCGATTGCGGCATTTCTGCCGTGGAAGAAGTGGAGCTGGTCAAGGAATTGGGTGTGGACATAGTTGTTACCGATCACCACGAGGTGGGCAAGGTTGTACCCGATTGCATAGTGGTCAATCCGCACCAATCGGCGTGCAAGTATCCGTTTAAGGACTTGTGCGGCGCCGGAGTTGCGTTAAAGATAGTGCAGGCAATGGGTGGAGTACAAGCGGCAAGCGCATATTACGATCTTGCTGCTATCGCTACCGTTGCTGACCTTGTCAGCCTTACCGACGAGAATAGATTGATTGTGCAGCTTGGGCTTATGAGCATGTCGCACAGCAAAAATTTCGGCGTTGCGGCACTTATCGATTCGCTCAAACTTAAAACAGTTACTTCGTCCGACATAGCTTTTCGCATAGCGCCGAGAATTAACGCGGCGGGGAGAATGGGCAGTGCGTACCGTGCATTCGAGCTGTTTACTTCGTCCGATCCTTCAATAGTATCCGACAGACTGCAACAAATAATCAACGCCAACAACGACCGAAAAACGTTGTGCGACGATTTATACGGTCAGGCGATAGAGTTATTGAAAAATGAAGATCTTATTTCTCGTCGTGCCATAGTTATTGCCAGTGATAAGTGGGAAAAGGGCATTACAGGAATACTCGCCGCACGGCTTGTGGGCGACTTTAAACGCCCCGTGTTTATATTAGTAAAAAGCGGTGATGAATATAAGGGCACTTGCCGAAGTGTGGAAGGCATAAATATTTATGACCTTTTGAGTAAACATTCCGATATACTGAAAGAATTCGGCGGACACAATCAGGCCGCTGGCTTTACCATTTTGCCCGAATACGTAGAAGAATTTAAATCGCGTATTTGTTCGACCTTGGAAGGTGTGGATATCGACACATTCATCCCTTCGTTAAAATACGATATGGAGCTATTGGAAAGCGAGGCTAATGCCGATTTTGCTGCGTCATTGGAGCTTTTGGAGCCGACCGGAAACAACGGCAATCCCAAGCCTTTGTTTATGACCAAAACGACTGCGCTTACAGCAACGCCGCTCAAAACAAATATAAATCATACCATACTCAAATCAAGTGGCGGACTACAATTTTTTGCTTACAATTCTTACAAGCTGAATACCTACTATAACGGCGCCACCGAGCGCGAAATGGTGTACGAGCTTATAGATGGCGATTATTCGCCGCGGCTGTATTTGCGCGGCTGTGCGCTTAATAGACTTGCCGTAAACGACACGCTTGCGCGTGCCGGGTATTTGCGCATGCTCAACTATGCACCGCGCGAAGATTATCAATACGCCACATACAATCCAAGCGAGCTTAATTCGCTTATTGACAGCAAATTCGGAATTTTGATTATAGCAGGTAGCAAGCGTGCTTATGATGAATGTGCCGAGCTTAATAACGGCAATATAGTAATGCATGAAATGCTGTCGGAAACAGCTATAAATGTGTATACGCGGTTGATAGTCGCGCCCGAACTTTCCAAATCGTTCATGCTGGAAAATTACAATCGTGTGATTTTCCTAGATTATCCGCCGTCAATGAATGTGATAGGGTACATCAACAGCAGGACAAATGCTACGGTTTATATTCCGGAGAATGACAACCGCGCCGAGCTTTTTTCGTGCGTTAAATCGGACAGAAAAATATTCGGGGAATACTACAACGCCATTAAAGGGCACTGTACTATCAAAGCGCCGAACGTCTATGCTTTCTTTAAAGCATTACATTCACGTATAAAAAACATCGAGCTTCCGCAGTTTATCGCGTGTTTGTCTGTATTTACTCAATTAAAACTGCTGTCTTTCCGTCCTGATAACGGTATTGCAATATTCAACGCAAATAATGCGCTTGAAAATTCGGAGATTTATAGAACTATCGAGGCGTGGCAAGCATGAGCGACGGCATATCCAAAATCGAAGCGCAAAAGATTATAGACCGCGAAAGCGTTCATTTGCGTTCAAGATATGTTTTAATGTACACCGATAAGCAAACCGAAATGCTTGACAGTGTGTTGTCCTATGCCATTCGCATGCACGGCGATCAACGTCGTGTATCGGGAGATCCGTATATAATCCATCCGATAGCCGTTGCCAACATTTTGCTCGACATTGGCATGGATAGTCCCACTGTTGCCGCGGCACTGTTGCATGACTGTATAGAGGATACGGATTCGACGCCTGAAGAAATAACTAATTTATTCGGCACGGAAATATGCACGCTTGTTTTGGCCGTAACAAAACTGGCTAAAATGGTGTTCAAGTCCAAGTTGGAGGAGCAAGCCGAAAATTTTCGGCGTATGTTCTTTGCCATGGCAAAGGATATACGTGTAATTTTGATTAAGCTTGCCGACAGGCTTCACAATATGCGCACGGTTGACGTTCTTTCTCGGGATAGACAAATAGCCATGGCTACCGAAACTTTGGATATTTACGCGCCGCTCGCGTCAAGGCTGGGCTTGTCGTTCATTAAGTGCGAGCTGGACGACTTATGTTTAAAGACATTGCACCCGGAAGCGTATGACGAGCTGGTAAAAGCCGTGTCGTTAAAGCGTGCCGAGCGCCAAGACCTTGTTGTTAATATTTGCGAAACATTGCGCAAAAAACTGAGCGAACTGAAAATTGACGGGCAGGTAAGCGGCAGACCTAAGCATTTTTACAGTATTTACAAAAAAATGGTCGGGCAAAATAAAACATTCGATCAAATTTACGACCTTACCGCCGTGCGCGTTATAGTGGACAGTGTGCAAGACTGCTATACGGTTTTGGGCGCCATACACACCATATGGAAGCCTATGCCCGGGCGGTTTAAGGATTATATTGCCGCGCCCAAACCAAACAATTACCAATCGCTTCATACAACTGTTATTACAGACCACGGTGCCCCGTTCGAAATTCAGATCCGTACTTTTGAGATGCACAAGATTGCCGAATACGGTATAGCCGCGCACTGGAAGTATAAGGAAAACCGCGTTGCCGATTCCGACCTTGACGAAAAGCTTAAGTGGCTGCGTGGCGTTATGGAAACCGAAAAAGAGCAAACAGGCGACCCCGAGGAGTTTTACGAATCACTCAAATTGGATTTATACAGCGGTCAAGTGTTTGTGTTTACTCCGCGCGGAGATGTTATTGCAATGCCGGAGGGCGCGACACCGGTCGACTTTGCGTATACCGTTCACTCCGAAGTGGGCAACAAATGCGTTGGCGCTAAGGTTAACAACAAGATAGTACCGCTTGAAACGAAGCTGCAAACAGGCGACTATGTTGATATTATTACATCCCAAAATTCAAAGGGCCCAAGTCGCGACTGGCTTAGGTTTATCAAAACATCCGCCGCTAAGAGTAAGATACGCGCTTTCTTTAAGCATGCAATGAAGGAAGAGAATATCAAGCATGGCAAGGAAATTTTGGAGCGCGAGGCGAAAAACCGCGGATATTCGCTTAGCGACTTGTTTGTTCAAAAATGGCTTGATACTATAATGCTGCGTTATTCTTTTTCGTCTATAAACGATATGTATGCGTCGATTGGGTACGGCGCCTATACGCCCAATCAAATACTGTTAAAGTTAATCGATTTGTATAGGCGCGAACATCCTGTAGTACAAGAAAATATAGTAAGTCAAACCGTAACTAAAGTAGACGGTCAGGGCATTGTTGTCAACGGCCACAACGATATGCTGGTACGTATGGCAAAATGTTGTTCTCCCGTACCCGGAGACGGTATTGTAGGGTATATTTCGCGCGGGCGCGGCGTTACGATACACCGCGATAACTGTCCTAATATCAAAAACGCGGAAGATTATCGACTTATAGAAGCGCACTGGAGCGGAAATAGAAGTGCGCCGTTTGTCGCGTCGCTCACCGTGGAATGTGAAGACGCAGGTGGAGTGCTTGCGCGTATTACCAAGGCAGTGTCCGATATGAAGGTATTTATCGAATCAATGTCCGCGCGTTCCGATAAGGTTAGTCACGGCGTTATTTCGCTTAGCGTGCGCGTAACGTCGCCCGAACAGCTCGATATGGTTATAAAGAAAATCAAAGCGCTACGCAACGTCGATAAGGTTTATCGTTCTGTAAAATAGGTGGGCGGCGTGAACATAGAGTGCATTGAAACCGGAATTTGCTATACCGATACCTATTTGATAGTCGAAGGGGATGAAGCGATAGTTGTCGACCCGGGCGACGATTTCGAAACAATTTATGCGCGCTTAGCTAAGCTTGGCGCCACGGCAAAGTACGTTCTGATTACTCATGGACACTTCGATCATATCGGCGCTGTAGCTCGGTTTATAGCAAGCGGAGCAAAGGTGTATATTTCCCAAATAGATTTCGACTTGCTTGTTAAGCCCGATGACAATTTAAACACTGAATTTTTCGGTAAAAGCGTGGAACAGTTTGCCGCGGACGTTCTTGTGAGCGACGGCGATAAGTTTATGCTGTGCAATCATGATTTTACAGTCATATCAACTCCCGGGCACACGCCGGGCGGCGTTTGTTACGTTATGGACGATAGCTGCATTTTTTCGGGTGACACGCTTTTTAGGCTTAGTATCGGGCGTACCGATTTTCCGCTTTGTTCGCATTCAGATTTAATAAAATCCATAAAAAGGCTTTTTGCATTAAACGGCGATTACACTGTTTATCCAGGGCATGGAGAAAGTACCACGCTCGACTTTGAGCGAAAGAACAATCCGTATGTTGGTTGATATCAAAACAAACACAGAGCTTTCGGACGTTGCCAAGCTTTTTTACTTCGGCGATTGTCCTGATATATCGCTGTCGGCAGACGGCGAGTCGTTTTCCGTTAATATCGACGGAAAACTTACAACGCACGTATACGATGACGATTGTTATAACGTTATTCCGCTTTCGCACAGGATTCAACGTTTGTCAAAGATAGCTGTATATGACGCGCTGCGTAATTATACCGGGCGAAATATGCCGTGGGGCGCGCTTACGGGCGTTCGTCCGACTAAACTGTTTTACGAATGTTTGCGCGCGGGATTTAGTGAGCAAGACGCAACAACTTTGATGCAAAAGGTTTACCGCATAAGCGAAGCGCGCGCCGATGTTCTGAACAAAATCATACAATCACAGCAAGGCAAAATATTCTTTTCGGACGATTACTACAATCTTTACGTTCATATTCCGTATTGTACCACGCGTTGTAGCTATTGCTCGTTTGTTTCGTTACCCATTGCCAAGTGCTTGCAGCAGTCTTACGAGTACGTAAAGCTGTTGTGCGACGAGATCGAGCAGTCAATGGCTTTTCTTGCCGCGCGCGGGAAAAAGCTGTTGTCTGTTTATATAGGCGGTGGAACGCCCACGGCGCTTGACGAAAAATCGCTTGACGCATTGCTTTCGGCTATCAACGTTAGCGGCGTAGAATACACCTGCGAAGCGGGTAGACCGGACACCGTAACAAAAGAAAAATGTGATATTATGAAGTCGCATGGCGTCACGAGAGTGTGTGTTAATCCTCAAACATTGAATAACGAAACGCTTGTCAAAATAGGTCGTAGTCACACAGTGAAGCAGTTTTACGACGCTTACGAGTGCGCCAAAAGCTGCGGATTCGATATTAACTGCGATCTTATAGCGGGCTTGGAGGATGAAAAGCCCGATGATTTCATCAAATCGTACAACGGAATTATACGGCTTGCGCCGCATAATATTACCGTACACTCTTTGTCAAAAAAGAACGGCAGTGCAATTAGGTACACCGACGGAGAAAACGTAGGTACAACTGAAATGCTGAATTACGTGCTTGCCAATATGGGCAATTATAATCCGTACTATTTGTACCGTCAAAAGCGGCAGGCGTGCAATTTGGAAAACATCGGTTTATCATTGCCAGATAAGGAGTGCATAAACAACATTACGACTATGGAAGAAACGGTTAGTGTTGTGGCTTGCGGTGCCGGTGCAATTTCAAAGCTGGTACATGACAACAAGATAGTTCGTCATGCCAATGTGCGCGACGTTGGACTGTATATCAAGGATTACGACGATAGGTTGAAAGCGAAACACGATTGTTTTTCAAACGTGTTGGACAAGTGTGTATAAATTACTGTACATTTTGTGCGGTTTAGTGTATAATTATGTCGATGAATAATTATTTTATCTACACATACGGTTGTCAAATGAACGTCCATGAATCGGAAAAGCTCGCCGGCATATTGCAGTCGCGCGGGTATTTGCCGTGCCAAAGCGTTGAGGAAGCGGACGTAATAGTGCTTAACACGTGCTGCGTGCGCGAAACAGCCGAAACCAAGGTGTACGGACATTTAGGTAGGATTAAGAGCCAAAAGAAGCAGGGTGCTATTATAGCTGTTTGCGGATGTATGACGCAACAGCCAAATGCGGCGGAAAAGCTGGTCAAGCGTTGCCCGTTTGTAAATATAGTTATAGGCACGTTCAACCAGCCTCGATTGGGCGATTACTTGGATAGATTTATTAAAACGGGCACGCGCATTATAGAGGTATGGGCTTCTGAAAAGGACGGCGATTGCTCGGAAAGCAATACGCCTGTGCGCTCGTCGGGAATAAACGCATGGGTAAACATTATGTACGGTTGCAACAACTTTTGCACGTACTGCATTGTGCCATATGTGCGGGGCCGGGAACGCTGCCGCCCGATAGACGATATCGTATCCGACGTCGACCGTTTGTTGAGCGAAGGGTACAAGCAAATAACGCTACTTGGCCAAAACGTAAATTCTTACAGGTATGCAGATAAAACATTTACCGATTTGTTAAAGGAACTGGAAAGCGACAAAAAATACAGACTCAAATTCATGACGTCGCATCCAAAGGATATTTCGCCCGAGCTTGCTCAAATAATTTGTAATTCCAAGGTTCTCAGCCACAGCTTGCACTTGCCCGTAC
>CAMWXP010000039.1 GCA_947178255.1 uncultured Clostridia bacterium | reverse complement strand
TTCTTCCTTATGGATGGTAGCGAGGAAAAATAAACGGATATCTCGACGTCCACAAAGGACTGAACTATTTTCAACAAGAACTTTTTATCTGTAGATTTGGCTACGGGTACAACAACACAAACAAATTATGAAATCACACAAGAACAGATAGAAACAAGTGCAACAATATTAGCGAACATTTTACTTGACGATGTAAAGCAAAGCGGTACTTCTATCTTATCCCCCGAAAGAGTATTCGGCAAAGGAGAACACAATGAATAAACGAGCGGTTATATATGCGAGATTCAGCTCGCACACACAAACGGAACAATCTATCGAAGGTCAGCTTCGGGAGTGTTATGACTACGCCAAGCGACACGACTTACTCATAGTCGGCGAATACATAGATCGCGCATTGACGGGAACGACGGACAAGCGTCCGAACTTCTTGCAAATGATCGAGGACAGCAAGAAAAAGACTTTTGATTATGTTCTTGTTTACCAACTCGATCGCTTTGCTCGTAACCGCTATGACAGCGCGAACTATAAAGCCAAGTTAAAGAAAAACGGCGTGCGTGTTCTCTCGGCAAAAGAAAACATAACCGAAGATGCAAGCGGCATTCTCATAGAGGGCGTACTCGAAAGTATGGCGGAATACTACTCTGCGGAATTAAGTCAAAAAGTACGACGCGGTATTAGAGAAAGTCTTTCAAAAGGATACTTTATAGGTGGATACAAGTTATTCGGATATGACATTGTTGACAAGCGCTGGACTATAAACCCGATTGAAGCGACGATTGTAAAAGATATGTTCGAGCGGTACAAGAACGGCGAGAAAGCAAAAAGCATTGTCGATAGATTAAACGCGCAAGGCATACACAATAAAACCGGCGCGAAGTTTACAGTCAACTCCTTTTCCAAGATAATCCGTAACAGCAAGTATATGGGCGTTGTCATCAGTAATGGAACGACCTATACAAATATCGTTCCTGCGATTGTGGACGAACGGACATTTACCGTTTGCAATAAGTTAATGGACAATCAGCGGCATAAACAAAAGACTGTTCGAGGACACAGCGAATACATACTTAGCGGAAAACTGTTTTGCGGCAACTGCGGTACACTTATGACAGCTGAGGACGGTACAAGCCATACGGGAAAGGTTTACCACTACTACAAGTGTTTTAACCGTAAACTTCACAAAGAACAATGCAACAAGTCTAACATTACCAAAGAGAAGTTGGAAGACTTGGTATTTAGCAAGACAGTCGAGTATGTATTGCAATCGGGCGTAATTGACCAACTTGCGCTTACGGTTACCGAAAAGTTTAACGAAGGATTGCAAAAGTCTGACACGCTTGCATTACTCGAAAAAGAACAAAAGCAAGTACAAAAAGCAATAGACGGTTTTCTTTCGGCGATTGCGGCAGGTATTGTTACAAAGTCCACGAAAGAAAAATTGCTATCATTAGAACAGCAAAGCGCAGAATTGGAAAGTAAGATTGCGGTAGAAAAAGCGCGGCAGATACAACCGCTCGATTACGAAAAAGTAAAGGCGTTCCTGACTTACTTTGCACGAAAACAATATTCTAACGACAAAGAAAAGAACGAGTTTTTCAACTCGTTCATATACCGTGTGGTTTTATTCGACGATTGCGTTTATATCTTCTACAACACTTCGCCGCAAACACCGCTTAAATTCAAACTCGACAACGATGACTTAACTGAACTCCGCGAATATAGAAAAAGCACTCAATTTATTCCTCTTGGGTTCAAATTGGGTGCTCTTGGCGGAGAAGGCGGGATTTGAACCCGCGCTCCGTGTTACCGAACTACTCCCTTAGCAGGGGAGCCCCTTGAGCCACTTGGGTACTTCTCCATTTGCTGTATCATTATAATGTATTGTCGCGTTTTTGTCAAGCGTTTTCTTGCTACTGCCGATATTTGCCGCGCGTTAGAGTTTTTGTTTGCGCGGTTATAAATTTTTGTCACTCCCCGCCGCCGCCTTGCATAAAACGATAATGTAGTCACCTCCGCTCATTCATTTACATAAGACAAAGGAGGTGAAAGTCATATGTTCTTTTTTAACAACCAGTGCTGCTGCAACCGCCAAGTAAAATGCGTGCGGTGCAACTGCCAAGACAACCACGACCACGACCGTCACGACAACTGCTGCAACTGCTGCTGCCATAAGCAAGAGCAGCACCCCGTTCGTCCCCAATGCTGCTGCCGTTGCTGCTGCAACCGCATGAACGGCTACGGCAACGACATGGATTAACCCCTTTTCGTCATGCGCAACCGTCGCTTATGACGAAACACGCGCCCATCGAACGTATCGGTGGGCGCGTGTTTTTCCGTTATTTTTTATTGCTCGTCGGTCGGAGCTTGTTCTTGCATAAAGCCCGCGACAAGCTTTTCCAATTCGTCGTAGCTACCGAACGACTTTGTATCGTTGTAGAGTATTTTGCCGTCGGCGTCTATTATTGCCGTCATCGGCCACATACCCTTTCCGCCAAACGACAAATACGTTTGGCACCTCGTGCCGTTCAGCTTGTCTTGCGCAAATATCAAATTGGTTTCAGTCCAGCCCTTGTTGGTTATAAACTCCTGCACCGGCTGATCGCCCCTACCCTGTATGGCAATTACCGTTATTTCGGGGTGATTGTCGGCGAGCTCGATAAAGTGCGGGATTTCCGCCACGCACGGCGTGCACCATGTCGCCCAGAAGTTGACTACCGTAATGCCTCCGCGCTTTTCGTAAAGATTGACCGTTCCGTCGGTGTTGTACATGTCGAGCGTGAAGTCGGGCGCGGTTTCGCCTACGTTATATCCGATCACCACGTCGGTGTCGCCACCAGTTTGTGGCGGAACGTATTCCTCGTCCTTATCAACAAAGTTATAGCATATAAGCGCCGTTATAAGCACGACTATCGCGGCGACCCATGCCGCGAGCTCCAACCAAAACGTTGTCGGCTTTTTGCTCTTTGCCTTTACTTTTTCGGCGGGCGCTTCCGCGGGCTGCTCGGTCGCTACCCCGTCGGGTACCGCTACCGTCGTCGCCGCCGTTTCGTTTGCCGTGATTGCGTCGACGTTTTCCGCTGCGGCGACGGGCGGAATTTTCATCTCGCCCTCAACAAGCGCAAGCGGTTTTTCCTGCGGCGCCGTATCGCCTATCGAGTTAAGTCGAAGGAAAATTTTAGAGCCCTTCCAGCTGATTGCCTTTGTCGGGCATACCGCCATACATTCGCCGCAGTTTATACATTCGTGATCGCCCACGCGTTTTACGTCCATTTTGCAGTGCGCTACGCACAAACCGCAGTCGGTGCAGTTTTCCTTGTCCACCGTCACGCCGATAAGCGAGAACTTATTAAAGAAGCCGTATATCGCGCCGAGCGGGCAGAAGAACCGACAGAAAAAACGGAATATAAACACCGACCCGACGATGAACGCGATTGCCAGCGAGAACTTCCATGTAAACTGCCAACCGAGCTGCGCGAACAAACCCGCATTGCTCGAATTGGCAAGCAACGCGACCGCGCCGCCTATCGTTCCCGCGGGACAAATGTACTTGCAGAATGCGGGCACGGGCATAGCGCCTATCGCGTAAACGAGCGGTATCGCTATTGCGAGCACGAGTATTACGTATTTAAAGTAAGACAGCGCGCGGGTGACGCGGCTCTTTTTCAGCTTGGGCGTGCGTATCTTATACAACAGCTCTTGGCACAATCCGATAGGGCACAAAAATCCGCATATCGTGCGCGCGAGCATAAGTCCGAACAGCGCGAGTATGCCGAGCACGTAGTACGGCGCGCGCGTTTCGCTTGCAGCGAGCGCGTTTTGGAAGGCGCCCATAGGGCATGCTCCCACCGCCCCGGGGCAAGAGTAACAGTTGAGCCCGGGCACGCACATATACTTGGTGGATTCGCTCGTGTAAATCTTGCCCGACGCGAAGCCTTTTATATTGGCGTTGTACAGCAGTGCGGCGTAAACCTGAATAAGTCTGCGCTTGGTCGGAATGTGGTTTTTAATCCACGCCCAAACGCCTTTGCCCTTGTTGGGATTTTCGGGCTTGGGCGGAAGATTGGCTTTGCGCACAGCTCTGCCGATAAAGAACGTCAGCAGTCCAACAGCGAGGACGATAGATATAACGATGATAGCAACAATCATATCTCGCGCCCCCTTAACCCAAACCTATGCATTCGGTGCAAATATTGACGGCTTTTACAAGCACGTCGTTTGCTCCGCCGTTGACGATGCCGAGTATAATAAACACCACGGCAAGCACGAATATGCAACCGCGAACAGCCCACGTAAACGCGGGCTTTGCGATAATCGACTTGATAACGGTTATAAACTTAGGCTCGGCTTTTTGCGCGACCGCCTGTTTGTCTCCGTTTTTAATCATCGTCTTTGCGACGGCTACTTGCTTGCGTGCGAATATGCCGCTTGTAACAGTCGCGGCAATAGTAGCGGCAAACGCCACGCACAACCACGGCAAAATATTCTTTACAAGGTTGAATATTTCGCCCGTCACGTCCTTGCCCGAAAACTGCGCTGTATCTACAAGATAGCACAGCGTGGCAATAGCTCCCGCAAGCGCAGCCGCAAGCGCGACAAGCCAAGCTACCAGCCGAATAATCGCCGCCTTTTTGTACGCGTTTTGCGCCGCTGTAAATTCTTCACCATCGCCCGATTGCGGAATACGCGCTTTAAGTTTGCCGAGCGTATCCTCGGGCGTACGCGCCGCCTTGACCTTGTACAGCGGGAACACCGCGCCCAATATTATTGCGGCTATAAGAAAAATAAGCGGAATGGCAAGCGCGGTCAATCTTTCGCCGACGATTGCGCGGCTGTAAATGACCCCCGTATCCTTGCCCGTGTAGTAGATATCGGCGGCAACACAAATTATGGCAAGCCCCACCGCGACGGTAAAGACGCCGAGAAAAATCGCATATATAAGTCTTATTTTCGCCGATTTTTCCACTATTGCCTCCGTAAAAGTAGTAATAGTTTAACATATATATACAGTCAAGTCAAGCGGTAAAAAGAACGGCGGCTCTTGACATTATCTAATAATTACGCTAGAATATATTAAACACCTTTGCGAGGAAATTGTTATGGCGACGCCCGTGGAATATGCCGAATTCGTGTGCGAACAAGTGCGCGGCTTTGAAAACGTCCGATACAAAAAGATGTTCGGCGATTACATGGTGTACGTAAACGACAAACCCATACTGCTCGTTTGCGACAGCACGGTGTACGTTAAAAAGCTGCCGCAGCTCGACGAGGTTATGCACAGCGCGGAGTGCGGCATCCCCTACGACGGCTCCAAAGAACATTATATTCTCGATATAGAAAACGGTGAGCTTGTTGAGCAAGTATGCGAAATTTTGGAAGCGGTTACGCCCCTGCCCAAAAAGCGCACAAAAAAGCAGTTAAGCGTTTTTATTATTCGATTGAGGTGAAATATGAAATTGACTAAACTTTTAAAAACGATAGCTATTTCCGTTTGTCTTGCCGCAAGCTTTGCAATCGCGGGACTGGCCATGGTCGGTTGCGGCGGCGGAAATAATCCCGAAGATAAAAACGACAAGACCGAAGAGATTAAACAAGCGGCAAGCGCAGCCGTCGATTTTTTGAATGCCGCGAAAGAAAACGGCGGCAACTATTATTCGACTTCGGAATATTCCGACGGAAGCGTGTACAAGTATTACACGGCTGACGGAAAAATGAAAATCGAATATAACGGCGAGCTATTTTACGGCGTGAAGGTAGGCAACAGCCTATACAAAATCAGTCAAGCCGACGATATGACTTGGCACAAAACCAACGATTTTTCCGAGTTGGGCGATCCCGTAGCTCGAACAGATAATCTTATCAACAGCATCAATAAAACAAGTAAACTTTCGTTGTGGACCGATTACGACAGCGACACCAAAACGCTTACGGCCACTTATTCCGACGAGACCGTAACCGTAAAGCTAGACGCGGGAGTGTTAGTTATTACATATAATTGGATTACGGGAACGACCAAACATACCATACAAAACGTCGGCGACGTCGCAATCACCTTGCCCGAAAACATAATAGACGACACCGAATATTAACATAGTATTAAGCGTAAAAAATCAATCGGTATGAACAGTAAAATAATATTTTTAAAAATCGGTTGAGATTCTTCACGGCGCTTCGCTTGTTCAGAATGACAAAATTAATTTATTACGCATATTAAATCTTTTGTCATTCCGAGCGCAGCGAGGAATCTCAACCATATTATTAAAGGACCTGCCTACAAAGGCAAGTCCTTTTTATCTTTGGTAATTATACGTAGTAGTCGATATTACGGTTTAAGTCTGCTGGGTCCGCGGAACAAGAAGGTTACGTCTTTTACGCTGGGAAGGTCGAACAGCTTGACGAGCGTGCGGGTTATGCCAAGCCCGAAGCCGCCGTGCGTAGGTGCGCCGTAGCGGAAGAAGTCGAGGTATTCGCTCATCGTTTCGGGGTTAATGCCGTTCTCCTCTATGTTCTGTTTGAGGTTCTCGTAGCGGTGTTCGCGCTGTGCGCCGCTGGTGATTTCTATGCCCTTAAACAGCAAGTCGTACGTTTTGGTAAGCGTGGGGTCGTCATCCTTTTTCATCGAATAGAAGGCACGCGCCTTAGCGGGGAAGTCGATGATGAACACGAAGTCGCTGCCGTACTTTTCCTTGGCGTACTTGCAAATAAGCTTTTCGCCGTCGGGGTCGAGGTCGCCCTTGAGCGCACGCGGCACTTCGTAGTTCATTTCGTCTTTGAGAATTTTGTACGCTTCGGTCAGCGTTATGCGCGGGATCTTGTAGTCGAGCGTAATAATGTCCGTGCCGAAGTACTTTTTGTACTCGTCGTTAAACTCCGCCTTTACGCCGTTGATAACGTGCGCAAGCAACGCTTCCTCTATATCCATGACGTCGTGGTGCGATTCGATAAACGACACTTCTACGTCTATGCCGGTAAACTCTGTATCGTGGCGGGAAGTGAAGCTGGGATTGGCGCGGAAGTACTCGCCTATCTCGAAAGTTCTGTCGAAGCCCGCCATCATGCTCATCTGCTTGTACAACTGCGGGCTTTGCGTAAGGTAAGCTTTCTGTCCGAAGTAGTTTTTCAGCTCGAACACCTCACTGCCGCCCTCACTGGACAACGCCGTGATTTTGGGCGTGTGGATTTCGATAAATCCGTTCTTGTTGAAGTATTCGATAGCAAGCCGTTCGAACGCCGTCATGATGCGGAACATGAACACCTTCTTTTCGTCGCGCAGGTCTATCCAGCGATAGTCCATACGCAAGTCCTGACCGCTTTCCGCATTGAGCGGGATAAGGTCGGCAATGCTCATTATTTGCAGTTCGGAGGGGTATATCTCTTTGCCGCCGTTGCGCACATATTCCGAGTAAACGCATTTGCCCTTGATTGCGACAAAGCTGTGCGGCGTAAGCTTTTTGGCTTCGTCGTAAGTGGGGTTGTCCTTTTCGATAGTTACTTGAACAAAGCCCGTCACGTCGCGTATGACCAAAAACATTATCTTTTTGTCGCGTATCGTTTCGACGTAGCCTTTGATTAGGCATTCACCTTCGGTAAGGTCTTTTATATAAGTTCTTTGCATGGTATTCTCCATCGTTATAGTAAATACATTCTATCACTGTGTAAAATAAATGTCAATTTTTTTGCGGGTATATAATTAAGCACAAAAAAAGAAACGGTGCCAATACTAGCCTTGTCAACACATCCGCTTTCGCGGCAGGACTGCCGTTTCCTAATTATTATTATACACATGTCGGTTGTAAAAATCAAGCAAAAAAATAAAAAGTCCCCGAGATTAGACCACTCGGGGCGCTGTCGCAAAGACTTGCAACGGGGATAAACGCGCATAAGCCGTTTAACTATTTGTTATTATAAAGCATTGAGCGGCAAAAATCAAGCATTATAATCCAAAAAATAATAGCGCTTATTAGGTCGCTGCTATCGATATATCGTAAGTATATATGCGGCTTCGCCTAGATTTCTCCACTACGCGCTAACGCGCTTCGGTCGAAATGATGTGAATAAAAACCAAACATTTCTAAACAATAAAGCTCAAAAAGTATTGACAATCCCATTATTATATCGTATAATAATATTAGAGTCGTGATTGGCAAGAACACTGGGCAATTGGAGCCCAGCACTTACTGTCAAATCACGGCTCTATTTTTTTGCAGTTTAACAAAAAAGTCCCGAGCGTTTATGCACGGGACTTGATTTGTTTTTGGATATTAAGTTAATTACACTAACTCGATAAGCGCTTCTTCGGCGCCGTCGCCGCGGCGTGCGCCCAATTTGAGGACGCGGGTGTAGCCGCCTGCCGAGTTGTTGTCGTGGTTGCGCTGAGAATAGCGGATAGCATACACGTTAAATATTTTTTCGATAAGCGGGTGCTGAATATCCTCGGTGCGCGCGCGGAACGCGGGGCCGGTTTCGCCCGGCTTTTTGGTTTCGGGCGGATCGTATACCATTGCCATTATCTTGCGGCGCGCGGCAAGGCGTTTTTCGCCGTCAAGGATAACCTCGACGTTGACGGGCTTGCCCTTTTTGTCAACGGTCTGCTTGACTTCCTTTTTTACGTCAAGCACGGTGTCGACGGCAAGCTGGATAACCTTGTCGGCAAGGCGCGAAACTTCTTTGGCACGCGCATAGGTGGTGGTTATTTTTTCGTTCCACAACAGCGCGGTAACTTGGTTGCGCAAAAGCGCGGCGCGCTGGTCGGTAGGACGGGAAAGTTTTCTCTGTTCCATAGTGCGATAATCTCCTTATTAGTCTTCCGATGCTTTAAGATCAAGTCCCAAGCCACGCAATTTGGCGATAACCTCGTCCAAAGACTTTCTGCCGAGGTTGCGGACTTTGAGCATGTCCTCCTCGGTCTTGCGCGTGAGGTCGGCAACGGTGTGGATTCCGGCGCGCTTTAAGCAGTTGTAGCTGCGCACCGACAAGTCCATTTCCTCGATGTTCATTTCCAATACTTTTGCCTGACGGTCTTCCGAGCGCGACACAAGAATGTCCATGCCGGAAATCGTGTCGGACAGCGCGACAAACAGCTTGACGTGGTCTTCGAGCGCTTTTGCGGCAAGGCTGAGTACGTCCTTGGCGGAAAGCGAGCCGTCGGTCTTGACGTTGAGCGTAAGCTTGTCGTAGTCCATAGACTGCCCTACGCGCGTCGGCTCTACCGAGTACGAAGCGAACTTGACGGGCGTGAATATGGCGTCAATCGGGATATAGCCGATTGGACGTGACGGATCTTTAAGCTCGTCCGCAACAACGTAGCCCCTGCCTTTGCCGACGTACAACGTCATGTCGAGCTTGGCGCCCTCGTCGAGCGTGCAAAGGTATAAGTCGGGGTTGAGAACGTCGATTTCGGGATCGACGTCTATATCTGCGGCGGTTACTGCGCCGGGCGTCGTCTTTTGGATATGCAATTCCTTGACGAGCGATTTATCGGTATAGTTAGCCTTTAAGTTGAGCGATTTAAGGTTAAGAATGATTTCGGTCACGTCTTCCTTAACGCCCTTGACGGTCGAGAATTCGTGGTCGACGCCTTCGATCATTATGCCAATGACGGCGGCGCCGGGGAGGTTGGACATCAACACTCTACGAAGCGCATTGCCAAGCGTGTGGCCGTAGCCGCGGTCGAGCGGTTCTACGACGAACTTGCCGGAGCGGTAGCTGTCGGTCTCCTCCATCGAGATTCTCGGCATTTCAATTTCCATCATGTCCTGATACTCCTTATTACTTGGAATACAACTCGACGATGAGCTGCTCGTTGATAGTGAGATCTACGTCTTCGCGTTTGGGATTGTCAACAACCTTGCCGACAAAGCTTTCGGTGTTAAACGTGACCCACTTGGGCATTTTGACTTCGGCGCCGCGAAGCTCTTTGAACAAATTATTGTCGCGGCTGGTTTCCTTAATGGTAATCTCGTCGCCCAGCTTGATTTGGTAGGACGGAATGTCTACGCGCTTGCCGTTGACAAGGATGTGGCCATGATTGACTATCTGGCGGCACATTTTGCGCGAAGCGCCGATACCCATGCGGTATACGACGTTGTCCAAACGCTTTTCGAGCATAGCGAGCATGTTCTCGCCGGTAACGCCCTTTTGCGCGACAGCCTTTTCGTAGTATTCTCTGAACTGCTTTTCAAGCACGCCGTAAATACGTTTAACCTTTTGCTTTTCGCGAAGCTGCATGTTGTACTCGCTGTTTTTGCGGCGAGCCATTGCGTGCGCGCCCGGGGGAACGGGACGACGATCCATAGCGCATTTTTTGGATTGGCAGCGATCGCCTTTGAGGAAAAGCTTCATGCCCTCGCGGCGGCATTGTCTGCAATCAGCACAAATATTTCTTGCCATAATTTACTCTCCTTACACTCTGCGACGTTTGGGCGGTCTGCAACCGTTGTGCGGAATAGGCGACACGTCGTTGATTTCCGTGACCTGCAAGCCTACTACTTCCATGGCGCGGATGGCCGATTCCCTGCCGGAGCCGGGGCCTTTTACAAACACCTTGACCGAACGCAAGCCGTGCTCCATAGCACGACGCGCGGCTTCCTCCGCCGCCATTTGCGCCGCGTACGGCGTGGACTTACGCGAACCGCGGAATTTGAGCGCGCCCGCCGAGCAAGCGGCGATAGCGTTGCCGTCCTCGTCCGTAACAGTCACTATCGTGTTGTTGAACGAAGCGTGAATGTGCACGCAACCTTTGTCGATATTTTTCGTTACCCTCTTTTTGGTAGCGGTTTTCTTGACTGCCATGCGTTATCTCTCCTTCTTCTTGCTGCGAGAAACAGTGCGTTTGGGTCCCTTGCGGGTACGCGCGTTCTGCTTGGTGTTTTGACCGCGAACGGGCAAATTTTTACGATGCCGTACGCCACGGTAGCAACCTATATCTTTAAGGCGCTTTATGTTAAGTTCGACCTCGCGGTGAAGATCGCCTTCCGTCTTGATATTTTTATCGATATAAGTACGGAGCGCGTTTTCCTGATCGCCGGTCAAGTCTTTTACACGAACGTCGGGGCTGATGCCCGTCGCTTGAAGAATTTTGTTTGCCGTGGGACGACCGATACCGTAAATATAGGTAAGTCCTATCTCGATACGTTTTTCCTTGGGCAAATCAATACCTGCTATTCTTGCCACTTTTGAAACTCCTTAATGGTTTTTTAATTGATAGATATAAATAGCGCTCTTTCGGCTTGCGTGTGGAATGTCGCGCTCACCGTAGATACGGTTATTTTATAAGTATGTTATCCGACTTTGCTGTAAAGAACGTATTTTTGAGGGCGGAGTAGCGCCGCAGACGGGCAACAGTTGTGCCACACGCGACGGGCGCGTAGACCCACCTGCGTAACCAAGGCAACCAAATGTTGCACGATACTTTGCTTATCCACTCACTTTATAGTTGTGTGTAGATTGCAACGAATCAGCCTGTGGCTGCGTAGCCCGTATCCGGCGATGAATACGCCCTTCAAAATTAGCCTTGGCGTTGCTTGTGGCTGGGGTTCTTGCTGCAAATTACCATAACCTTGCCGTGACGGCGAATGACTTTGCACTTGTCGCACATGGGTTTTACGGACGATCTTACTTTCATGATGTACTCCTTTTAATTCGGATTGGTTGTTAGTGAATAGTGTGTTGGTTGTTGCCTACGATTTGCTTCTGAACGTAATGATACCTTTGGTTATATCATACGGGGAAATGGCAACCTTGACTCTGTCGCCCAGCAGTACCTTGATGTAGTTGACCCGCATCTTGCCCGCAATCGTGCACATTACCATTGCGCCGTTGTCGAGCTTGACCTTGAACTTGGTACCGGGCAGACATTCCTCGACGGTGCCTTCCGTTTCGATATTATCACTTCTCGGCATACAACCTCCTATCCTTAATAAATTGTTTTATACGCTTTTTAAGCGCTGCGTTTGTCGGGTTTTCTATGCCGCTTTGATCGGCTACCCGTAAATGCCTTTTACGTTTAAGCTTGGGGTTTTCCATTCCCCGCGAAATGCCGTCGGCTATCAGCACGAAGTTTTCGCCTGCCTGCGCGACTACTACGAACGGCTTGCCCGTATCGTGCCCCGCAAGGCTTATTACAATATCGCCGATTTCCATTGTGTAACGCGCTCCTTTTTTAAAGTTGTTCGTCACAGTGTAAGTATCTCGGGCTCGCCGTCGGTTATTATCAGCGTGTTTTCGTAGTGCGCCGCACGACTTCCGTCAAACGTTTTGACCGTCCAGCCGTCGCGCTCTATTCGTACCCGCCAGCCGCCGGCCGTAATCATCGGCTCTACGCAAATGCACATGCCCGCTTTGAGCGGTGCGCCCGTGCCGTGCTTGCCGAAGTTGGGAACCTCGGGCGGCTCGTGCATTTTATGCCCAATGCCGTGACCGGTCAGGTCGCGCACAACGCCGCAGCCGTTAAGCTCGGTGTAAAGCTGGACCGCGGAGGATATATCCCCCACTCTGCATCCCGCTTTGGCATACTCGATGCCCGCGAAGAACGCGTCCTTGGCTACTTGGATAAGCCTGCGGTCGGCTTCCGAAACGTTGCCTACGGCAAACGTCCTTGCCGCGTCGCCTTGATATCCGTTTAAAAGTGCGGTAATGTCCACAGACACTATGTCGCCGTCCTTGACCGTCAGTAGCGACGGTATTCCGTGGACGACCACGTCGTTGACCGATATACACGAGGCGTTGGGGTAGCCGTGGAAGCCCTTGCTGGACGGCGTTGCGCCGTAGCTTCGTATGACTTCCTCGACGACCGCGTCGATTTCCAACGTTGTAACGCCGACTTTGATAAACTTTTCCGCCGCGTCGAGCGCCGCTTTTACTACGCGGCTTGCCGCGCGCATGCCCTCTCGCTCTTTATCGGACTTGACTATCATTTAAGCGCTGCCTCGATAGCTTGGTTGACTTGCTCTATCGACTGCATACCGTCGATGTTTTTGAGCAGTCCTTTGTTGTTGTAGTAATCTACAAGCGGAGCGGTGTTCTGTTCGTAAACCTTTAAGCGGTTTTCCACAACCTCGCGCTTGTCGTCGTCGCGGATGACCAGCTTGTCGCCGCACGCCTTGCAGATTCCGTCCGGCGCGTCCTGCGCGCTGGTCGTGTATCCGCATTTAAGGCATACCCTGCGGCTTGCCATGCGGTCGGCCAACTTGTTAAGGTCGGTTACAAGGTTGAGCGCTACGTCGATTGTGGTAATGCCGCCGAGCGCGTCCGCCTGAGCCTTTGTGCGCGGGAAGCCGTCCAAAAGGAAGCCCTTTGCGCAATCCGCTTGCTCTATTCTGTTCTTTAACAGCGCGATAACCAGCTCGTCGGGAACAAGCTTGCCTGCGTCCATATACGCTTTGGCCTGCTTGCCCAAGTCGGTGCCGTCCGCTATGTTTTTGCGGAGCAGGTCGCCCGTCGAGATATGCGGTATGTCGTGCGTCTTGCAAATGAGCGCCGCTTGCGTGCCTTTGCCGCTGCCCGGCGCACCCATGATGATTAAATTCATGTTTACCTCATAGAAAGTCTTAATAGTGAAGAGATAATAGTGAATAGTGAATAGTTACGGACTTGCGCTTCGCGCACCTTATTTTAAGAAACCTTTGTATTGCTTCATCATCAGCTGGCTTTGCAGTTGCTTTTCGAATTCCAGTGCGACCGAAACTACGATTAGCATACCTGTTGCAGAAAACGCGTTGACGAGCGATGACGTTTGTCCAAGGACTGCGGCAAATACGACCGACGGCACAAGCGCGATAAACGCGAGGAATATAGCGCCGAACAATGTGAGCCGCTTGGAAATCCTGCTGAGGTATTCCGTTGTCGGCCTGCCCGGGCGAATGCCGTTGATAAAGCCGCCGTACTGCTGAATGTTGCGCGAAATGTCTTCGGGGTTGAACTCGATACCGGCATAGAAATACGAGAAGCCGAGTATGAGCAACGCGACAAGCACCGAGTAAGCGATAGAGCCCGCGCCGAGGTAGGTCATCCACCAAATATAGAACGAGCTGGTGGGTGCTACAAGCTGAGCTATCATTTGCGGGAAGGTGATAAGCGCCGTCGAGAAGATGATAGGCATAACACCGCTTGCGTTGACCTTGATGGGAATGAACGTGCTTTGTCCGCCGTATTGCTTTCTGCCCTTAATCTGTTTGGCGTACTGTACGGGAACACGGCGTTCGGCGCCGTCAATGAAGACTATGAGCAAGAATACCGCAACGACCATGATGACAAATCCGACAAGCTGCCAGATAGCCATTTCGTCGCCGCCTACCGAGCTTTGGATGGTCGCAACAATGCTGTGACCTGCGGTAGCGATAATACCGACAAAAATCAAAAGGCTTATGCCGTTGCCGATACCGTAGTCGGTTATGCGCTCGCCCAGCCACATGGTGAGCATAGAGCCCATTACCATGATGACCGCTACGAATATACCGATAATCCAGCCTTGGGTCATGGGTCCGAACACAGTGTCGGACAACGCGCCCGCACGCACGTACGACACGGTAACTGCCGCCGCTTGCGCTACGGCAAGCGCCAATGTGATATAGCGCGTGACTTGCGTGATTTTCTTTTTACCTTCGTCACCCTGCTTTTGCCATTCTTGCAAACGCGGTATGGCGACTGTGAGTAGCTGCAATATAATGGAAGCGTTGATGTACGGCGTAATACCTATTGCAAACAACGCACCGTTACTTAGAGCGCTACCCGTAATGCCGTTGAGCAAGCCCAACAATCCGTCCGCGGAGTTGCCGGAGTAAGCCAACGGATTAATGCCGGGGATAGGAACCCAACACCCCAGCCTATATATAAAGAGCAGTGCGAGCGTGATCAAAATCTTACGCCGCACGTCCTTATTTTTGAAAGCGTTTTTTAGCGTTTCAAACATTAGATGACCTCGACAGTGCCGCCCGCTTTTTCGATCTTTTCTTTTGCGGAAGCCGTAAACTTAGCCGCTTTGACGGTAAGCTTTTTGGTGAGTTCGCCGTCGCCCAAAACTTTAAGTCCGTAGGCTTCGACCTTTTTGACGACGCCCGCTTCGACCAAAAGCATGAGATCGACAACAGTGCCGTCGTCAAACATGTTCAGTTTGTCGATGTTGATGACACTGAATTCCTTTTGGAACTTGTTGTTGAATCCGCGCTTGGGAAGACGACGCATAAGCGTGATCTGTCCGCCCTCGAATCCGGGACGAACGCCGCCGCCGCTGCGCGCCCACTGTCCTTTATGACCCTTGCCCGACGTCTTGCCTAAGCCCGAGCCTATTCCGCGACCCAAACGCTTGGCTTTGGTGCGCGAGCCGTCTGCCGGCATAAGTGCGTGCATTTTCATGATTTAAGTCTCCTTTTCTAATGGTACCCGACCGAATGCTTCGCCGCGTGGGCGAAATTACAGTCAAGCCTTATGCCTCGGTAACCGTCACGAGGTGACATACCGTGCGAATCATTCCGCGCATTGCGGGAGTGTCCTCCACAACAACGGACTGATGAAGTTTTTTAAGTCCGAGCGCCTCGACAGTGCGCTGTTGCTTAACCAAACGACCCGCCGTGCTTTTTACCAGCGTGACCGTCAGTTTCTTGTTTTCGGTTTTTTCAGCTTTCTTTGCCATTTT
>CAMWXP010000038.1 GCA_947178255.1 uncultured Clostridia bacterium | reverse complement strand
GACTAATAGGAGTAAAGAATGACTATACTTGTAAAGCTTTTTTGGCCTTAGATTTACGGCCTCCGAAAAGAACGTCATATATTATATCCCCAATAAAAGAATATGATGTAAATATAAAGGAATTTACTAAGTTTCCTATAATCTTAACAGCAAGACACTCACCACTTAAATTCATTAAATTGCCAAATCCAGCACCAAGGAAATTAAATACACCCGCTGTTATGCCGGAGACTAATGCTTTCGTTTCATTTCTTTCTCTATGATTAACATCATCGCCTATGAGAGACAGCGCTGCGGCTCCAAAAAAGCTACCGACTCCAGCTAAGAGCATTCCGCCAAAACCGCCACCACCAAGACCACTGAGAGCGCCAACTAGCATACCAGAAAACGCTCCATACAATATATTATCACCGTTAATATAAGCATTTAAAGCGCCATATCCGGCTCCCACAAGCGCACCGGTAACCATTCCCACAGCGACGGTAGCTATACCAAATGTTGCTATACTTGCCACAACACATGCAGCCGCTACCACAACACCAACTACTATTTTCCAATTTTTCTTAAACCAGTTGCCGACGCCTTTCCAAAAGCTTTTCCAGCTATTACCATTTTCATCGACATTCATCACGGGATTATTGCCACAATAAATGAACAAATTTAATCCATTGACGGTTTGCGGATCAAGATATTGGGTGTCGTCAGCAGAAATGAATCTACCCGTTTTGGAATCGTAATAACGCGTCTTCAGATAATACAGCCCGGTTTCGGAGTCATAGTAATAACCGCGGTACCGAATAGGATTTATGTTTCCAATAGAATTTGCGTCGTCATCTTTCGTCTTACCGTCTGCTTTGTAAACTGTATGGTCCCCCCAAGCGTCGTATTTATACTGCGCCATAAGCTCGAGTGTTCCACTATTCATCTTGTAAATGTGCGTAACGTCGCCTTGTGCGTTTTTACGTAACACGTATTCGGTTGATGTACTCGCTCCGGCTTCCTTAACCGTAATTCCTTGGATTCCGTTGATGCCGTAATTATACCATATATCTCTACCTTTGTCAATAAATGAACGGACTAATTTTGTACCATCATAGAAGAATTCTGTCGTTTTATTATTAGCTTTCTTGGATATTCTTAACCCATTAATATTATATTTATATTCGGCAATTACACTATTACTTTCATTCTTTACTGTATCTAAGAATTTGGAAAAAACAAACTTCTTATCCCTATAATCCGCAGCGCGTCCATAATTGTCATAAGTAATCTCTTCCGTCGTTGTTTTGGTATCCTTTGCATTAACAGTCCCGTCTTCATTGTATACAATAGTTTTTGTAATAATTTCTGTTAAGCAATCTCTCCAACCATTTGCCTTATAAACAAACGATTTTTCTTCTATGTTACGCCCCATCTTGGAATCCTTAGTTATCTTCTTAATGATATTCCCACCAATATCATAAACATATTCTATCGACTGCTTATCTAGATATTTTTCCTCTCGAACAAGCCTATTAAGCGAATCATATCCATATCCATATACCGCTTCACCGTTTATATAGATTGCCGAAATATTTCCGGCTGCGTCATACGAATACCTTATATGCTCATTGATAACCCCGTTTACACCAAAACGTTCGCTTGCTATAAGATCGCACGTTCTATCACCGTGCTTGACATAATATCTATTTTCGGTTATCAGCGGAGTTCCATAACCTTGTTGTTTTTGCACGCATCCCGCATACCTACCCAAATCGTCCAATTCGGGATAAATGTCTATGCCCGACGGTAATTCCACTTTTGTTTCAATATCATCATATCCGTTCTTATCAAAATGAACTTTAGTGCTACGCGTTTTTTCCGGTGTTCCAACAATTTCACCCGTATCAGCTACAAAAGTAGAATCCGCTTGCTTATAAAACGACAGTTTTGAAGTTTGTATGGTCTTCGCCCGATTATTAAATTCCTCTTTTTTTACTACTTGTTCTGCTTGCGTATAGACGCTGAAATCGGATTCGTTTTCACCGGTACCGTAGTAATTGTGATACGTTATATTCGCATATTTATCTTCGGACGCCTTAACTCTATATTTTTCATCGATAACATTATGCAATTTCTCCACATTATCCCATTGAATGGATACGGTATTGCCTTTTACGTCAGTTTCGGTCATTACAGCAATACCGTACGTTCCGGTTACTGTAGAAGTATGCGTGGCATCATCATACACACATGAAGATATCACGCTCTGCCCGCCGATTTTTAAGGTTTTTACTCTTCCCAATCCGTCGTATGAGTAGTCGATATCAAAACCGTTATGCGTTGCTTTGATCATCATACCGTGCTTATAGGTATACTGTGCTGTACTCGGATTGCCATCGGCATCGCCAGAAAGTCCTGTATTTTCACCCGTGTAACGGTCGTAGCCCGTAGCGGTAACCGCGCCTCCAGAATTTCTTGTACGAGTAGTAACACCATTGTCTATATAGTTGATTTTATACAGCTCCTGCCCGCCAGACTCGCCTCTTTCGTCGCTCTCATACATAACATTGCCGTCGTTATCGTACTTATACTCTTTTACGCGCTTGGTCGTTGTATCCGACTCATGATACTCTTCAGTCTTGCTTACCATACCATTGTCGTCGTAGAACGTAGCTTTACAGTTTCCGTCAAACCCGCGTACAAACCGCTCCCTGCCCATAGTGTCATAATCGCGCAACGAAACAAACGACTTATCATCGCTGCTGCGCGTAAACGTCGCTTTTATAGGCATTCTATCGGCGTATTCGTATTCAGTAAAGCCATCATCTGTTGTCTCTTTCAAAAGCAAATCGTCGTCGTCGAACTCTCTATATGTACCGCCTTTGCAAGTCGTAAGCTTAAGATCCTCGAAATCTGCAGTACCATTGTTATACGAGTAATTAACGCCATATTCTATTTTACTTACTTTCGTAACCAAGCTCGGATTTACATAAATCGGTAAAATGCCGAGCTGTTTATGCGGATTGTAATAATCGAACGACGCATAATGTGCATCAGGCGTGGTGCCGTCTGTATAATACACCTTTGCGAACAATTCAAACCTACGGTTACTTCTTTGCACATCCGCACTGTTATTTGCGTCGAGCTCATAATGACCGAATATGTCGTCGCCGTATGCGGTCTGTCTACGATGATATATTAGATTAAAAGATTGCGCCGTAGCCCATGCAGACAACAACATCATACCGCTTTTCGGAATCTTTGCAATCTTTGCCGAATCGTCCATTGTATAGACCTTTCTTGTGCTTACCGCAGTTAAACCACTGTCTGCGGCATATGTAATTGTCTTATTGTCAGTAAACAAATCATTGCTCGAAAATGCTCGATTACGCTCGCGATATTCAATGGACACGGATTTTATATTGCTACCGCTTCCCTCATAAGCCGTCACTATACGTCCCATATTATCCATAATATACGTAGTAGTAATATCCGTCTTTACGTCTTTGATCGTGGCCATATATCTATCCACATAGGAAATGGATAAATTTTTGGCATATAGTGTTGCTCCATAGTCACAGTTAGTTTCCGAGATCTCAAGCATTTCGGAATACTCTTGCATCACGGTAGGTTTGCCACTCGTATAAACAATTTTCACGCCATTAAGAACTTTGCTAGAAAACTTTTTAACCACAGAATTTAGTTTATATGAACTGTAACCAAACTCACATAATACTTCATCGCCGTAGCTTATCCTCAATAAACGCTTACTACTATCATATTCATATCTAAACGTTTTGCCGTTTTTATCGGTCATATACTCAAGCAAATCGTCTTTATAGCCGAATGCCACAAGCGGAATACCGTCCTTATCTACAACACGTTCTATCCTATCGTCGGTATTGTAGATAATAAACGCCGAACCGCTCTCGCTGCCATTGCTTATAAGCACAAGTCTACCATAATAATCGAAACCTAGCGTTTGCCCATTGCCGTTGGTAATGAAGTCAACAGGATTTCGCTTTTTGTCCGAAATTGCTTTATTGAGTTTTGTTGTCTTGTCTGCAAGCTCCGCTTCGTAACGCTTTTGTTTCCTTTGCAAAAGCGCATATGCTTCGCCGCTATACTGCCCGCTTTGGATTTGACTTTTAACCTCTTCGATTTTGAGTTCACATTCGTCAACCGCTGCTTTTGCTTCCTCGACTTCCTTTATATCGAGTTTATCCGAGATACCCACTTTAATGCCGTCACCATAATTGCGCTCGGCATATACTCCGCTTTCGCCTGCTCTATCGGAAGGAACGCTCACTTTTCTGCCGTTCTCAATACGATAATACGACACAGAATAAGCCTTACCATCAAGTACATATGCAAGCAAATCTTTGTACGTTTCGAGTGTCAAACCAAGTTCGTTGTCTAATTCGTGCTTAACATCATACGTTTTTCCATCGGCTACAAATGTAAGATTTCCATCTACATCCTCTGCGCAATTTATACGTTCTATAAAACGCTTGCATTTATTATCGTCGGTATAATAATACTTCTCGACAAAATCGTGGTGATTGCCGCTACCATCGATATAAACAAAATTGCGTGTGCCCAAAAGAGATACGGCGCTAGCATACTTCTTTTCGAGTAGGTACTGCTGAATGTTGAGTTTAAACCCTTTACCGCAGCACAATTTAGGTGTCTTCGGCAAAGACGCATTTGCACTATTTATATAATCTTGATCTTTTCCTGAAAGATAACCGTCGTAAACATGAGATACACTCAGCTCGACACCGCGACTCTTTATCTGAACTTCAGGGACTTCCCATAAAAGATTTCCGGTAACAAGATTGACTTTGCCACTACCGCCTTTACCTGCAGATACCGATGCAAACGGCATATCGTCCGTGTTAATACGCGCCGAAACGTAATCCACAAATATGCGCGGCTTATACTCTGCGTTAGCTGCAAGGGCAGTTGCGATGAGCAAGTAGTCAGTCCTACTATCCGTATTTACTCGGTCTATAAACAGCGATTTATCTGTAGTGCCATCTATAATCTCTTGCATTTGTTCGGTTATGTCAATCTCAATACGATTATTGATGCCGTTATATATAAATCTATCTATAACAGTACCCGTAACACTGTCTTTTCGAACATTGAAGCCCGTCGAGCCACTCGCTCTATCTTCCCCCGTTTTTGTAAGTTCGAGTATGGCGTGCGTTATTTTCAGTTCCTTGCCGATATGTTGCCGTATGGCATTCCCGTGAAGTGTAATCTGAGCTGTATATTCGTGATCCGCATTGTCATAATGGTTATTACCAATAGCAATACAATCTCCCGTCGGCGTAGTGAAATTGCCCGTGCGCGAGCCACCCTTGAAAGATATTATGGTCTCTGTATTTCCCATAATCTGAGGATCAATAACCACAGGGAACATGCGCTCTGCAGCGTTAATCCACGTTTCATCGGCAATTACACGCAATGTATAGTTACCGGCACCGCCTTCAAGCAAATACTCTACCGCGTCGCTTTGCTCGTTAGCCATGTCATACATATACGGTGCGGGAATCAAGAACTTCACTTCGTTCGTCGCCGCATCGTAAAGTTCTATCTGCTTGCCGCTTATTCTTGCTTCGAGCTTGCCAAGATTAAGATTAAACAGATATTCGTACGCTTCGGATTTTGCGTTGACTATAATGTTTTCTTTAAGCCGGTTGTTCTCTACAAGATATTCGAGATCGCAGTTGTTGATAATATTCGCAAACCTTACGTCCGACGGCTCTCTGTCTTTCAACGCAAATTTAACCGCGCCGTGAATCAACTCGGTTATCTTATTTGTTGTCGCTTTCGGATTTCTCCGAAGATTGCGTATTGCTTGTATGTCCCGACGTATCGTTCCGACAAAACGGTTAAGCTTTGACGTTACAGCCGCCACGGGCGACATTGCGATTTTATAATCGTCTTGTATTAGCTCAACGAGCTTATTCTGCGCCGTACTCTTCGCAAGCCTTACAAGGAATTTATTGCGCCTACTCTCGAAGACTTCTTCGCCTTCGTCGTTTACCGCGTCAATCAAATCCTCACCGTCGGCTGCTGTTTCTATTCCATCGTTATTATTTACAGGCGATGAAAATAAGACCGCCGTATGAAGTCCGGTCTTGGGATTTGTAAACTTCTTGGAATATTCCGTTCTCTCGCCTATGTCCTCGTAGCAAGTTACGGGTTCGTTGTCGATTACGTTGTTTGTCTGATTGTTTTCCATGATTTTTTCTCCTTATAGGAATTATTTAGTTTAAGTTGATAACAGCCTTCTAAGCAGCCGATATGCCTGCGCTCATCGGTTTCTCACATTTAGCTTTATACCCTTATGAATATCGTATCATCGAGCATTTCATAATGTCAACATCCTATTAAATCAACTTTTGCTTTATTCAATCATCTTTCGGCTCATTCGGTCATATAAGGAATAAATTAATCTTCTCTTGATTTTTTCGGTCAAATATTTAATGAATAGTACACTTGCAATAGTTTATTTAATAGTATTTTTGAATAAAGAAAAACCGTCTGTTACACAATAACAGACGGTCATATCAGTTTTATTTAAAAACAATATTCAATATCTTTGGTTCTTTGATAGCGAATATTGTACATTAAAATTGCTCTTATCGACACAGATTAAGCGATAAAATCGAGATGTTTTTATTTCTTAGACTTAATGTATGACAGTACATTACTTTTGCCAGTTTCGTAGCTTAAATAAACTTTACCGCCGTCATCGGCTTCGCGTATTTCTACAACAGGATAGGTGATTAACGGTACAGGGCCGTTATGAATTTCTCTTCGTCCAACAGTTATAATATACGTTTTATCATCGGAAGCAAAATCGAATCCGTTTTTTTGCAATTCGTTCACATTGCTCGGTATAAGTTCGAAATCTTTGGCAAATCTCAAATCCGATATTTGCTCATCATATTGCAAATATAGTGAATAATACTCACCCTCTTTTTCCACATTAGTTATTTTTGCTGAAAGACTTATATAACTGTCGTCACGCTCATAATAAGCTACCGCTTTGTCGATAGCTTCCCTAGACGCACACATAAGGCATCCAAAATATATGCCGATAAGTGATATCACAAATAACACGACACTCACTGATATAGAAACTATTATTTTTTGCTTTTTTTCCATTATATTCCTCCTATAATCCAAAAAATTGTCCTGCTAACCATGCCCACCAATTATAATCTTCTGCATCTTCATCATATTGAGATGCGTGTGTTCTAGATGTTCCGCCATAGATATCCGCCATAGCTTCCCACGGAGCATTGTAATAGCTTCCAGTGTTTTTATCATAATCACCAAATTCTTTCCAAGACGGGATACCAATAAATAACCCGTACGCAATCATCCCCATAGACATTAATTGATCTATATGACCGCGTTCATGTCTCACAACATCTCGTCGACCCTCAAGCGACAGATTGCCGAAATCTCTTTGAAGCATAATAACAAAGAAAGTTCCTGAGCGGTCATTATCATATCGAAAAACCGGCACGCCTTTATAGAATGAAACTGAAGATGAAGATAAAACAGCGTCTACATTTGTATTGAACGGATTCCATCCTATTCTATTCATATCGGCTCTAATAGATTTACTAAATATAGCGCCAATACACATAAGCTTATATGTTTGAAAAGAAACGTATGCTTGTACTAATTTCGTAAATACGTGAGATATCGCACTACCTACTTTAGTAAAAAAGCTCTTTACTTTACGTTTAAAAGACTCCCAACTTGTTCCATTATGATCCGTACGCATTATGGGATTATCGCCACAATACGCATAAAGATTAAGTCCATTTAATGTATCTGGAGCAAGGTAAATAGTGTCATCCACAGAGATAAAACGCCCAACTTCCGGATCATAATATCTCGCTTTTAGATAGTAGAGCTTGGTTTCTACATCATAGAAATACCCTCTATAACGAATAGGATTTATGTTACCTATCGAGAGCATATTAGTGTCTTCCGTTCCATCTGCATTGAGTACTTTATGATTGCCCCATGCATCATATACATATCGGGCTTGAATAGTACCTGTTGTATCGTATATATGTGTAATGTCGCCCAGTACGTTCTTACGAACAAAATAGTTCACACCGTTGTGCTTTATTCCGCTAAGCCCATAACTATCGTAATAGAAGTCTGTCACAATACCGTTCGTTGTACTTCTTATTACGTTTCCCCCTGCTGTTATAAACTGTGTTACAACGCCGTTTACACTCTTGCTTACTCGCTCTTTACTGCCATTATACGAGTATGTAACACTGTCAAACGCGACAAGACATCCACCATATTTATATTGAGTCGCGTGACCACGGTATTTGATAGGATTGCCTATTGCATCATATTCACATTTTTCATTAGCAAAAGACATAAGCTGGTCACGCCATTTATCCGCGCGATACGAATAGGTTTTCACGCTTACCGGCATCTTTTCAAGAATATCACCAAGTGTAAAACCATATACCGCTTTGCTCAATATATTGCCATTAGTATCGTAATTAAATACTGTTGTCGATTCTAATGCCTTGTTATCCTCACGAACCATACGATTAAGTATATCATATACATAACGGTTTGTCAAGAGACCATTTTTGTATATTTCGGTAATATTCCCTTTTTTATCGTATTTGTACTTTATTTGTTCATCAAGGCTCATACCCAACCCAAACCGCACTGATGACGGCATTTTTGTTGTGTGATCGCCATATTTGAGATAGTATGTATTTTCGCGTAACACAATGTTCCCATTTTCGTCGTACAATGTTCTACCGCATCCTCTACCGAGTTTATCGTAATCGTATTTTGCTTTTGCGTTATTGGGCAGTTTTGTAGATAAAAGTTTGGAGTCAATATTTTGACCATACTCATATTCATATGATATTTTTTCCAATCCGACTTCTCTTGTTGACTTCGTTATATTGTTATTTTCGTCATACTCAATACTGTTTATTGTTGTCAAACCATCTCCAGCACAGCGTTCAATTACAAGTCTTCCCTTATCATCATACTCATACGAATGTATTTGGTTAACAAGGCCATCTGTAAACTGGGTAACACGATTGTTCTCGTCGTAAACGCTTGAATGAAGTGTCAACGGAACAGAAGCATTTGATGAAGCATATTGCAACTGCACGATGTTACCAAAATGATCCGTTTTTGAAATTATTGTGTCGCCATTAGCAAAAGATGTCGTGCTAACACTTCCACCGTCATCTGTTTTCTGAAGTGAAAAATCTACATATTGGTCGCCATTCATTTTAACAAAAGTATTACGTCCAAAACCATCATAACCATACTCAAATGTTACATTGTCGTTGTAAACACGAGTAAGATATCCTTTTTTGTACTCAAATAAGTTATAGTTATTCTCACCATCATCTGAAAGTGCTATGCTTAACTTATCGTCATTTTTATAATCATACGAATAAGACGTGGAAGCACCATCAGCGCTGATTTTTTCTTCTAAAAGATTTGTGTTCTTTTTAAATTGGCATTGGGTTGACAGTGTTTTTCCATTCACTTCTCCACGTGAGTCTTTTTCTCCTGTGACATTACCCTTGTCATCATAGAGCATTTCTGAAACGTACTTAGAGCCAGGATCATCTTTATGATAAGTTTCTGTTTTTAATAAATCACCATTATCAAGATATGTATACTCTGTAACAATGCCGTCGTGTCCTACGCTTCGCAAAAGACGTTTATGTTCGTCATATACATATTCGTCAATATATCTATTGCCTCTTGCGTCCACACGAATTATGTGCGTAGGCATACCGTTGTAGTAATCGGGATAAAATACATCTATTTTTCCATTAGTGCTATAACGAAGCTTACCATCATCGTAGAACTCTTTATACTCACCTTCGCCTTCTATTAGCTGTATATTATCAAACAGCACACTGTTAATGTTGTTAGTATAATCGAGATACAGCGTTATACTCTCAAGCTTGCGGTCTTTGAGTAAACGTATAGGCAACGCCGTAAACTGCCATGCAGTGTTATACCAATCGAACGTTGTCTCCATAGTTTCTAGCTCATACCCTTCGTACTTTATTTCTGCGCGAATACCAAATTTACGGTCACGCTTATACGGATCGAAACTGTCTATATTGTAGTTCTCGAATATATCATCACCATAGCCCGATGAACGATCAGAACGAATAAATGCGGACTGCGCTTTTGCCCACGCTGCAAATATCAGATTGCGTCCTTTCGGCAAGTCAACAGCCTTGATGACTTGCTTCGCATATCGCGCCTGCTGCGGATTCCCCTTGATTCTAAGCGCATTATGCCCACCTACATAGCCATCACTTGTTACAGAATATATGTCACTGCCTGTATTATTGGCATATACCCAATCTGTCGTATTACCATTTTCAAAATCAGCATTTTTTATATAATTCTTGATCGCCTGCGAAATCGACACTTTATACGATTTGCGCCGTCCTTTATAACTCAAATTTACAGCATCTGTTACATTCAGTTTGTCCTCGCTTACAAATTGATCGTCACGGTAGACGCTTACTGCTCTTCCGGCATTGTCAAAGATATATGTCGCCGATTCCCCGCGACTATTCTTAATACTCGTGGATTTAAAGTTGTTATACTGTATTGTTACAATTTCGCCGTCAATAGGGGCTTCTACAGCGACAAAGCTTCCAGTCGAAATCTCCTGTGTGTATGAGTATTCTTTGACAGTTTCGACTTGCTTAAAATAATTATACATATATTTAATAGCATAACCCGATTGATCTATCACTTCTTCGAGCTCGTTATAGGGATTGTACTTAAACTCGGTTATGCGGTTATCATAATTGCCGTCAAAAGACACGGCTTGGTTATCCGGATAAACAATTTTAGACAAAAATCCATTGTTATTATACTCAAACAGTGTCATTCGCTGACGAGTGTCGAATATCTTATTCAGTCGATCGTAATAGTATTCAAAACAAATAAGTTGCCCATCTTTTGTAGTAATAGAATTTATGTTATCTCCATCATAATTGATTTGTGTCTTGTTGTCATTACTATCCGATATCTCCACCAATCGACCAAAATAATCAAATCCAAGAGTATATCCGCTCTCCCCAACGATATAATCGATTGGTTTATGTTTTTCTGTCTCTATTTGATTTTCCAACTTCTCTTGAACATTTTTTAATACTTCTTCATATTTACTAATCTGATAGTCTATTTTTTGAATCTCTAAATCCAATAATTCAATTTGTCTTTGTTCATCTCGCTCTTCTTTAAGTTTTTGATACAATTCTATCGAATCTTTTAAGGCACTAAGCTCTTTTTGCTTTGCAATCATATCTAAATCTTGACTAATTGAAAGACTTTCAAGGTAATTATTTTTAAGCCCAATTGATACTTGTAAATTCCCCAAATCATAAGCGGATTGAGTGAGTTGATCTTCATAACCGGTTTTAAGATATTCTTTTTTTCCTTGTGTTAAATTATTGTACTCGGTAGAATGATAATAATTAGTGAGATTATTATCAGATGAATCAGCATAATACTCATAATTTTTATCCACAATTTGACTTCTTAACGAAAGCAACGTCAAAGTATTCTCATAGCCTTTCGCCTCTAATTCAGCTTGTTTTGAGTTATATGTATTTATTGCTTCTTTCAACTTCTGTTGTGTTTCTGTAGGATTAGTGATATTATTTTTTTCCTCATTGTACCTAATTCTTTTTAGATTAAGCTCCGACAAATAAGATGTTAACTCTTCCGCCTTATCAAAAAGAGTCATTATATCTTCATTATTAAACAAAAGCACGGAACTCTCTACCTCATCATTGTCATACTTATATTCAACATGAATATACATGTCTTCAGGTTTATTGTAATAATTAACCCCTCCGTGCGGTATTCTTTCCTCTGCTATTCGAATTAAGGTAAAATACCTTTCTTTATTACTGTTAACCTTAATCTCATAGCTTAGTGTACTTTTTTCTACTTCCAACTGCGGATTAGATTTAAGGTAATACTTTCCAGCACGTTGTTCTACTTCGCCCTCGGCATAGTAATTTCGCAGTGGATATATTATACCATGTTGATTTATTGTGCCATAAGTATGATAAAACCTTGTAAATGTAGCTTTATTATTATTAATTATCACGGGTGTTTTATATCCGTTGTAAATAACGTAGTAAGCTTCACCTATTATTCGATTCTCTGATTTTGCAATAACCGCTTTTAAATTAGGATCGGAAAATAATAATAATCCGCTTTCTGTTAAGTATGCATGTGTAACAGAATATTTATTACTATTTCCATTTTCGCTAATAGTAATATACAAGCTACCATCAGCCTTTTCTATGCATTGTTCTTTCTTTACAAACTTTCTTACACCGTTATCCTCATAGAAATACTTTTCTTCAAAAAGCTGCACCTCGCCATTGCCATCAAGGTATGTTGCCTTGGTCTTGTCTTTCTCATCTTTAAGCAAGTATTGCTGGATATTCATCTTCCAGCCTTTGCCCATTTTGAAATTGGGTGTAAGCCGCTGTTCCGTATTACCATACAACTCACAATCATACTCTTTCCCTTTGAGTTTGCTCATATATATATGCTTCAAATCAAAAGGAAGATTGCTTCCATCTGCTGTCAAATCAGTATGCGTAAAAGTAAGGTTGCCATTGAACAAGTTAACCTTACCCACACCGGCACGCTTAACGTCCGATGTATGGTAGCTTGCGCCAAGAGAAAGCCTATCCGAAACATAATCTATCATTATCTTCGGGCGGAACTCGGAATTGCCATCGGTAGAATTCAAAATAAGAATATAGTCGTCGTCAGTCGATGTTCTATCTACAGCCTGAATGTCGAAAACAGAACTTTCATCCTTTCCTTTTATCGCTGCATTGAGTTCGTTTGTAATATTAATATCTATACGGTTATTAGGGCCGTTGTATGTAAAATGGTCTATCACTCTGCCATCTTTAAGGACATTAAAACCTTTCGAATCGGCTCGTCTTGCATCGTATGCCTTAGATAATTCAATCGTAGCGTTAAGTACGCGCGTATCGTTGCTGAACACATTAGAAACGACATTCGGCGTTTTTATCTCTACTTTCATATCGTAAAGCGTTCCGTAGCAACGACCAAGCGCGTTGAGATTGTCGCCCGACGGCACTAAAACTCCGTTATTATAGCTGTTCATAATAATATCCGAAGTTTCGGTAGAAATAATCTGCGGGTCTATTACTACCGGCAACGCACGTTCGGGCGCATTAATCCATGTCTTGTCTGCTACAATACCGAGTTCGAACACTCCGTCGGATATTTTATCCAATTTGAGCATTACCGCGTCCGAACGCGTTTCGTTCGCATCGTACATAAACGGTGCAGGGATTATATACTTAACCGCCCCATCCGCCTTAGATACGATGTTTATACCGCTACCGTCTGTAGCAAGCTGCATATCGAAACCGTCAAGCCTTATCGTGAACGTATATTCGTACAGTTCAGCACGCATGCCAACAATGATGTTCTCTTTTATCTTGTTCGATGAAAGAACATATTCCAAGTCCGCTCCGACAAAGGCGTTCTCATACATAATGTTCGACGCTTTCTTTTTGAATTTCTCCAAACGCTGCTCGACTATGGACTTTACTTTTTCTACTACCGGAATGGTCTGCGCCGCCCTAATAGCAGAAAACGCCGTAGCATTAATTTGCGACAGCAGTTTTTTACGAGCGGAGACTTTCTTGTCCGTATAATCTATTTTTGCGACTACGCCTAAGTTTGCGGCAAGACGCATTGCTCTGTTAGCATAACCGCCGCAAGATATATCTATCTTGCCCACACGATCTTCAAGGACCATAAGCGATTGCATACTTAACGCTTTGGCGAACTTTACACCAAATCTGTTTGATTTAATCTTATATCCATCAAACAGTCGAGTGTTGTCCTCTTCAAGCGACATATCTATTTCTTTATATGTGTTATCTTCTACGTCCAAGTAGTGAACGGGACTGTCGAATATGACTGCCGAATAGCTGCCGTTACTGTTGCGGTAGTGCTTCGAATTGGCTGTTCTGAGTTCTACGACGTCGTCCAATTCATCCTTTATTTCCGTGTTGTTTGCCTGATTGTTTTCCATGATTCTTTCTCCTTATTTGGAATTTCATTATTTGGTGAGCTTCCTTCGCTCTGAGTTACTTGATTGATTAGTCATTACTGTAGATGTTAAATTAAAAACCAACTTATAGATTTTTCTGATTCGGCTTGATTCTCTTGCTCCGCCTGACATCCTAAAATATCGGAATCGTTATTTTTACTAGCACAATATTCTTCTTGTGGGGACACAATTTCTTCGAATGTATCGGTTCTTTCTTTTATCTGCTCTACCGAACCATTGTTTTTGTCTTTTTTTCCACTCTTATTTTCGACTTGCTTTTTAGCATATTCCTCTATTTTATCAAAAGCAGCTTGAACAATTTTTCTTACTGTTCTTCTATGTATAAATACCTTTAACGAAGTCGGTACAAGGCTGTAAACTTGCTCGACAGCAAGATCCAACTTTTCTACGCCGGTTTTCTCGTCTTGTTCAGCATTAGTAATTGCGCCCGCAGCAGCTTTATGCAATTTACCACGTACGTAAAAATAATGACCTATAAAAGTCATTAACAGTGTTAGTCCAGCAAGCGCAAGACTTATAATTGCTTCAAAACCTAGTGTTTCCATATTACTTACCACCCATATGATCCATACGATTGTTGACATTTTCTATTCTCTCTTCCAAGAGTTGTATCTTTTTGCTTTGTGCGGCCTGTTGTTCATGAATTTCCTTTAAGTCGTTAGCCATACCGTCTAAATACTCAAGCATTTCCTTCATGTGGTTATCGCCTTCGTTTTTTGTGTCTTCGTCACTATCTGCATTATCGGTTATTAGCTCTGCAATGGCTGCTGCTACCGTTGCCATGTCGCTTGATTTGTTTGCTTTTCCCGAACTCATCATCCTCTCCTTTATTGCATTACATATTTGTCAATATCGTAACACTGAGCTTTTCCTAATGTCAACGTCCTATTAAATCAACTTTCGATTCTTTCAATCAGCTTTCGGTGCATTCGGTCATATACAGAACCAATAAAACTTTTCTTGATTTATTCGGTCAGATTTTGAATGAATAGTCTGCTATTAAAATCCAGATACACTATTGACATGGACCAATTTTTATGATATTACTAAAATACAAATCCCATATAACCTTTCATTCATCTTAACTAATATCATTTATAGATATGTTTTTTATAAAGACTAGATTGGAGAAAAGACAATGAAAACATCCGATTGTGAGATTCTTTATGCAACCGGGCTTGTGCGCCCGAAAACAACAGCTTTGTTTTTCGATAAGCTATGGATTCCAAACGGATTTGATCAAACAGAGGAAGGACAAAAGATGGGCATATATGATATACCCGTCGATATTAGATTTGTTGAAAATAAAATAAAAAAACCGAATAAAAACGCATACATTAATGTATTAAGCAAAGCATTTAATAAAATGAACTTCTATTCTATGCACACACAAAATGCCCCTTTATTTCTTGATTCTTTAGAAGAGGAAAAGTATTTTAAACAACACTTTAACAGTGCTTCTACATTTATAGAAAAGCACGAAAGAATAGAGAAACAAGATTCACCTTTGTTCTCAATGTTTAGAAATTGGGGATTAAATTTTTATTCTCAATATTTTAAAGCGGCATATAATATAAATTTAGTACCGATTTTTTTTGATAAAACAGAGTTTGAAAATGCTTTAACATCATTAGAAAATAACGAATTAATTAAATTTAGAAACGATACATTACTAAATTCAAATCTATTAGGTAAGCACAAAAAGAAATGGCTAACTGTTATTAAT
>CAMWXP010000037.1 GCA_947178255.1 uncultured Clostridia bacterium | reverse complement strand
TGACTGCAAAAATACATACGGGAGTATCGTCTACCGTAGCAAAGCCGCTTACAACTCCGTCACCGACGTTAGCGTCGTTTAAAGAACAAATAAACGCGTCCGTTTCGACGAAAGACTTATCGTCGACGAGCGCGTTTAAAAAATCGGTTAAGTTTTTGTTTGCCGCGGCAAGCGCGGTTTTGGCGTTTTTTAATGTTTCCATTCAACCCTCCAAATTCTACCATTTACATTATATCATTACAAATAAAAAAATTCAACAATACAACCGCCATTTTCTCAATAAATTTATTTCAGCGATTTAAGATGCGCTTCCTCGCGCGAGTTCAAGTACCGCCACTCACCGCGCGACAGCCCGCCGAGGCGTATGCCCGCAATTTCAGTGCGCTTCAAAAACAACACGCGCCGTCCGAGCGACTCAATCATGTTTTTGATTTCGTGATTTTTGCCTTCGATTACAGTAATTTCCAGCTTAGTCTGCTTTTCGTCCTTTTCCACAACAGTTACACGCGCAGGCGCGTACTTAACTCCGTTGTATTCGACACCACTGCGCAACCGCTTCAATTCCATATCCGACGGCTCGCCCTCTACACGCACGCTGTACACCTTTTGCACCATGTTTTTGGGATGCGTTATCGTATATGCCAATTCTCCGTCGTTAGTGAGCAAAAGTAATCCCTCTGTGTCGTAGTCCAGCCTGCCCACGGGAAAAACCCGTTCCTTGATTTTAACAAAATCGAGAACGGTTTTACGACCTTTTTCGTCGCTGGCTGTGCACACACAGCCCTTGGGCTTATTTAGCATTATGTAAACCTTGCGCTCGGAAAGATTGACGGCTTTTCCGTCTACCTCAACGTAATCGCCGTCCTTGACGTCGGTAGCAAGGTCGGTAACCGTCTTGCCGTTTACCTTAACTCTGCCGTCGGTTACCAGTTTTTCGCATTTGCGGCGGCTGTCTAATCCGCAGCCGCTAAGATACTTGTTGATACGCATAACTTGATTTTAAACCTTTTAAGTCAAAAAATCAAGTGTTTAGCCGACAATGTATTTCTTGCGAGCGAACGCGCAGTCCATAAGTCGCATACATTCCTCAAACATATCCCCGCAGTTAAGCACTGTGCATATATACGTCTTTCCGTCACGCGTGGCTGATGACACCAAACACCTGCCCGAATGCCGCGTGTAACCTGTTTTTATTCCGTTGCCGCCTTCGTAATTGAACAAAATCTTGTTTTTATTGGGAAAATTGCGTTTGTAGTCATGACCGTAGTACGGAGTTGTATGCCGCTTGGTAGACACGATTTCCCTAAACAATTCGTTTTGCATCGCGTAATACGATATGGCGCAAAGATCGCGTGCAGTGGTATAATGATCCTCGTGATGCAGCCCGTGCGGATTGGCAAAGTGAGTGTTTTTAGCACCGGCTTTTTGCGCTGTTTCATTCATCATTTGAACAAACCCTTCCACGCTTCCGCCTACAATTATTGCAAGAGCCGTCGCACAGTCGTTGCCCGATTGAAGCATAAGTCCGTACAGCAAGTCGCGCACTGTCAACATTTCCCCTTTTTGCAAGTACAGCGACGAGCCTTCCACGCCCACAGCCTCGTCAGGTATAGTCATAGGAATATCCAAAATAGTTTGGTTTTCTATAACCGTTATAGCCGTACAAATTTTGGTGGTGCTGGCGGGTTCTCGACGCGCGTCGCAGTTTTTGGAATATATAAGCTCGCCGGTATCGCCGTCCACAAGCGCCATAGCGGCGGCGGAGCTATTTACGGCCGTACCACCCACAGCAACAACCTCGTCCGCGCGAACATAAGTTCCGGCACAACACATTGCCGCAAACATTGCGCAACAAACCATAATAACAATTTTTTTAATCAACGTTTTTTTCATCTTTTCTTTTTCCCAAACAGTGAACCGACCACGTCCGGTACGGTTTCCACAACCTTATCCAAAATAGTTTTACTTCCGACGTTTAGCATTTTTACCGACTTGCCGTCGCTTACCAAAAAGCACACCGGCGACACGCTCATACCGGCGCCGCTTGCACCTGCAAACGGATATTCATTTTGCTGTTTTTGGCAATACTCACCGCCGCCGGTAACAATGCCTATGCTTATTTTGCTGATGGGCACTACGGTTGTTCCGTCGGGCATAACAATGGGATTACCCACTATTATATCGGCGTCGGTCAATGTACGCATTTTGCCGAACGCACTGTCCATAATGCGCTCGATAGGATGTTCGGTATGTTCACTCGGCAACATTCGCATAGCTTCTCCTTCCGCCGACATGCGCAAGCTTTTCGAAAATAACGCAGCATACGGCAAAGATAATATCTGCAAAACTTATCGAAAATATGCCGAAAAAATCGAAAAACAAGATTTCGG
Source organism: uncultured Clostridia bacterium (assembly GCA_947178255.1). GTDB lineage: Bacteria > Bacillota > Clostridia > Christensenellales > Pumilibacteraceae > Anaerocaecibacter. Next base: position 13,860 of record CAMWXP010000037.1, on the reverse strand, counting down.
AATTATAATAGGGCTCGATTATTCCGCCGTCGCCGTCAAAACCGAAAAATGCGCAAAACTGGCTATACGCAATGCGTAGCATACCAACCGCCATACCGTCCGCAGCCGCATCGCCCGTGCCTATCTTTGCTTGTAGATCTGCAGTCCTTACGCACACGGCTTTTAATATTCCGATTGCGCAATCCTTTAAAAAGCTTTTAAATTTACTCGGTTTACCCGATTTTTCTTGTTGTTCATCATCATTATCTTGTTTTATATCTTCCTTGCCGCGTAATAACCGCTTGATATTAATTTTCTTTCTGAAAATAGGGATAAAAAAAAGCTTGACGGAAATAACGCCTATATTTTTGTCGGTGTTTATATACGCCTTTACACCGAACGAAAGTCTAAGCGAAATTATATGCAATATAATAATGGCAAGCACTAAGTATACCATGCTCTTAGTGTTTGCCACTCATTAAATAAATATTATAAAGGCAATTTATTAGTTGTCGCCGTCGTCGACTTCGATTTTAACAACGTCCTCGCCTTGTAAAAATTCGGGAGTTTCTTCGCCGCCGTCTTTCTCGTCGAACCTATACAAGCCTTCCTCTGTGGGTTCTGGCGAAGCTTCCTCTATTTGCTTGATTTGATCGAGCAAAGCGTCGCGGTTTGGTAAGTCGTATATATCTTCTATGCCGAACTTGCGCAAAAAAGTTTCGGTCGTGCCAAACAGCAACGGTTTGCCCAGCGTGTCCTTGCGCCCGACAATTTCTATAAGGTTGTTTTTAAGCAACGCCTGTATTGCATAATCGCAGTTTACGCCGCGGATATTCTCTATTTCCAACCTTGTTACGGGCTGACGGTATGCGACAATAGACAGCGTTTCCATTGCAGGATTAGACAGCGCCTTTTCCTTGATGGGATTAAGCACCACCGACAGCACTTCAGCGTAAGCGGGATTGGAAGCAAGTTGCAACTTACCGTTATAGCTTATAATCTGTATGCCCGACTCCTTGTCGTACTTTTTTTGCAATTTTTTTACGGCAGCCATAACCTCGCTTTTTTGCAGTTCCAGCTGTTCGCAAATATCGGATATTTTAAGTCCGTCACCGGACACGAACAAAAGCGCTTCCAGCACGTTATCTACTTTTTCAATCTCCAGCATTATCTTCCGGTCTCCTCTTTATTATCGTAATTGTCGTAAACACGTCCTCTTGACGAACCCCAACCTCTTGACCTTTAACAAGGTCGAGTAGCGCAGAAAACGTTGTTACAACCTCGCCAACGGTATAGTCCTCGTCAAACAACTCGTCAAAAGTACATTGCTCAACGATTTTAAACCGTTCGCGAATAAACTCGATTTTTTCCTCGACGGTAAACGGGTCGCGCTCTATCATTTTGACTTTGTGCAGCTGCTGACGCTCGCCTATCTTGTCGAACAGCTTTTTGAGCGCGTTCATAAGCCCGTTTGTAGTCATGTCTTTAAGTATCAAGCGCGGCGTACCCACCGTATCGTCGGGCGCGCGGAAATGCATGTCCAAAATTTCCTGCTCGCGCATCTTTTCCGCCGCTTCCTTGTACAGCTTGTATTCCTTTAAGCGCGTAATAAGCTCTTGCTCGGGATCTTCCTCGTCCTGCTGCAAAACTGGTTCCTCGATTTTGGGCAACAACCTTTTGGACTTGATTTCCAACAACGTTGCGGCAACGACTATAAAGTCAGAGGCTTCCTCCATATCAAGCTCGTCAATGCCTTCCATAGCCTTCAAATACTGATCGGTTATGTCGGAAATGAAAATATCCTCGATATCGATTTTTTCTATCTTGACGTAATGCAACAGCAAATCGAGCGGTCCGTCAAAATCGGACAGCACTACACGAAAGCTTTTGGACGATTCTTCTTCCTCGGCAATTTCCACTACTTCGTCTTTTTTGCCCATGACCACTCCTTTTTAGTTTAGTATACCGGCACCATAAGCCACCAAAACTCGGTGAACCATCTAGCCAAATGTCCGCTGAAAAATTCGAGGTACGTTCCCAATATATCCAAATACCCGAACCAGCTCGGTATGTTTGCCAAATTTTCAATAGCGGCGGACACAATAAAGCTGAGTCCGACCAAACCGTATAAAATATACCTTCCGTTTACGCGCATAAATGCGCAAAACTTGTTGTTGTAGCGTGTAAAAGCCTCTATTACACGAAAGCCGTCCAGCGGGAATATCGGTAAAATATTGAAAAATAAAAGGCAAAGATTAAGCGTAACAAGTATGCCGAAAAACCGCAACAAATACCAGCACACTCTAACTGCGGCAGTACCTGCCGCAGAGAATATTGCATGGTTTAAAGCAAGGTTCATCAAGCAATAACCCAAAGCACCAACAAACGCTATTATAAGATTGACAATTACGCCTGCGATAGCAACCGTAATCATACCACGCCGATAATGTTTAAAGTTTGAGGGATTGACAGGCACGGGCTTTGCATAACCAAACCCTACAAGCATCATCATTAAAAAGCCTATCGGATCTATATGCTTTAACGGATTAAGAGTAAGCCGTCCCGCATACTTAGCCGTATAATCGCCGTTCCATTTTGCAACAAGCCCATGCGCCAATTCGTGCAAAACGAGCGATACAATTACCGCTATCAGCGTTAGAACGAGTATTATAAAATAGTCGAGCGGATCTTCCCCATACCTAAACGCAAAAATCATTATTTGCCGTCCTCCGAAAATTCGGGAATTACGTCGTTTCGTATCAAATCTTCGTAGGTTTGCGGCTTGACCATATATGCCGATTTTCCGTCCTTAACCGCGACGACTGGAGGGACGAAGTTTCTGTTGTAATTGGACGCCATGGAATAGTGGTACGCGCCGGTTGTGAACGTAGCCAAAATATCCCCGCTTTTAAGCTCGGGCAGCTTTATTCCGTCGATAAGGATATCCCCGCTTTCACAGCACTTGCCGGCTATGGAATACAGCGTATCGCACTCACAGTCTGCCTTGTCGGCAACAACGGCAGTATACCGCGCATCGTACAGCGACGGCCGCGGATTTTCAAACATACCGCCGTCAACTGCGGCATATGTCTTTATATCCTTAATAGTCTTGATAGCGCCGACTGTGTACAATGTTACACCTGCTTCGCCGACTATCGACCGCCCGGGTTCGAAAATCAAATGCGGCTTTTTGATGCCGCGATTTTGCACGGAGGCGGCAAGATATTTAGCAGAACCCGCCATGTACTGCTCGGGCGTGAGCGGCTTGTCCTCTGCTACGTAATGCACGCCGAAGCCACCGCCCAAATCGAGGCGCTCCACCGTTATGCCGAGCGAATTGAGCCTTACTATAAAATCAACCATCTTGTCGATAGCTATTTCAAACGACTGCGGTTCGAATATTTGCGAACCGATATGGCATGCAATACCGACAAAATTGATATTATTGTACTTTTGCGCCGACAAAATAACGCTTTCAGCCGTGCCGTCGGCTATGGAAAAGCCGAATTTGCTGTCGGGCGTGGTGGTTTGGATAAACCTGTGCGTATGAGCTTCCACCCCGGGGTTTACGCGGAACAGTACGTTTTGCGGCGTTTTTGCGTGCTTGGATATAAGTTCCAACTCGTGAAGCGAATCCACCACGAAATATCCAACGCCGGACTCGATGGCATACTTAACTTCCGCTTCCGACTTATTGTTGCCGTGGAAGTATATCTTTTTCGGGTCCATTCCGCCGTTAAGCGCGGTGAATAACTCTCCGCCCGAAACTACATCCGCACCCAATCCAAGCGGCGCAAGCAGCTTGTAAATAGCCGTACAACAAAACGCCTTGGACGCATAGCACACCGTAGATTCGGGATACTCGCGTTTAAGCACGTTTACGTATGCGGCGGCGGTTTTGACCGCGTAATTTACGTCAAACACGTACAGCGGCGTGCCGTATTTTTTTGCCAGCTCCGCCGCGTCGCACCCGCCTACAATAAGGCGGTGATTTTCTATTTTAGTGTCGCCAAAGCACGGCACAGCCGTGGGCGCAGTATTATTCTTCTTCATCGTCTTCCGACAAATTGGCGTTGTGATAAACGTTTTGCACGTCGTCGTCATCGTCGAACATATCAAGCATGCGACGGATCTTGGCTTCGGTGTCCGCATCTACGTCAACCGTAGCGGACGGGATTTGCTGCACTTCGGCGGACAAAATAGTCCTGCCCGCTTTTTCCAAACCGTCGCGGATTTCGTCCATTGCGCTCGGCGAAGTGGAAATATAGTATTCTTCTTCACCGCCGTCAAAGTCGTCCGCACCCAGCTCGAGTGCAAGCATCATCACTTCTTCCTCGTCGTCGTCCTTGTTTTTAGCAATGGTAACAACGCCCTTGCTGTCGAACATATACGACACGCAGTTGGTAGTACCCAAGCTGCCGCCGCATTTATCGAATATATGGCGCACCGCAGCTGCCGTACGGTTTTTGTTGTCGGTAAGCGTTTCCACTATAACCGCAACACCGCCCGAACCGTAACCTTCGTAAATTATGGAATCATAGTTTACGTTGCTATCCTCGCCGCTCGCCTTTTTGATAGAACGGTTTATATTATCGTTAGGCATATTGGCGGCGCGAGCCTTGGCTATAACGTCGCGCAAGCGCGGGTTGTTGTTTGGATCGGGTCCGCCTTGGCGAACTGCCACCGCAAGCTCTCTGCCTATCTTGGTAAATACGTTAGCGCGCGCGGCGTCGGTCTTACCCTTTTGCCGTTTAATAGTTGCCCATTTGCTGTGTCCGGACATAAAAAATCTCCATTAGTAAGTTTCTATTTTAATTATACTATTTGCATAGATATTTGTCAATTAGAAGTATCAACTTATTTTGAATTCCGAATTCCTAATTCCGCATTCCGAATTTTAAAACAAACATCATGACGGCGGCGGCGACGGCGGCGTTAAGTGATTCCATATTGCTTTGCGGTAATGCAAGCAGCTTGTCGGCTTGGTTCTTTATATCCTCCGACACACCCTCCGCTTCGTTGCCCACTACTATGCAATACTTGCCGCTATGCTCGGCTTTAAATACGTTGTCGCCATGCATGTCAGCGACAATGAGTGTATAACCCATATTTTTTATATCGTCTACCGAAATATCTATGCCGATATTGCACTTGACGGCGGCGGACATTGCGCTGCGGATAACCTTCGGCGAGTACACATCCGCACAGTTATTTGCCACAACGTCGTACCCACACGCAACAGCCGTGCGCAAAATAGTGCCGACGTTGCCGGGGTCGCGCACTCTGTCCAGCAATATGCAGCAATCCGCCTTAGGCGGCATAGACTTGGGCTTTTGCATTATGCAAAGCACACCCTGACATGTTTTAGTGTCTGTAATCTTATCGAAAACGTTATCGGCGATTACAACAGTGTTGAAATCGCAAAATTTTTCGCCGCACTCGAAGTATGCACTTTCGCTTAGCACTACGCTTTTTACAAGCTCGGGACGGGCCGTAACCGTATCGAGTACATTCTTATACCCCTCGGCAAAGAATTCGCCGTACTCGTCGCGGTACTTTTTGTCCTTCAATTTGCTTATATGTTTAACCGTGCGGTTGTCGGACGATTTAATAACTTCCATAACTATTTACCAAAAGAAAAGCGCCGAAAAATTCGACGCTTTGATTTTTATTTGCCAAGTGCAACGGTTGCCTTTTGCGCAAGCGCCTTAAACGCTTCTGCGTCGTTGACAGCTATGTCGGCAAGCACTTTGCGGTTAAGGTTGATGCCGCAAACTTTAAGACCGTGCATAAGCTTGGAGTAAGAAAGTCCGTTTATGCGCGCAGCGGCGTTGATACGCGTAATCCAAAGCGAACGGAAGTCGCGCTTTTTAAGGCGTCTGCCGATATAGGCATACATTTGCGACTTCATAACGGCTTGACGCGCTATGCGGTACGAACGGGATTTAGATCCGAAATAACCTTTGGAAAGCTTAAAAATCTTTCTGCGTTTTTTAACTGCGTTTACTGCTCTTTTAATTCTCATAATTCACCTCCTACTTTTGCGCCATGTTGCGAATGGTCTTTTCCTGCTTGGCGGATTTGAGATACGCGCCTTGACGCAATCTCATAATGCGCTTTCTGGGCTTTTTGTTGAGAATGTGGTTTTTACCTTGCTGAGCGCGCTTAACTCTGCCGTTTGCTGTTACGCGAAAACGTTTTTTAGCGCCGCTGTGACTTTTCATTTTGGGCATAATATATATCCTCCGAATTAAATTATTTACTGTTGATAGGTGCAAGTATCATAATGATGCTTCTACCGTCCACCGCAGGCTTGCGATCTATCATCGCAACGTCCTTAACGGTTTCAAAAAACGAGTTCATGATATCGACTCCCATTTGCGGGCGCGCCATTTGACGACCGCGCATGCGGATGGAAACCTTGACTTTGGCACCTTCCGCAAGGAATTTTCTTGCTTGCTTGGTTTTGGTGTTTACGTCACCTACGTCAATAGTTATGGACAAACGGATTTCTTTTACGTCCATCTTTTTTTGATTCTTTTGCGCGTCCTTCGCCTTTTTTGCCATATCGAAACGGTATTTGCCGTAGTCCATAATTTGGCAAACCGGCGGTTGCGCGTTGGGCGTAATCATAACAAGATCGAGTCTACGTTCGTCCGCCAAAACCTTGGCTTTTGCGGCGGGCATAATCCCTAACATAGCGCCCGCGTCATCCTTGACCCTAACTTCGAGATTGTCTTCAATCCCTTCGTTGATAACAAGCTCCTTAATAATAGTCGGTATCCTCCTAAAAATAAAAATTGCGAGTTAAATAGACATTAACTCACACTCAAAAACAACTATTTTGATTGTTTGACCGTTCCGAGTAGACCCGAACGGTGAGATAAAATCTACTTAGCTTGTATATTGTATAATATCCGCCCCACTTTGTCAACCGATTTAACAGCAAATTCAAAAACTTTTTCTACTTCTTTTTGGAAAGAAGTAGCAAGAAAACCTTACTTATAGATATTGCTTAAAAAAATATATGCCTTTCAATAAAAATACCTGAATTATAAAAAGTTTTATGAATAAATTATCCTTTGAGGCAAAGACTAAAAGAAAATCTTAGCCCGACGGAGATTATTATGAAAAAAGCTCTTACGTTCACAGTTACCGCTTTAATCGCAGCTTCCGCGTTATGCGGTTGCAGTAAATCCACTACAAACGCTTCCGCAGTGCGCTTGCCCGAGCCGCGCGATACACAACAAACTCAAACACAGCAAGAAAATCAGGACGTTACCGACAATAACACCGACAACAAAAGAATAGAAATTACAATAGACGGCAACAAAATAGACGGCTTTATGGGACAAATACGCACAAGATCGGCATTACCCGGGGTGCGCAGGCACTTTATACCCGATCGCAGCGGTACCTATACGGTAGAATATATCCACACACCGTACGCAATAGACAAGGACGAAACACTTGATTATACGCTTACGTTAAACGACGACAACACCTTTACCATGACCGTAGTGTCGGACGGAGTCACGGCCGAGCACAGCGGGCGCTGGTACGAGCGGCACAAGGAAATAATGCTGTTCTACGACGAAGAAATTGAGCAACCGCCTCACAACGTATACGTGTCGGACAGCATGTTCGGCGATCTTTTGCCAAAAGGCAAAATTATGATATACGACAACTGCTATACAATAGTATTGTCGCAAAATACAGAGGAAGCCGAAAACAAATAATTACAATGCGCAAATTATAATAATCATTAAACAAACCGCCAATGAGTACCAGCTTACGGCGGTTTTGCTTTTATCCAGCATAACGTGCTCGCCCGCTATAAACATTAACGGATAGCATAAAAACAACGCCGACGACGATTTAAGCCCGATAATAGTTTGCGGCACGTACGATATTGCTTTAGCGATATAATCTAACGGCATAAGCAAATATTTGCTTGCCAACAGCACCGAACCGCAATGCGGAATTGCCGATATCGGCAATAAGCATATTATGGAAATAAACACTATCGATATGTACGGCAACAATATAATATTGACCACGCATGCCAAAACCTGCACTTTTTGAAAAAAGTAAGCTTGCATAGGCAATATTCCCATCGATACCGATATCGACCCGCCTACGGCGTTCCCTATCTTTTTGGGCACGCGATGCTTATCCGTAAATCTCCGAATAGTCCCCGAAAATACGGCAATGCCGAAAAGTGCACCGAAGCTCAACAAAAATCCTGATTCAAACAGATAAAACGGCTTTATAGCGAGTATAAACGAATATGCGCACAGCAATGACGACAGCAAATCACGTCGACCGCCAATCAAAACGCCTATGCCGGATATATACGCCATTATCACTGCACGCACTACGCTCGGCGAAAAATCGGCAAGCACGGCATACAAAAGAAGCACAACCGCAATTATGGGAAAACGTATCTTTTTGCGCACTTTACAAAGAATGAAATTCAACAAAAGCACCAAAAATCCGATGTGCAAGCCCGAAACAGCCATTATATGGCCAAGTCCCGCTGCCGAAAAATAGTCGAATATACCAGCACCAAGCCCATGTTTGTCGCCCGTAAGCATAGAAAACGCTATATTTCCGTACTTTTCGCCCATATTTTCGGTAAGATGACTGCGCAAATCGAGAGAAAATTTTTCGAGCGGGCGCGGATTGCCGACATTTTGCACGACAATGCCGTCAGATTTTACCGAAGCAGTGTATCTGACGTCCGTTCTATATGCGTTGCCCGATATCTTTCCGTCTTTTCGCGCAAGGCTGACAACGTTTATTTTTGCACCGAATTGCAGCGTGTCGCCGCAATGAACAATATCAGCAATGTTTTGGTCGCTTACGGCAACGTCTATGCAAAGTATACCGTCAGCAGACTGTCCGTTTAACACTAAATCATCCAAAAGCAGCCTGTACTGCCCGGTTTGCGTATCTACGTCGCACACTCTGCCGCTTACCGAACAATACCTGTTGAACCGAGCGCCGCTATCCCACTTATCCGCAACGGTAACACCCACCGCAAACGCGATTATGCACAGTACTGTGGCAAGCGAAAAGGAAATCGCAACGACCAACCTCGACTTATTATAAACAAACCTAAAAATAAACAGTGTTGCCAGCGCACAACACACAACTATTAACAACACACCCAAAACAATACCGGCAACGGCGTTGTAAGCATAACAATAAACGCACAGCACAATAGCCGTTACGAACAACGCAACTATTAAAAAAGCTCTAAAATTCAATGCTTTACAGCTCATATCAATTCATAGTTACCGATTTGATAAATTCGGGTGCTTTAAGCGAATCTATAATATTTTCGGAAGCACTTCCGTCGGCAATAAGCGCGTCGGACAACCCTCGCGCCCGCTCAATAATATTGCTATCTATCTCCATATTACCGTTGCCATGCTGCCTCAACCCCACAAAATCACCCGCGCCGCGCAGTTTAAAATCAAGCTCGGACACAGCAAAGCCGTCGGACAGCTTGCAAAAATCCTTAATTCGCGCGTCGCTTTCCTCCGTACCGTTTTCGCTTACCAAAAAGCAATACGATTCCTTAGTGCCGCGTCCTACTCTGCCGCGAATTTGGTGTAGCTGCGACAGCCCGAACCGCTCGGCGTCGAATACCACAACAGTCGTCGCCTCGGCAACGTCAATACCTACCTCGACAACGGTAGTGGACACCAAAATCTTTATCTTACCCGACTTAAAATCGGCCATAATCGCGTTCTTTTCCGCATCCCGCATTTTGCCGTGTATACACCCAACAATGTCGGCACATGGCCCGCTTTTCAATCTATTATACACGTCGTCCACGCTTGTTACGTCGTCGTCACCGCCCTCTATACGCGGACAAATTATATATGTACGCTCGTCAACCGTCGCCTTATTTATTATATATTTATACATATTTTCGATTTTTGCGGGTGGAACAATCGAGGTATGTATTTGCGGACGATTGGACGGAAGCCCATGTATGTCTATCTGTTGTAGCTCGCCGTACAACGACAGTGCGAGCGTACGCGGAATGGGCGTTGCAGTCATTACAATCATGTCTGTTTTGCCGCCCTTACTCTCCAACTTAGCGCGTTGATTCACACCGAAACGCTGTTGTTCGTCGGCGATTACAAGCCTTAAATCACGAAAAACCGCGTCCTCGCCTATAAGCGACTGCGTGCCGACTATGCAAGAAGCCGCACCGAATTTAATGTTGAACAGCGCCGCTTCCTTTTGTTTAGCCATCATAGACGCACAAAGCAGCTGCGATTTAACGCCAAGCGGCTCTAAATATTTGACCATTGTAGCATAATGCTGGCGCGCCAAAACCTCGGTCGGTGCCATGATTGCCGATTGATAACCGCATTTTGCGGCATAGAACATAGCTGCAAGCGCGACAACCGTTTTGCCGCAACCAACCTCGCCTTGCACAAGCATATTGGTCAGCTTGTCCGAGCGCAACGCCGATATTATGCCGTCGATTGCTACGGATTGCTCGTCCGTCAAAGTAAACGGCAAGCTGTTTATAAACTCGTTCACCGTATCTTTTGGCGCGGAATAGCTAAAATCACGCCTATCGTCCTTTAACAGACGGTACGACGTTATTACGTAACACAAATTTTCCACAGCGACCGAGCGTTTTGCAACAGCAAGCTCCATTTGATCGCGTGGCGAATGTATACGGCGCAAAGCCGTTTGCAGCGGCATAAGTCCGAATTTTTCAGCTAATTTTTCGGGAATAAAGCTATTTACCCTAACGTTATCCAACGCCGTCTTTACCGCCGCTTCAAATGTGCGCGACGGAATAGGCGTTTTATATACCGGAACAATGCTCTCATCGGTCGGTTGCGGCGCCAAAAGTGTAGGGTTTACAACCTGTACGGCGGATTTGAACCGTTTAACCTTGCCGACAACGTAAACTTTGTCGCCAGTATTCAGGTTACGTGCCGCAAACGGCTGGTTAAACCACGAGCAGCGCACAGTAATTCCGTTATTTATAAAACTGCAATTAACAACGTTAAGCCCGCGACGAATATACGCGCGCTTAGCCGGTGCTACCGTTTCACCCAAAAATGAAACACTATCGCCGTCTTTAAGCGTTCTGTCGACTTTTGCATTTACGTCTATATATTTATCTGGAAAACGCAACAATAAATCGGACGGAGTGTAAATCCCCATCTCGTTCAACGCTTTTAAGCGTTTAGCGCCTATTCCCTTGATTTCAGACAGTTCCAAATTAAGTAAAAACCGTACCAATGGACATCGTCCACCGGTACGGCGTTATATTATTCGAGAGAAACTATAAAGTAGTACAAAGGCTGACCGCCGTAATGCACGTCCACGTCGCACATTCTGTACTTTTTGGTGATGTCGGCGGCGATAGCGTTTGCTTCCTCTTCCTTGACGTCGTTACCGAAGTATAAGGAGATGCAGTTTACGTCGTCGTCCATCATTCTATCGATAAGCTGTTCGGTCACTTGGCTGACGCTGTCGCCTTTGGCAACGATATCTTTGGCGTCCATGCCGATGATATCGCCCTCTTTAAGGTCGAAGTTGCCGATTTGAGTGGAGCGAACGGCATAAGTAACCGAGCCGGAACGCACTCCGCCGAGCGCGTCGTTCATGTTTTTGAGGTTGCCGTCCACGGTGTCCTCGGGATTAAAGGACAACACTGCCGAAAGTCCTTGCGGGATATTGGTAGTGGGTATTACGTGGATAGTGCGCTTGGATAACGCCTTTGCCTGATTGGCGGCAAGAATAATGTTCTTATTATTGGGGAAAACAAACACGTCCTTAGCGGCAACTGCGTCGCAAGCTTTGGCGATATCGTCCGCCGAGGGGTTCATTGTTTGTCCGCCCTCTATAATGTTGTCTACCAACAAGTCTTTGAATATGGCGGTAAGTCCGTCGCCCGCACAAACAGCGACAAGACCGAACGGTTTAAGCTCCTCTTGCTGCTTGTTTTTAAGCTCGCGGTTTTGTTGGAGCATGTTTTCGATTTTAAGGTGATCCAACTCGCCGAGTTCAAGCGCGTAGGTAAGCACCTGACCGGGTACGTTGGAGTGCACGTGAACCTTGACCAAGGAAAGATCGCCTATTACCAATACGCAATCGCCTATTTCCATAAGCTTTTCCCTGAACTTGTCGATATCCGCTTCCGTCGTCTTTTTGTAAAGGTTTACAATAAAGAACTCGGTGCAGTATGCGAATTCTATTTCGGCAAGGTCGTTATAATTAAAGTGCGACTGCTCGTCGTACGGGCTGGACGCGCCGCCCTCTTTGTAAGCGTCGTCAAATTCTATGTTGTAAGCTTCCTCTTGTCCAAGGAGCACGTTCAAGAAGCCTTGGAACAATATCAGTAAGCCTCTGCCGCCGGCGTCTACTACGCCAGCCTTTTTGAGTACGGGAAGCATCTCGGGCGTTTGTTTGAGCATTTCCTCGCCGGCCGCTATTACGGTGGTGAAGAAGTCTTTAAGCTCTACGTTCTTTTTGGCTGCCTTTTCCGCAGCTTCGGACACCGCACGTATTACCGAAAGTATTGTGCCTTCTTTGGGTTTGGTAACGGCTTTGTAGGCTATTTCCGTGCCCGCCGCAAAGGCTTTGGCAAAAGTTTTGGCTGTAAGCTCCGTGCTTCCGGAAAGGACGGATGTCATGCCTTTAAGTATTTGACTGAGTATAACGCCGCTGTTGCCGCGTGCGCCGCGAAGGGCGCCTTTGCTTACTGCGTCGCACAGCTCGGGCATATTGTTGGTGGAACAGCTGGCTACCTCGCGGGAAGCGGATAGCATAGTCATTGACATATTTGTACCGGTATCGCCGTCGGGAACCGGGAAAACGTTAAGTTCGTTTACATGCGCTTTGTGCGCGTCGAGAAGTTTCGCGCCATTCACAATCATCTTGCGAAAGGTCGCGCCGTTGATTGATTTTTGCATTTTTAATCCTCCGAAATTTCGAGGAAGCGGCTACACCTTAATTCCCACGACATGGACGTTAATCGTATCAACCACCATGCCCGAAAAGCGCTCCACGCGGTACTTGACCGCCTTTTTGAGCGACTGTGCCACAGCCTCGATGGACAGACCGTATTTAATAATGACATAAAGGTCAATAAATATTCTGTCGCCGTTTGTAAAAACATTTACTCCGCGTGACAAACGCTTACGCCTGAACAAGTCAGACAGGTTGTCGGAAAATGTTTTGGAAACGAGATCGACAATGCCATAGCAGTCCAAAGCGGTATCGGCAGCAACTTGTGCTATCGAGTCCTCCGTTACCGTTATTCTGCCGTAGGCATTAGAAGTGTGGACACTCACGATCGCTCCAAAACAATTAAGTATATGTATTTCACACTAATATTTTAACCTATATAAAATATTTTTGCAAGGATTTTAACTTATTTTTTTAAAATTTTAGTAAAAATATACTCATTTTCGGTTGCAAAAGGGACAAAAAAGTGGTATATTGTATAGGAAAAGTTTTCAGTCCGCCTCAGGAGGTCAAAAATATGAGCAAAGTATGCATTATGTGCGGCAAGGGCAAAGTGGCAGGCAACAATGTAAGCCACTCGCACAAAAAGACAAAGCGCACTTTCAACGCCAACGTACACAAGGGCACGGTGGTGATTGACGGCGAAGAACAGTACGGCTACGTTTGCACGCGCTGCTTGCGCACCGCCAAAAAGCAAGAGGGTTAATTTTAATCCCCTGCTAATGATTATTATATAGTAAGCAAAAAGCCCGACACAAAAATGTGTCGGGCTTTTATATTTACCATTTTACTTATTGCGCTTGAACATCCGTATGAATTTACCCAAGCATTTAGGTAACTTTATACATATGATTTTGGACACTACAC
>CAMWXP010000036.1 GCA_947178255.1 uncultured Clostridia bacterium | reverse complement strand
GTTTGTACGGCGTAACTATGGAAGAAGAAGGTGTGTCCACAATCGTTTCGGTACGATTGGGCGACGCGCTTAAAAATGCGGTATCTGTGCCGAAAGCAAAAAATGAATAACCGTTAAGGGTGAGTTATGGGACTGTTTTCCAAAATCAAAGACGGACTTAAACGCACAAAGGAAGCGATTGCGTACAAGCTGAACAAGCTGTTTACGGGCGGCGTTCTTACCGACGAGTTTTACGACGAATTGGAAGAAACGTTGTTGACTTCCGATATCGGCGCCGAAACGACCGACCAGATAATGGATAGGTTGAAGGACGAAATCGACAAAAACCACGTGCGCGACACCGCAACCGTAAGGGATTTGTTAAAGAATATCCTTGTCGAGCTTTTGGAAGAAAACGAAAAGCCAGAATACGATTATCCGCTTGTAATTATGCTGTCCGGCGTGAACGGCGTGGGCAAAACCACGGCGATAGGCAAGCTAGCCAAAAAGTTCAAAAAAATGGGCAAATCGGTCACGATCGCGGCGGCGGATACATTCCGTGCGGCGGCTGCCGACCAGCTTACCGTATGGGCAGAGCGTGCGGGCGTGCGCATAATAAAGCATGCCGAAGGCGCCGATCCTGCTGCGGTTGTGTATGACGCGGCGCAAAGCGTTAGGAGTAAAAAAGGCGACGTGCTGCTTGTCGATACCGCGGGCAGACTCCATAACAAAAAGAACCTCATGGAGGAGCTTAAAAAGATTTCCCGTGTTGTGGATAGGGAATTGCCCGATGCAACGGTGTACAATTATATCGTTCTTGACGCAACAACGGGACAAAACGCAATATCGCAAGTCGATTTGTTTAACGAGGCGATTGATATCGACGGTATAGTGCTTACCAAGTTGGACGGCACGGCAAAGGGCGGCGTGGTGCTTGCCATTGCGGGCGAACTTAACGTGCCCGTCGTATACGTGGGCGTAGGCGAGGGTATAGACGACCTCGAAGACTTTGACGCCGAGGACTTTGTTGCCGGCATAATGGGTGACGAATAATTAATTAAGTATTTGCACCATATAATTACTGTATCTAAAAAAGACCGAGTAAGTCAATTTACTCGGTCTTTTTGTTATTCGTCTGTAAGTCCTAATAGATAGTCTGCGGAACAACCGAAAAATACCGCAAGGTTGCGTATATACGTTGCCTTTGGTTCGTTTACTTCTTGTTCCCAAAATATGATTGCACGCTTGTCAACTCCTACAGCATCGGCAAGTTTCTTCTGACTGACGTTGCGCTCTGTTCTCATTTCTTTTATTCTTTGTCCTATAATCATATTTGTATTATATGAGAAAACTCACTAAAACACACAAAAAGTGAAGAAATCTCATCAAAACGCTTGACATATGAAGAAATCTCACCTATACTATATCCAGGTCGACAATAATATACAATTATCGACACAATTCTACGTCGACGGTGCTGTTGCATCAAATTTATCGGCGGCGAATAAGGAGGCATTGTTGTGGCATTACATAGGATAGAGTCTGTTCAAATGAGGGGAATTTTCGGTGATAAATGGTTGTTAAGGTTGCAAAAGAAAGCGTTCGGGTGGGTGTATTATGGCACTGAAACAGAGGATGACCCTTATGTCGAAGCGAGTAGCAGCGGAAAGGTTTCACTAAAGCATAAGTACGTTGATTGGTTGGAATTTCGTAGAAAAAGTCCGTTTTCGGGTAATTTTCTTTTTAAATTGACCGAAGTGCTATGTAATATTGTATCGTTTTTCAGAAGAATTTTTTGTTCATTTGTAATTCCTGCAATAGTAGTTTGTCTTATTCTTGCCGCAGTATTGGAAATAAACGAAATGTATAACATTGCCACGTATGTAGCGATAGGATATTTCGGCGGCTTATTTGCGCCGACTTTGGTATTATCTTTGCTTGGCGTATTGTGGAGAAAAGCATTTAAAATCGATGAGCGTCTTAAGGCATCATTACGTGCCGACGGTTACGACGATGATTTGACAGATTGCACAATGAAAGGTGAATAGGAAATCTTTTGACTGTTTTTTGCAGTCAAAAGATTTTTTTTATGCTTAAAACGCTTGCAATATTCAAATCTTTGTAGTATAATCACGGTGTAAAGTAAATTTGCTTTACACCGTTTGTTATGAGTAAGGATTTAAACGTTACAAGGTTGTGCGACGCGTACGGCGCGCTTCTCACACCGCATAGGCTGGAAATCATCCGTAATTATTACGACGACGACTTGTCGCTTGCGGAGATTGCGGAAAACTTCGGCATTACTCGGCAGGCGGCGCTGTGCAGTATAAAGCAAGCGGAAAAACAGCTTTTGGAGTACGAAGCCAAACTTAAAGTAGTGGAAAATTCGGACAAGCTCCAACGGCAAATAGATAGCGCGTTAAACGCTATCGACACAGACGTAGACCGTGCCAAGCGGGAGTTGCGTCAAATCGTTACCGCGTTGCGGTAAAAGGCAGTGAATTATGGGTTTATTCTCATCGTTAGCGGACAAATTAGGCAACGTTTTTTCCAAAATAACGTCGCGCGGAAAGCTGACCGAAGGCGAAATAAAGCAAGCCATGCGGGAGATTCGCATTGCGCTGTTGGAAGCCGACGTCAACTATGCCGTAGTTAAGGATTTTGTCGCGCGTGTGTCCGAAAAAGCAGTGGGCGAGCAGGTGTTAAAATCGCTTACCCCCGGGCAGCAGGTTGTAAAAATAGTCAACGAGGAGCTTGTGGCGCTTATGGGTTCTACAAACTCCAAGCTGGAAGTTTCGTCCAAGCCGCCCACCGTTATCATGATGTGCGGACTTCAAGGCGCGGGTAAAACCACGTTTTGCGGCAAGCTCGGCGCATACCTTACCAAGCAGGGCAAAAAGCCTATGTTTGCGGCGTGCGACGTTTACCGTCCGGCGGCTATCAATCAGCTTCAAGTTGTAGGCAAAAAGGTTAATATTTCCGTATTCGAGCAGGGTACGGGCAATCCCGTAAAAATCGCCGCGCACGCGGTTGAGGAAGCGATAAAGCTCGGTTACGATACCGTTATAATAGACACGGCCGGTCGTTTGCACATTAACGAAGAGCTTATGAACGAGCTTAAAGAAATCAAGCAAAAGACCAACCCGACGGAAATACTGCTAACCGTCGACTCGATGACAGGTCAGGACGCGGTAAACGTAGCAAAAACGTTTAACGAACAGCTCGACATTACGGGCGTTATCCTTACAAAGCTTGACGGCGACACCCGCGGCGGTGCGGCGCTCTCTATTCGTTCGGTCACTGGCAAGCCCATCAAGTTTTGCGGCACTGGTGAGAAATCGGGAGATATCGAGCCCTTCTATCCCGATAGAATGGCGTCCCGCATACTCGGCATGGGCGACGTGTTGTCGCTTATAGAAAAAGCGCAAGAGGCTGTTTCGGAAGAAGAGCTGAAAAAAATGGAAAAGCGCATGCGCGAAAATAAGTTCACGTTAGAGGACTTTTTAACGCAGTTCAAGTCGCTTGCCAAAATGGGTGATATCAACGACGTAGTGGCAATGATACCCGGAATGAGTAGAGCCAACGTCGATTCCAAGCAGATAGACGAGCGTATAAACAAGTACAAGGCAATCATACTTTCCATGACGCCGTACGAGCGCAATCATCCCGAGGTCATCAAGGCGTCGCGCCGTAAACGCATTGCGGCGGGCAGTGGAACAACCGTACAAGAGGTGAACGCATTGCTAAAACAGTACGACCAAACGCGCGAAATGATGAAGGCGGCGCAAAGCGGAAAAATGCCTATGCAGCCGCAAAAGATAATACGTCAAAAGCGCAGATTCAGATAAAAACCAATTTAAGGAGAAAATATATCATGGTTAAAATCAGACTTACCCGTATGGGCGATCACAAATCCCCGTTCTACCGCATAATCGTTGCCGATTCGCGTTCGCCGCGTGACGGTCGCTTTATCGACATTCTCGGCACATACGATCCGCACCTTGACGACGGTCTTAAAGTAGACGTTGAAAAGGCGAAGCAGTGGATTAAGAATGGCGCGCAACCCACCGATACCGTGCGTGCGTTGCTTGTCAAGTCGGGCGCTATGGAGACCAAAAAGTCCACGCAAAAGACCAAGGTCGAAAAGAAGAAAAAGGCGGAATAATTCCCGATGACCGAGCTTGTAAACTACATTGTTACCGTGCTTGTCGACAACAAGGACGAAGTGTCGGTAAAGGAAGACGGCGACGTAATTACCGTCAAAGTAGCCAAGGACGATATCGGCAAGATTATCGGCAAGCAGGGCCGTATTATCAAATCCATTCGTTCGGTGGTTAAAGCGGCGTCGGCTAAACAGGGCAGAAGCTGCTCCGTTGAAATAGACGAGTAACTTGATTACCGTAGGACAAATTACAAAACCGCAAGGCGTGCGCGGCGAAGTCAAGGTCAGACCTATGACCAACGACCCGTCGCGCTTTTACGTGCTTAAAGCGGTGTATATCGATAATGTTGCGTATAAGCTTTCGACCGTTCGCGTAAGCGGCGACGACGTGTATTTAAAGCTTGCGGGCGTGGACGACAGAAACGCCGCCGAAACGTTTCGCAATAAATACGTGCAAATCGACCGCGCGGCGGCCGTGGCACTGGACGACGGCGAGTTTTTTATCGACGACGTTGTTGGAGCTACGCTGGTTGCGAAAACCGCAGACGGCAGTCAAAGCATAGGCACTGTCAAGTCCGTGCAGTCGTTTGGCGCGGCGGACGTATTTACCGTTACGACCGAGCGCGGCGAAATGACTTTTGCGTTTATCAAGGCTCTTGCCGCCGAGTACGACGACAGCAAGCGCGTACTTACAGTCGACGGTGATAAGTTGAAGGAAGTGGCGGTGTACGATGAAGATTAGGGTACTCACGCTGTTTCCGCAAATGTTCGATTGTCTTAACGAGAGCATAATCGGTAGGGCGATAAAAAGCGGTAAGCTCGACTTTGAGGCGGTGGATATTCGCGCTTATTCCAAGGATAAGCACCAAAAATGCGACGATACGCCGTACGGCGGTGGCGCGGGTATGGTTATGACTGCACAGCCTGTATACGACTGCATCAACGCCGTAGACCCAAATCACGAGTATTTGCGCATATATATGTCGCCAAAGGGCGAACGGCTGAGCGACGGCTTGTGTCGCAGTCTTGCTCAAAACGATAATATTCTTTTGCTGTGCGGGCATTATGAGGGCATTGACCAGCGCGTACTCGATTTGTGCATAGACCGCGAAATCTCCATAGGCGATTACGTTTTGTCGGGCGGGGAGCTTGCGGCAATGGTCGTTATAGACAGCGCGGCGCGGTTTGTGGACGGCGTACTCGGTAGCGCATTGTCGCACGAGGACGAAACCTTTTCGGACGGTATGCTCGAATATCCGCAGTATACGCGTCCGCCCGTATTTATGGGCTTATCGGTACCCGAAGTATTGTTAAACGGCAACCATAAAGAAATAGACAAATTCAGAAAGCAACAAAGTCAAGAATTGACGGCAAAGCTAAGGCCGGATTTACTTTCCGACGACGGCACGAGGTAGTAATGGATATAAATTGGTTCCCCGGACATATGGCAAAGTCCACAAGGGAAATAGAAGCAAACTTAAAAACGGCGGGCTGCGCGGTGTATGTTTTGGACAGTCGCGCCGTTTTGTCATGCTTCAATCCTGCGTTCGACGGAATGATAAATATTCCAATAGTGTACGTTTTGAATAAATGTGACACGGTTACCACAGAATGCGTAAACGGTTGGATAGCCAAATTATCAGATAAAAACCGTACTGCTATCGCCTTGGAGGGAAATAGCGCCTCGTGCAAAAAGAAGCTGCTTCCAGCTATCAAGCGCGCGTGTACGCACGTGTTGGAACGACAGCGCAACCGCGGACTAAACGAGCATATCAAGGCGGTAGTTATCGGCGTGCCCAATACAGGAAAGTCGACTATCATAAATAGTCTTTGTGGCAAGGCGCGGCTTACTACCGGCGACCGTGCGGGCGTAACGCGCACCGCCGTATGGGCTCGGGTTGATTCAACGCTGGATGTACTTGACACACCTGGGACCCTTTATCCGAAAATCACCGATAGACGAGTGGGTGAAAACCTAGCTATTATCGGCAGTATTAAGGACGAGGTGCTGGACGCAACAGAGCTTGCCGTTGCACTTATAGATAGGCTTAACCGTATAGATACAGGCATTTTGATTGGGCGCTACGGCAAAGAAATCGATATTGCCGACGGACTGGAAAAAATCGCAACGGCACGCGGCTTTCGTATTCGCGGAGGTGAGCCCGATATAGATCGTGCCGCCGCTGCAATCATAGACGATTACCGCAAAGGGCGTTTGGGCAAGATTGCATTGGAGTATGCAAAATGAGCGGCACGCGGCAACAAATAGTCTTAGACAAGGTTATGAAGCTTGTTGAATTCGACAAGTCGTACAACGTTAATACGCTGTGCGGCGTGGACGAGGCTGGGCGCGGCCCATTGGCAGGGCCTGTTTGCGTGTGCGCGTGCAGTATGCCTTACGACGATATTATTATCGGCATAGACGACAGCAAAAAGCTTAGCGAAAAAAAGCGCGAAATGCTGTACGAACAAATAACTGCGGTTGCCGATTACTGCGTTGTTATGGTGGATCGTCGCGTTATAGACAGTATAAACATACTGCAAGCGACCAAACAGGGCATGGTGCAAGCAATATCGGGGCTTAAAGTAAAGCCCGAGCTTGCCGTTATAGACGCTGTAAATAAGCTTGCAACCGACGTAAAGTACGACTCTGTGGTCAAGGCGGACACCAAAAGCTATTGTGTGGCGGCTGCTTCCATTATAGCCAAAGTTACGCGTGACAGGTATATGCGTGAGCTTGACAAAAAGTATCCGATGTACGGTTTTGCGAGTAACAAAGGCTACGGAACGGCGGAACACATAGCCGCGCTAAAAGCGCACGGATATTGTCCCGAGCACCGCCGTACGTTTATCAAGAACTTTGTCGAAGTGGACGACTACGACGATTTACCCATAATTTCGGGAGAGTGACAATGTTCGGAACTAACAGAAAAAAGCGAGTAAACAAGCGTGGATCGAAGGGCGAGGATATTGCAGTAAAGTATTTGGAAACGCACGGCTACCGCGTACTGGATAGAAACTACACAACTTCGGTAGGTGAGGTGGATATATTTGTCACCGACGAGAAAACGCTTGTGGCGGTAGAAGTCAAGTCGCGCTTGTCGTTGGAATACGGCACTCCCGCCGAGGCGGTAGGACACCAAAAAATAAAAAAGATATCGCAGGTCACTTCGCAGTATATCAAGCAGTTTAGACTGTTCGGCGTCCCTGTGCGCTTCGACGTGGTGGAAGTTTATCTAAGCGACAATACCGTAAATCATATCGTAAACGCATTTGATTGCTATTTGAATTACTGAATATTGTGAAATAACTGCAACACAATTTACACAACATTTTCACAAAACGGTTGCAATTACCATATCAAAGTGATATATTAGGCACGATGGAATTAGAAGCTCCCAAAATCGCACCCAAAGTGTTATATAGCATAGGCAATTTTGATATTACCGTAACAATGTTTTCTACGATGGTTGTTACGGTTGCTTTAATATTGTTTGCCGTTGTCGTGCGCGTGTTTTTTATTCCGCGCTGGAATAAGGACTTAAAACATACCTCGGGATTCCGCATGCTTGTGGAATGGTCGGTGGGACTGTTCGACAGCAATTCCAGGGATATGACGGAAAACTATGCCGGCGCAGTGGGCGCGATGTACTTTGGATGTTCGGCGTTTATTATGTTTGGAATACTTATCGAGCTGTTTGGATTGCGTTCGCCTTTGTCCGATTTGAATTGCAATATTATTTTGGGCTTTGTCACTTTCTTTGCTATACTCATTATCGGGTTTATAAAAAAGCGGGCGAGGCGGCTTACGCATTACGCAACAGTTATTCCTCTCGTCACCGATTTGGTTGTGCCGTTTTCTATGGCACTCAGGTTGTTCGGCAGCGTGTTTTCGGGATATCTTATAATGGATATCGTGTACCAAACGGCGCTGCGTAATATTTTGCCAGTGGTGCTTGAACCGCTGTTCACACTGTTCCACGCGCTTATGCAAGCGTATATATTTATGTTCCTGTCTATGAACTTTATTAACGAGGCTATCGAATAGCTTTTCGGAGGTAATTATGCAAGTGTTTTTGTCAGCCGTTATGGCGTTTTTGGGTGTTGAAGGCATGGCCGCGTTAGGCGCCGGACTTGCCTCTATTGCGTGCGTAGGCGCCGCTATCGGCATGGGTATATCCACCAGTAAGGCGGTGGAGAGCATGGCGCGTCAGCCCGAAGCGACCAAACAAATTCGTTCGTCGCTGTTTATAGGCTTGGCGTTTTGCGAAACAACCGCGATTTACGGTCTTTTGATTGCTATAATGCTTATAGTAATGTGAGATAGATATGACGCAGTTTCTTTGTGATAACATACTAGAAGTATTCGGGCTCGACTGGAAGTCCATGCTTTTTTATGTTGTTAATTTTTTGATATTGCTTGCCGCATTGATAGGATTGCTGTACAAGCCCGTAAAAAATATGCTCAAAAAAAAGCGTGAAAGCCTTGACGACGTTTACGCCGAAAACGAAAAGCTGAAAGCCGAGAATGCTGCTCGTGAAGCGGAATACCAAAGGAAGACTGAAGAGCTTAAATTGGAAAACGCACGCATTGCGGCAAACGCAGCCGAGGCGGCGCAGCAAAAGGCTGACGCCTTGATTGCCGACGCGCAGGAGCAAGCCAAAAGCATTGTTGCCGCTGCAAAAAAGGAATCCGCTACGCAAATGGAGCAGCTAAAGGGTGAGTACCGCAACAGCGTAAACAACGTTGCCGTGCAGGTCGCTCAAAAGCTGTTGGAGCGTGAAATTACCGAAAGCGACAACGACGCGCTTATCGAGCAGGTTTTGTCCGATTGGGAGAATGATTGATGGGTATCGTCATTCAAGTATCGTCGGCGACAGAGTTAAAGGACGAGCAAAAGCGGAAAATAGAGCATGTATTTTGCGCAAAGCATCCTAACGAGTCCGTCGAATTCGTATATACGATAGACAAGGAGCTTATCGGCGGTATACTTGTTGTCGACGGCGATAAGTATTACGACGGCACGCTGCGCTCGCAAATAGATAATATCGGCTCAGTTTTCCGCCACAGCGATAGCTATGTGGAAGCTGCTACGCCCAAACGGCGCAAAAAGAACAGTCATAGGCATAGCATTACTACCGATAATGAGGAAGATATTGCGCTAGACGGTGCTTCCGAAAGTATAAAAACGCGCACAGACAGCGAACTTGCGCGTAAGGTTGCGCATTACAAAAAATCGTTTGACGTGCGGCAGGCCGGCAGCGTGGAGTTTTGCGGCGACGGCGTTATTATGTGCAGCGGGCTTGCCAATGCCGAGTACGGCGAAATGCTGGAAATAGAAAACGGCACGCAAGCGATTGTGCTAAGCTTGTCGGAAGGTAGTGTTGGCGCAATCGTGCTTGACGACGACGATAAGGTTTCGGCACGTATGGTTGTCAAAACCACGGGTATGATTGTTTCCGTTCCAGTCGGTAATCAGCTTTTGGGGCGTGTTGTAAATCCGCTCGGTAAGCCGATAGACGGGTTGGGTGAATTCGTTCCCGATAAATACCGCCCGATTGAAGCTGCGGCGCCGGCAATAAAAGACAGAGATAAAGTAAATAAGCCAATGATGACCGGCATATTGGCGGTAGATTCCATGATTCCTATCGGTTGCGGTCAGCGTGAGCTTATTATTGGTGACAGACAAACAGGCAAAACGTCCATAGCCGTTGACACCATACTCAATCAAAAGGGTAAGGGTGTTATTTGCGTGTACGTAGCAATCGGGCAAAAGTCATCCACTGTGTCCGATATCGTAAGCACGCTAACCGAACACGGTGCTATGGATTACACAGTAATAGTCAGCGCGACGGCAAGAGACAGTGCGCCGTTGCAGTATATCGCACCGTACGCCGGTTGCGCCATCGCCGAAGAGTTTATGTATGCAGGCAAGGACGTATTAATCGTTTACGACGATCTGTCTAAGCATGCAGTTGCTTACCGCGCAATGAGCTTGCTGTTAAAGCGTCCGCCCGGTCGTGAAGCGTACCCAGGGGATATTTTCTATTTGCATTCGCGGTTGCTGGAGCGTGCGGCAAGACTCAGCCCAGAATTGGGCGGAGGATCTATTACCGCACTTCCTATAGTGGAAACACTTGCGGGCGATATTTCCGCATACATTCCCACTAACATAATATCGATTACCGACGGACAAATCTTTTTGGAAAGCGATTTGTTCAACGCCGGTATTCGGCCTGCGATCAACGTCGGCTTATCCGTTTCGCGCGTGGGTGGTAGCGCGCAAAGCCCCGCCATGCGCAAGGTGTCGGGAAAACTGAGACTCGATTTATCGCAGTACCGTGAGCTGGCTGTATTTGCACAATTCGGTGCCGACCTAGACGATACGACGGCGCGTATGCTGGAAAAAGGCAAGCGCATGACGGAAATAATCAAGCAGGACGTGCATATGCCATTACGCGAGGAACACCAGATAATCCTGCTGTATTTGACAACTAAAGAGCTTATAAAGAATATTCCCGTAGAGCGCATGACGGAATTTAAAGATAAATTCTTGAAATATTTCGACATAAACTATTCGGATATATCCGCAAAACTCGCCGCGGGCGGCCAAATAACAATGGACGACGGGATTAGAATAGACGACGCAGTAAACGAATTTTCATTGTATTTTTTGAAGGACGGAAGCAATGAGTAATTTGTCCGACGTCAAAAAAAGATTGTCCACGGTCAAGCAAACGCGGCAAATAACTCGCGCTATGCAAACCGTGTCGGTGGCTAAAATGCGCAAAGCCGAGGAAATCAACAGCCGAAGCACCGCGTATTTTGCTTTGATTACCGATATTATGCGCAATATCAATTCACGCGACTGCGGTTTTGTGCCGCCTGCGGACGGAAAGGATGCGCTTTTGGTTCTGTCTTCTGACAGGGGCTTGTGCGGCGAGTTTGACAACGGCATCTTTGCGGTAGCGCAAAATGCGATAGGCGATAATACGCTTATTATGCCTATCGGTCAAACGGCAACAAATTACTTTAAGGACGCAAAAAATGTCGATTTGCGTTTTGGACAGTACGGCTCTGCCGGTAATAGCGGTGCGAAAGAGATATCCGATTATTTGATACAACAGTACGGCAACGGAGTAAAAAGCATTTCTGTCGCATACTCGATTGCAAATAAAGGCGTTGTTTGTCCAAAGGTGGAACGGATTTTGCCTATTGGCGATATTACAAGCGACGGCAATGTGGCGGAAACATTGTTTGAGCCGTCGCCAAAGCAAGTGTTAGCAGCGCTGTTGCCGCTTTATTTGTCCGGTAGGATTTACGGCGCACTCACTGCAAATTTTGCAGCGGAGCAAAGCGCAAGACACAAAGCTATGACTGCCGCAACCGATAGTGCCGACGCGCTTATATTACAGCTTTCGGGTGAGTACAACCGCGAGCGACAAGCGGCGATAACAGGACAAATAGTGGAAATAGTAGGCGCGACTGCGGCATTGTCGAGCAAAGGAGGTAGCGGTGAAAAGAGATTTTAATATAGGCAGCGTTACGGTTGTTTTGGGCCCTGTGGTAGACGTTAAGTTTGAAACAAAGCTGCCTAAGATATATGAAAAAGTTATCGTAGACACCCACGACTTGATTGCAAGCGGTGCGATTTCCGGCGTGACTGCGGAGGGCTTTGTTACGCTCGAGGTTATGAGCCACATTCCGCCTTCCACCGCGCGTTGTATTGCGCTCGAACCGACCGAAGGATTGGCGCGTGGAATGAAGGCATACGGCACCGGACACCAAATATCTGTGCCTGTAGGTGAAAAGGTGCTGGGCCGCGTTATGAATGTTTTGGGCGAGCCTATTGACGGCAAGGGCGATATTGCTTCCGAAACGCATCGACCCATTCACCGCAAAGCTCCCGAGTTTTACGAACAAAAAAACGGCAACGAAATCATTGAAACAGGCATAAAGGTAATCGATCTTGTTGCGCCGTATCTTCGAGGCGGAAAGATAGGACTTTTCGGTGGAGCTGGCGTAGGCAAGACCGTGCTTATTATGGAGCTTATCCGCAACGTCGCTGCCGAGCATGGCGGCTATTCCATATTTACGGGAGTAGGTGAGCGTAGTCGTGAGGGCTACGAGATGATTTGCGATATGACGGATAGCGGAGTGCTGGATAAGACCGCGCTGGTGTTCGGTCAAATGAACGAGCCGCCGGGATCGCGTATGAGGACGGCTCTTACAGGACTTACCGTTGCCGAATATTTCCGCGACGAAATGAACAAAAATGTGTTGCTATTTATAGATAATATTTATCGATACGTCCAGGCGGGTTCGGAGGTATCGGCACTGCTTGGCAGGTTGCCGTCGGCAGTCGGATATCAGCCCACGCTTGCGACCGAGCTCGGCGCGTTGGAAGAACGCATTGCTACGACAAAAAACGGTTCTATAACATCTATTCAGGCAGTATATGTTCCTGCGGACGATCTTACAGATCCTGCACCCGCGGCTATATTTACGCATTTGGACGCTACGACGGTGCTTAGTCGTAAAATAGTTGAGCAGGGCATTTACCCCGCAGTCGATCCGTTGCAGTCGACAAGCCGCATTTTGGAAAAATCTATCGTTGGCGCAAAGCATTACGAAACGGCGCGTGGTGTGCAAGCGACATTGCAACGCTATGCCGATTTAAACGATATTATTTCTATTTTGGGTATGGATGAGCTGAGTGAGGAAGATAAAACGGTGGTGTATCGTGCGCGCAAGCTACAACGGTTTTTCTCGCAGCCTATGTTTGTAGCCAAAAACTTTACCGGAATGGAAGGGCGGTACGTCGACTTAAAGACAAACATAGAATGTTTTTCGTCTATACTGAAGGGTGAAGCCGATATGTATCCCGAATCGGCGTTTTACATGGTGGGCGATTTGGACGAGGTAAAGGAGAAGGCGTTCGGTTGAGTACATTTGCTTTGCGCATTGCAACGCCCGCACGCGACGTGTTTTCGGGCAATGTAGATTACGTATCTGTCAATACTCCCGACGGAAGAGCGGGGTTTTTGCGCGGAGCGTTGCCTCGCGTTGCCGTCCTTAAAGAGGGCGTTATAGAAGTGACAGTGGGCGAAGAAAAAATCAGCCTTTATTCTACCGACGGCATTTTCAGTATAACGACCGACGGAATGACTGTTGTCGCTTCCGACTGTTACGATTTGGCGCAGGCGCAAGACGATAGTGCGCAGCTTGATGATAATGCCGTCCGGTACAAGTACGCCAAGGCACGGATTGCATCTTCATTGATAAAAATGAAAGGCAAGAATATACCGGAAGAAACATTTTAGTAACTATGTTCGAGTGCGGCGCATAGATAATTTATGCTATGCAAACTGTTGTCGATTTGTCGCGGATGCGACAAAACATAAGGAGAATTCGCGCCACCACACATAATGAATTTTGCGCGGTTGTAAAGTCGGATGCGTACGGACACGGCATTGCCGTTGCGCGCTACATAGAGCCTCTTTGCGATTGCTATATGGTAGCAACCGCCGACGAGGCTTTTGAACTTGCTGTGTCTGTAAAAAAGCCGATACTCACGTTAGGCGGGGACATATATCCGTATACGCGCGTATATTCGCCGCAAATCGTTCCGACGGTGTGCGACGCTATGCAACTGGACGCAGTCGTAAAAAGCGGATACAGACGGTTTTCCGTGGCTGTAAACACGGGCATGAACAGGCTTGGAGCAAACGAGCAAAAGTTGGACGACATAGTTGCATACTGCAAGCAAAACAATATCGAGCCGTGGTCGGTGTATTCGCATTTGTACGCAATGTCAGCTGCGCCCGAACAAGCTGCGGAATTCGAAAGGCTTACAACCGACCCTATACTGCGTACAAAACGGCATTTGTACTGTTCGACGGCGCTCGACCTTAACGGATTCGATTTATACGATATGACGCGGTGTGGCATAGCAATGTACGGTTATCACACCGATTACGATATCTGTATGCGCGTGAGGGCAAGAATTGTCGGGCTTTCGCGTGTGTCCCGCGGGCAACATATAGGCTACGGCGATTACACGTTAGAGCGCGACGCGCTGATAGCAACTGTGCGGTGCGGTTATGCCGACGGCTTGCGACGAACGGATAAGCGGTTGTACTTTACCGTGCGTGGCGTGAAATGTCCTGTAATCGGTATGCCGTGTATGGATATGTGCATGGTAGACGTAACAGGCGTCGGGTGCAGACTGGGCGAGTTTGCGTACTTGATAGCGGAAAAGGCAGATACCGAATACTTGGCTAAATGCTACGGAACTATTGTGTACGAGGTGCTTACGGGATTTAACGGTCGCGCGGAACGGATTTACATATAAATATAAAAATGCTGCGATTGTTCTTTAAATGTATTTAATCGTATATATTCCGTCAAAAACAGTCATTAATTAAATGACTGTTTTGTGTTTTATCGCTTAACAGTGTCGCATAGGTTATGGAAGATGCCGCTTGATTGTTGCATTGCCGACAAAAGTGTGATATACTTTTAGGGTATGCGAGTTATATCCGGACAACACAAGGGTGCAAAGCTTATTTCGCCGCGTGGCGAGGTGCGACCTACTACCGACATGGTTAAGGGCAGTTTGTTTTCCATGCTGGATTCCAAAGGACTTTTGCGCGGTAAAAAGTGTCTGGATATTTTTTGCGGCAGTGGTGCGCTCGGCATAGAGGCATTGTCGCGTGGAGCGGAGTCTTGCATATTTGTGGATGTCGACTGCAAAAACGTGCATGCCAATTTGGACAAACTTAAGGTGTCCGCGCAGGTATTGCAGTTTGATTTTCGGCGGGCAATGCGCATGCTAAAAGCGGAAAAGTTCGACTTGGTGTTTTGCGATCCACCGTACAAAACAGATTATGCCGAGGAAGTGTACAAGCTGCTTGTCAAGTACGGAATGTTAACGGAAAGCGGTGTTGCCGTTTTGGAGCACGCCTCCGACCGACCACTGACAACAGTGCCGAAAAACAACATAATAGACAGCCGAGTATTCGGCGTGTCGGCTTTCGATATAGTGCGAGGTGAAAGTGAAAGCGATATTTGCGGGAACGTTTGATCCGTTCACATTAGGACATATGAATATAGTAGAGCGCGCCGCAAAGCTGTTTGACGGCGTTATAATAGCCGTGGCTGACGATACAGGCAAGAATACCGCACCGCTTTCCGTGCGTACGGAAATTGCAAAAGTTGCTGTTGCGGATATGTCGACTGTTACGGTGGAAAGCTTTTGCGGACTGCTTTCGGGCTACGTAGCTAAAAAAGGCGATTGCGTGCTTGTTCGCGGCGTGCGCAACGGTAACGATTTGGAATACGAGCGCGATTTAACAGCCGTTTACAAATCGTTGTGCGGTGTGGAATCGATTATTCTTATAACAGATTCCGCATACGGACATGTTTCATCAACCGTCGTTAGGGCGGTAGCCGCACTCGGCGGGGATATTAACGGATACGTTGTGCCGAGTACGTTAAAGCAAATAACGCAAGTTTACGGCAAAAAGCAATAGGCGTAAAAGGAGAGTTATGCAAGAGCAACAAGACGCATTGGAAATTTTGGAGCAGCTCAAAAGCGAGCTGGGCAGCGGACACGGATTTTTTTCCAAAAAGCCGGACTGGGATTTGTGTGCGGATTTGTGCGAAAATCTTTCGCGCATTTTGCCCGACTATATCAAGGACGCGTCGTACATCAAAGATAGGCGCAAGGAAATTTTGTCCAACGCCGACGTCGTGGCAAAAAACACAATCCGTGCTGCGGAAGAGCAGGCCAATAAGCTTGTGTCTGAATCGGAGATAGTGCGTTCTGCCCAAATCGCCGCCAAGCAAATTATCGAAAACGCCTACGCGCAGTGCGACAACTTGATTTTGCGTACCAAGGCACACCTCGACAATTTGTTTAAGGAAACGGAAAACTTTTTGTGCTCGACTTTGGCCGTGGTGCGCACCAACCGAGAGGAACTACGCGCCGCGCTGTCGGGTGGTGGAAATAAGGTGTATTGACGCATAAGCGTGCGGAAAATGGTTAGCGCTTATAATCTATGCTTGCAGCTATAATCTGCCGCTTTATGACGAATTATGTTACATGATGTAAACATTTAGCGATTATATGTTATGTCGGTCAGTCCGTGCTATAATGCACTTGAATTAGGAGGGTGCAACATGACACGAAAAACCGGAGAACTAAAAAAGCGGTGCTGGCT
>CAMWXP010000035.1 GCA_947178255.1 uncultured Clostridia bacterium | reverse complement strand
TTTGTTGACTCGCCCTTGTAAGGTGTATTCCGATTAAAATTTAGTTTTTTGTAAACTCCCTATGGAACACACCCTAAAGGCGGGCTTTTTTGTAGGTTGACTTAGATGTTAAGCAAACGAAGGATGTGCTTGCTGACAATCATAAGAATGAGGTCGATAACCCAAAGAATGAAGCCCAGACCAATCAAACGAATGATAGCCGCAATAATTTTTCCTTCCGACAAACGCGTAATGAAACCGCAAATCCACGCAGTAAAGGGGATTATAGCCAAAATTACGCTGATGAGGTAGGGAAGACCAAAGTAATCGCTTTTTGCCATGATTCCAACTCCTTTTTATATTTGTGTTTTCATTATACTATGTATATGTCGGTATGTCAAGTATATTTCAAAAATTTACTCTCGATACGGCGACAAATTATGCACGATTTTTCAATCCGGCAAGTCGGCCGTAAATGCAATGAGTGAGCCGACGTTATACCGAACTCACTCATTGATATTAGTATTAATAAACCATTTATATTTACGGCAAATCTAATCTTCTAAAATAAAGTCTTTTGCATAATCGTTGACGCGCAAAAGCGTTTCCTTATCTATTTCAATCAAGTCTTCCATGCCGCCGACAGCAGCCGGTTGCTCCCCTGTAATTTTAAAGCCGATTCGCATATAGCTTTTATGTGCGGCAATGTTTTCCCGATGAACGCAACCGACAATTCGCGTTATGCCTATTTTGTCAAAAGCAACGGCCAGCGCCATGGCGGTCGCTATGCTTCCTATTTTCATGCCATGCGCTCTCTGCTCGCCTATTTGCAATTTACCGAATTCGGCAGTATCGCCTTCGATATCATAAATAGATATGCTTCCCACGATACCGCCTATACGTTCTGTCTCGACAATAGCAAAGGTAATCTCTTTGTTATTGCCTAAATATGTTTCGAACCACTTTTCTTGCATTTCCGGCGTAATATGCCCGATTTGCCGCAAAAACCTTGTTGCATGCCTATCGTTACGCCATACGCGCAAGTGCTCGATATCGTCATGCATTAGCGGTCGCAACACTATATTTTTGTACTTTGCAGTATAATTATGATTCATTTTCTTTGCCCGTATTTACTTGGTTTTCTAAAACGTTTTCGGTGCCCGCCTGATTAGCGTCAGACTGTTCTTCCACTGCCGGTATCGCACTATCGGTATTTTCATTGCCATTGACGGCACTGTCTTTACGCTTAAATGCCCTAAACAAAATCTTTAAATCACTTAGATACATGAATATTATTACAGCGTTCATTCCGACAGCCATTAAAACGTTCAGCCATATTATATCCATAGTCAGCAAACGCCAAATCAAAATGTACGCAATAATCAGCCCTACGGATAAGTAAAACTTCAATCTGATCGTTACAAGCTTCATAAAATACAATACAATGACGCAGAGAATCAATGCCAATAAGTATCCGCTTAACGTGGCAATAGCCGCGCCCTCTATGCCCATAATGGGTATAAACAGCCAATTTAACAATATATTAAATCCGGCGCCGAATGCCAATATAAAGAAATTAGGCCATGTTTTTTTGACGACTAAAAACTGATTATCGAGAACCTGGAACAGCATTAAAAGCAACGGCGCTAAAAACAAATACGGCGCAACGACAAATGCCGAGTGATACTCCGCCTCGAACAACAGCTTAAAAATGGGCTCGCTTAATGCGAACATGAACATCGAGCAGCAAAAAGTTATTACGCCCAAATACTCGAATACCCGTGAATTGTTTTCAACCTGTTTTTCTTCTTTCATCGTGGCAAATGCAAAGTACTGCCATCCGCCCGTAAATGCCAAATAAATCAATTGACTGACATGCCCGAATTTTGCACCTACGGAGTATACTCCTTCGGCACCGATCCCGACCATATTTGTTATCATCAATTTATCGCAAGATTCGAAAATCCAATATATTATAAAATTAGGCAGTAGCGGCAGCGCAATTAATAACAGCGGCTTTATATACTTTGCTTTAAATAGCTTAAAACTGAACCATTTGCGATTGAGAATACCGAATACTATTTCATTAAGCACGGCGGAAATCATAGACGCAAGCGGCAGAGCAATCAAATAGTATCCGTTCAAAAGGAGCGGTATGGAAATAGAATACGAAATAATCGGGAATACGGCGTTCATTACAACGTATACTATGCGTTTATTCTGCATTCTCGTAGGAGCCGCCACAATAGCATTTGTGCCGCCTACAAGCGTCGCAATAGCCGTGATATAAATTAAATTGGAAAGAGCTCGATCGTTCAAAAACCATTCGGCCAAGTAGTCTTTTAATATTATCAACAACGCAAAAACAAATAAAGACGTCCCGATAGAAAAAATAAACGCCGTCGAGCAAATTTCTTTTTGATATTGCTTATCCTCTTTTTCGAAAAACATTCGATACATGGCGTCATACATACCCATAATTGCCAGCGCGCTTGCAAACGACAAAATGGTGCTCAACATATCGCTGACACCAAAATATTCGGTATTCGGCATTATTCTGGTAATTATCGGTATCATTATAATCGGAATAACTTTGCTAATTATTCCGCTAAAACCGTATACCAAAAAATTATTCAAAAAAAGCTTGACTTTATTCACTGTGTTTATTTAAAGCGATTTATGCAGTCTATCACGTAGTCGACTTGTTCGTCGGTCAGAGTCGGGCTCATCGGCAAACTCAACTCTTGGGCATGAATTTGTTCCGTTATAGGGAACGACATATCGTTCCACTCCTTATATGCCTCTTGCTTGTGCGGAGGAATGGGATAATGGATAATCGTTTGTATTCCGTTATCGGCCAGATATTTTTGAAATTCGTCACGCCTGCCCACCATTACGGGGAAAATATGGAAAACATTATCCCCTTTCGTTGACTTGATAGGTAATTTGACCAAAGGATTGTTAATGTTCTTTATATATCTGTCGGCAATTTCGATTCTGCGCGCATTGTCTTTGTCCAAATACTTTAACTTTAAGTCCAATACGGCGGCTTGAATCTCATCCAGCCTGCTGTTTCTGCCCTTGTATTTAAAAACATATTTCCTTGCCGACCCGTAATTTGCAAGCGACCGCACGGCAGCGGCAAGCTCGCTATCGTCAGTCGTGACCGCGCCCGAATCGCCGAGTGCGCCCAAGTTCTTGCCGGGGTAAAAGCTGTGTCCTGCGGCGTCCCCGAGGCTTCCCGTCCTTTGCTTGCCGTTAAATAAGCATCCGTGTGCCTGAGCATTATCTTCTATCAGCTTTAAATTGTATTTCTTGCACAGCGCGCCGATTTTATCGGTATAGGCGCACTTGCCGTATAAGTGAACAATAAATATTGCCTTTGTTTTATCTGTAATCGCCTGCTCTATCTTGCTGTCGTCAATCTGATATGTGTCGATATTCGGCTCGACCAAAACGGGAACAAGCCCATTTTCGGTTATGGCAAGTATTGACGCAATATACGTGTTTGCGGGCACTATTACCTCGTCACCCGGTTTCATTACACCAAGCTCTATATACGCTCTGAAAATCCAGATAAGCGCGTCAAGTCCGTTTGCTACGCCTATGCAATGTTTTGTACCGATAAAATCGGCAAAATCCTTTTCGAACTTTGCATTCTCATTGCCCTGCAAATACCAACCGCTGTCAACCACACGATTAACAGCCTCGTGAATCTCGTCGTAATATTTGTCCGTCACGTCTTTCAATGACAAAAAAGGAACTTCCATTATTTATCCTCCTGTTGCTTTACGAATTTAAGGAAGTCGTCGTAATTTCTTATGTAGTCCGATTCGTCGTACAATTCGGACGCCAATACCATTAATACCGCATCGGGTGAAAAATCGAACATTTCGCGCCACATATTATTGGCGACATACAAACCCTCGTAAGGCTTTTCGAGCGGCACTACTTTTGTTTCGTGCCCGTTATTCAGCCTGATTTTGCAACGACCGTGTATACAAATGAGTATCTGCTCCAAATGCTTATGAGCATGGTGGCCGCGAGTAACGCCCTCGCCCGTATCGTACATATAGTAAACGCGCTTGATTTTGAAAGGAATATCCTTATTCTCTTCCAAAGCTACAAGCTGACCACGGTCGTCGCCGTGCGGTTGAAATACATATTTTACTACTTGCATGTTTTACCTTTCCTATGGAATGTTTTATAAAATAAAAATCGTAACTTATCTGTCAGTAGCACAAAGTAAACGTCCGGATACAGAAAAAGCTTTACTAAACGCCTTAAAAATTTTTTTCCTTTAAATCGTTTACCGAAACGAGACGCTTTTAATATTCTTTTGCTTATACCTTTTACTCTGCCTTCCTGCAATCCGATTTGAATAAACTTGGCTCCGTCGGCCCTAAGAATAGGATTACCTTCGCCGGTGCTTATGCCCCCCCATCTGTAATAAATGGAAATTATATCGTAGTTATAATGCAACAGCCCGTCGTTAAGTATGCTTTTTACGAAAAACGGTCCGTCCTCCCAAAGCCTGTATTGCTCGTCGAAATATCCGAGTTTTTCTACGTAATCTTTTCTGTAACTAAACGCACTGCCCGACGCCATATTATAAAATCTGCCGGTATATATTGCCGCGCATTGCTGCTTTGGCGTTTTGAATTTTTTAATCTGCCGCCGCTCGTAATCATTTGGCATATATCCTATAACGTTTTCCGGCGAATCACTGAAAACAGCTCTCGACGTGCACAAAATATTGCATCCGCTTTGTTCGAATTCATTAACTATTTCCGTAACGGTATGCTCACTGTAAAGCAAATCGTCGGCAGCTAAATTTATTATTATTTCACCCGACGCGGCTTTTATCGCTCCGTTTATATTTTTGACCGTGCCTAAATTTTCCGCATTCCGATAAACTTTATAATCCGTGATATTATCTTTTTTATTTAACTCGACGTATTCCCTGATCGCACTCTCGTCAAAATTGGCAGAGCAATCGTCGGCAATGATAATTTGAATATTACCATAATCCTGTTTCAGTACGGAATCTATCGCTTGAAATATAGTTCCCATACTGTTATACGCCAACGTTATTACAGATACTTGCGTTATATCCATTACCTTAAAGATTGAACCACTTTTTGTCTTTATCGCTCATTATAATAGGTGTGCCGTCTTTTAGCGTATACCCGGTAGGGTCGGCGCTGCCTTTGTACGCGCCCAATACTCCCCAATCGATACCGATCGACGGATCGTTCCACGCTATTCCGCCCTCGTCGTTAGGATGATAAAAGTCGGTCACCTTATAGCAAAACTCGGCGACATCTGATAGTACCAAAAAGCCATGGGCAAAACCCTCACTGATATAAAACTGCTTTTTGTTCTCTTCCGTCAGCTCCACTCCAAACCACTTGCCGTAAGTTTTACTGCCCTTGCGCATATCAACGGCGACGTCGAAAACCGCACCTTTTATAACGCGCACAAGCTTGCCCTGCGGATAATTGATTTGATAGTGCAAGCCCCTAAGTACACCCTTTACGGACATGCTTTGATTATCTTGCACAAAGTTCATGTTCAGCCCGGCTTCTTCCATATCGCGCTTGTTGTACGTTTCCATAAAATACCCGCGACTGTCACCGTGCACGGCGGGCTCGATAATATAAAGCCCGTCTATTCCGCCCACATTCTTTTGAACTTTAATTTGTCCCATAGTGATTAACTCCTATACTCGATTGCCGTTGCAATTATATATTATCCGTCAAAAAATCCAGATGCCGTTGCATCCAATTTATATTGTTCGCTATTTGATTTTCAAAAGTATTATAATTAGCATCTATCCAGCGCGTATTTTCGACTGATATAAGAAAGTTATATCCGTCGGCGTTGACTTTTTGCGCGTTGATTGATATATCCGAAATAATATTATCTTTTACTTCCTCAAATAAGCTTTTGTATATTTCGACAAAGCTTTGTTTCTTTAATAACGGCACGCAGTAAAAGTACGGTTTTTGTCTGATATCGGAAAAATTATTAACGGAAGGTTCGCTAAACGCGCCGTCAAAATCCCAAATCAAAGCGGCGGTCAGCTTTGACTCTGCGGTACTGTTCTTTTTTACCAAGAACATGTTAGTTCCCGCCGCATCCCAAGACGCAAGCAAATCTTGAGCAACCATCCATTTTGCAAAAGACTGTTCGTCTATATAATCCAAATACGAATTATCGTCGTTTACCAGCGCCGCCTCGAAATCGAGAATATAATCTTTAATATATTGCGTTTCCGCAGACTCTGCCGATATATCGTCCGAATCGGGATACTTGAAGGTATAACGCATATGAGCGGCTGTAAAATTAGTTTCAAAAGACAAACTCTCTTTCCACCAATATGCGTCAAGCTCTACTATATATCCGTCGTCGTCTATCGCGATTCGTGCCTGCTCTTCGTTCGACCCGTTACCCTTACTGACACTTTCGCAAAGTATATACAAGCCACGGTAATCTCCGTTGACGTAGCATGCGACATACGAGTAAGCCGGAGTATAATCCATGCCCAATGTTTCCGAAACGCTCCAGCCCACAAGCGTATTCATTGAATAACCCGATTTAAGCAGTATCCAATCTTTATGCGCATAACTTTTATCGGTACGGTCTTGTAATAATCCTGCTAACAAGTCCGCCTTTTTGTTAAGCTTAATCTTATACGGTTTTTTCTCTCCGAAATAAGCGCTGGTATTGCCGCGCAGCTTTATCTTAGAGCTTGAAAAATCGTTTGATTCCGACGACGTGTACAGCAAACCGTTATTGCCGTCGTAAAGGCTGACGATACTTTGCACGTAATCATTATTGATTATAGTCGAGCCGATACACCCTTTTGGCGCATCGACGTAATCGCAAGTAGGCCAAATATGATCTTTGGTAGTAATTTCGATTCGCGGAAAGCTTGCCGATTTAACGCCGGGATTGAAGTAACGGGAACAAACCGTAGTTTTTCCTGCATTATCATCCTCATCAAACGGAGTAAATTCAAATTGATATACAACGCCTTGCTCGAGATTTTCTAATTTCCACTTATTGGCGCCGTTTTCCACAACGTAATCGGTATATTGATCGCCGACAAGCACGCGAACGCTTGTGTATTCTATTCGCGCGTCGCGCGCCCAGGAAAACTCGACGTTGCCATCATCGTCGGTTACGGAAGCAAATTGGGCAAGCTCCGGCTGCTTTTGCGACTCTACAAACATTACAAGCTCGTCTGTTATCTTAGTAATGCGGTACGAATTTTCTTTTCCGACTTCGTCAGGCGTTTTTAAATTCTTATAGTTCTTAGGCGAATCGATATTTATTTGTTTTAAATAATATCCGTCGTCGAATCGCAGTTCAAAATTCACCTGGCCGTTGCCGTCTTTCAATAATTCGCCGCTCGCGCTGTCGCGGGCGAACGCTACGTTTGACAGTATGGGTTGGACAGTATAATCTTGCGTGGTATAAACGTAAACGGAAACGTGCTCGTCCGAGCCGATTTCCACTTTGTATCCGAAATCTTGTTCCCGTAGTTTTTCTATTATATGCTGCTCTGCAATTATCTCGCCGCATACGGCGCAACGCTTACCCGCCGTCAATCCTGTCTGCGTAAACGTAGGCGCTTTACCCTCTATATCCTCCAAAACATGCGCTGTTTTGGGAATGACCTTTTGCTCTAATAAGACCTCGTCGCATCTTGAACAACGCACGCCGTCCGTAAGGCCGGTGGACGTGCAAGTTGCGGGATACCCATAGTCAATCACATAATTATGCCCGAGCTTGCGAATAACCTCTTCTTGCTTATGCCCGCACTCGCAAGTACGCGCTTTTAATCCGTCATCCTCACACATTGCTTCCTCTACGACTTCCCATTCGCCGTAGTTGTGAACATGCGGCGGTTCGGACGCGCATGAAACCGAATTCAGCAAACACACTACTACAAGTAATGCCATCAAAAAACGCGCGATTAATTTATACTTTTGTGTTGCGCTAATTGTCATTCAGTTCAGATAAATATCTCCTAAGAGCGTCTTGCCAAGCGGGTAATTTTTTAAGTCCGGCGTCGTCAAGCGACTTTTTGCTTAAACGCGAATTAAGCGGGCGCTTCGCTTGCTGAGGAACCATTTTCAAATATTCCTCAGTCGTAACGGGATTGACCTTTATTTGCTTTCCCGCTTGCTTAAATATCTCGCACGCAAAATCGTAGCAACTGCAAAATCCGTCGTTGGTTGCGTGGTATACGCCGTACTTGTCGGTTTGTATCATATCCACTATCAACCGCGCCAAATCAACGGTGTACGTGGGCGAGCCTATTTGATCGTTTACCACGTTCAGTTCGGTCTTGCCGCTGTCGGCAAGCCTAAGCATAGTTTTAACAAAATTCCCGCCATTCAATCCGAACACCCAAGTAGTGCGGACTATATAATACTTATCGAGAATTTCGGTAACAAAATCCTCGCCTTGTATTTTAGTTTTACCGTAAACAGACAAACCTTTTCGCGCGTCCGTTACCTCGTACGGTGTTTCGCCCACGCCCTCGAAAACGTAGTCGGTGGATAAGAATACCATTTTTGCGCCTATGCCTTTACAAGCTTCGGCTATATGCTTTGCGCCGAGCGCGTTCACCTCGTAAACCTTGTCCGGGCACTGCTCCGCTTTATCGACGGCAGTCCATGCCGCGCAGTGAACGACAGCCGCCGGTTTAACGTCGCCGATAACGTTTTTAACCTGTTTCGAGTCGGTTATATCCATTTCGTCGACGTCTACGCCGACTGCCTCATGCCCGCGCAGTTCAAGCTCTTTTACTACGTCGTGGCCGAGCTGCCCTTTAACGCCCGTTACTAAAACCTTCATTATCTGTTACCGTACATCTTTGCGTAATAATTTTTGTACTCACCGCTGATTATGGTTTCCCACCATTCGCGATTTTCAAGATACCATTTAATTGTCTTTTTTATTCCGTCTTGGAACTTGGTTTCGGGAAGCCAGCCTAATTCGTTGTGTATCTTTGTCGGGTCGATGGCGTAACGCAGATCGTGCCCTTTTCTATCCGTTACGTACGTTATGAGGCTTTCGGGCTTGCCGAGCTCCTTGCATATAAGCTTTACAATATCGATGTTACGCATTTCGTTGTGTCCGCCGACGTTGTACACTTCGCCCACTCTGCCCTTGTGGATTATCAAATCTATCGCCTTGCAATGGTCGTCCACGTACAGCCAATCGCGCACGTTCTCGCCCTTGCCGTACACGGGCAACGGCTTGTCGTTTAGCGCGTTTGCGATCATAAGCGGAATCAACTTTTCCGGAAAATGATACGGGCCGTAATTGTTGGAGCACCTGCTTATGCTTACGGGCAAGCCGTACGTTCTGTGATACGCCAAAACCAATAAATCGGCGCTCGCCTTGCTGGAAGAATACGGGCTGCTGGTGTGTATGGGCGTATTTTCCGTAAAGAACAAATCGGGACGATCGAGCGGCAAATCACCGTAAACCTCGTCCGTCGAAACCTGATGGTAACGGTCTATTCCGTATTTACGGCACGCGTCCATAAGTGTTGCGGTACCCATAATGTTTGTTTGCAGGAACACGTCCGGATTTTCTATGCTTCTGTCGACGTGACTTTCCGCGGCAAAGTTAACAACGATATTCGGCTTTTCTTCTTCGAACAGCTTGTATACCGCCGCCCGATTGCAGATATCCTCTTTAACAAATCGGAAGTTCGGATTATCCAACACGCCTTTGAGCGTAGACAGATTGCCCGCGTACGTCAATTTATCCAAACACACGATACGGTAATTGGGATATTTGCCCAGCATGTGGAATATAAAGTTGCTGCCGATAAAGCCGGCGCCGCCTGTTACGATTATTGTCATTGTACGTCTCCTTTGAAGTGAATTTTTATCGACTTGGTTTATATGTTTTTTAAAAACGGGTATTTCTCGATCATTTGTTTATAAAACGCTTTCGCGTCTTTTTTCCCTTTGCGAAGCGCTTTGAATTTTGCCCGCTTATTTTTTTCGTATAGGAAAATTTTTATTTTGATTTTTAACAAATACCGCTTGCGGCGTTTCGCTAATTTGCCGCCGTAAACCTTCGAGCAGAAAGCCGAATTGCGGGAAATATAATAGCACCTGAACGGCGAGTAATTGGTTACGATACAACGCTTCCAAAGAATTCTCCGCCGCTCGGGCTCGCCGAACGTGTGGATAAGCGGAACGGCGCTTTGCATGATTTTATAGCCGTTTGCCAACGCTCTAAAACAAATCTCGGTGTCCACCCAGTCTATAAGCATTTCAGGCATGTAATTGCCTATCTCTTTCATTTTGGCGACGTCCGACAACGATCCCGACGTTATTACGTCGTCTACGTACTTATTTTCATGCGATTCCGTAACGACGACGCCGTTAATGCTCATAGTCGGATACGCCGCAACGGTAATCAGCTTATCGTCCGATTTGATTAAATCCAACAATCTGCCCACCATACCGTCGGACGAAACTGAGTCTTGATCCAACGTCAAAATATAGTCGTAGCCGTTTGCCAATGCATACTCGATACCGTCATGCAACGGGCCGGCAACGCCGTAGTTTTTGTCGTTAAGTATCAGCTCTACGCCATTTTCGGCACATAAGGCCACAACCTCGTCCCTATTGTCGGAAAGATTATCGTAAACTAATAATTTATCCACCTGACCCACAACGGCGTCTATATTATTTTTCAGTAAGTCTATAGACGGATTGTAAGAGGTAATCGTAGCCAGAACTTTATTTTGCATTACGCAGCGCAACCCTTTTCAGATGCTCGCCGTAAGGCGACTTTCCGTAGTACTCCGCTATTTCGCATAATTGCTGCTTGGTTATCCACCCGTTTTTATACGCGACCTCTTCCGGAGCGGAAATGGTAACGTCTTGCCGTTGCGACAACACGCGCACAAACTCCGCCGCTTCGAACAAGCTGTCCATCGTGCCGGTGTCAAGCCAAGCAAAGCCGCGGTCGAGAAGCTGTACCGTCAAATCACCCGCTTCGAGATACATCCTGTTAAGATCGGTAATTTCCAGCTCGCCGCGCGGCGAAGGCTTGATGTTCTTGGCAAACTGCACTGCGCGGGTATCGTAAAAATACAGGCCGGTTATGCAATAATTCGACTTGGGATTTTTGGGTTTTTCCTCAACCGAAAGCACCTTACCGTTAGCGTCAAACTCCACTATTCCGAACCGCTCGGGGTCCTTTACCCCATAACCGAATATAGTAGCTTTGCCGTTTTCGGCGTTATGCTTGGCGTCCCTTAACATTTTTGCAAAGCCATGCCCGTAAAATATGTTGTCGCCCAATATCATCGCCGCGCAATCGTTGCCGATAAACTTTTCGCCTATAATAAACGCCTGCGCAAGTCCGTCGGGAGAAGGCTGTACTGCATATTCAAGTTTTATGCCGAAGCGCTCGCCGTCGCCGAGCAAGTCTTTGAACCGCGGGGTGTCTTGCGGTGTGGAAATAATGAGTATTTCCCGTATACCTGCCGTCATCAACGTAGAAAGCGGATAAAAAATCATCGGTTTATCGTATACCGGCAATAGCTGTTTACTCGTTACCAGCGTAAGCGGATATAACCTCGTGCCCGATCCTCCGGCTAAAATTATTCCTTTCATATAGTTCTCCTTTGCTAGATATAGTTTGAGCTTTTAGATTTTCTTTAATCGTATCGCCCAACGGAACCAAAAGTCCGCGGTCCTGCTTTTTGAAAACGCCTTGTCTTTCATTAACGTTTTGCGTGCTTTTTTATCCGTCTTATAGTACCCGACCGCATAGAGCAATCGTTTTTGCTCGTCATTCAACCTGTCGCCGTAAAGCTCTAAAAACATACGGCATCTATCACTGCGTATCGAATTACTCGACCCGAAAAAGCGCTTTACCCGCTTGAAAAAACTTTTTAACTTGCCTACCGATTGCTCCCCGACAACGTTATTGCCATGCTGGCGGTACAGCATTGTAGGATTTTCGTCATATATTACTTTGCCCGTCATTGCAATCAACAACTCAGCCAGTCTGTCGTGCATAATGACAAGGTTTTTGTCCATATCGTATTTTAACAGCTCGTCACGAGTGCGGTTATTAAACACTTGCGTGCATCCGTTAGACATTACGTAAATGAGCACATGGGCAAGGTCCGAATATATTTTTTCGCTATTCATAATCCCAACGGGATTGAGCTCGGCGTCCGACACCATAACGTTACTGCAATACAATAACGGAATGTCTTGCTCGGGTTCCGCCTGCAACGCTGCAATCGCACGCGCCAGCTTGTCCGGATACCAAAAATCGTCCTGATCGCTGAATGCATAGTAATCGGATTGCGGGCAATTCTTTAACAAATGCAAAAAACTGCGCGCCGTCCTAACATTCTCTCCGGCATAATAGCTTACGGTATCTTTATAATTATCGCAATATTCTTGCAAAATGTCAAGCGTTCCGTCCGTAGAGCCATCGTCACGCACTATAATTTTCAGTTCGATATCCTGCGGTAAATCCTGATTCAGAATGCTGTCAAGCTGCTCCCGCAAAAATTTCTCGCCGTTATATGCTGCCAACAATACAGTTAATTTAATCATATACCACCCGTATTTTGCTCATGTCGGAAACTACCCTTCTGTTCGCACTTCGTTTGGGATAAACGGTTAATCGCAAAATCGCCACAACGGCAAGACTTAAAACAATCACCGACGTATACAACAATAAATTTGAAGTCATACCGTTAACGATTAAATTACTGTCGAATATGGGTTTTAGTATAATGTTTATATCATACCGTCTAAACATATCGCTGTATATCCAACCCGCGTTAATCGCAACAAAAGCGCAAAGCGACATTTGCCGGTCTTTCGCGCTTGCGGAGTTTTTATATATAAGCGTCAATCCTATTAACGTTAAAATTATATTGTTTCTGAAAATTCGGTTAAAGTTGTTGTTAATAAACGTAAGCGGGAGAAATAAACCCAATATGATATTCACTTTGATTATTGTATATATTATTGATTTTGCTCTCCTGTCTCGAACCTTTGATTTATATAAATACAGCGCAATCAAACCTATAATATAAAGCAAAAATACTATAAGCCATCCTATTGTTATAGTGCCCGACAAATAGCCGGTACCTCTCGATAAAAACTTGGATATAATAGCCTCTAACCGCGGCAAGAGCGGCTGCAACACAATAAACGCTACAAACAAAGCCATTACGAATATAAATAGCTGTTTATAAAACGAGGGCTTTTTAAACATCTTAATCAGTACTAAACTCAAATAAACGTAAGCTATTGTGTGAATGCTTCCGGCCACTGCAACGCAAATCAAAAATTTCAGCGTTGACCATCGCGACTTTCGGAACAAATAACGAGTAGCGAATAAAATAATAAACTGCACGATACAGTTTCTGAGTTGTATTGTGTCAAATACGAATAGATACAGCATATAAGCGCCCATCACAAGATTGCGCTGTGCTTTGTAATAATTGATTGTATTAACAAACAACGACAGTATTATAATCGATAAAATCGCGCGGAACGCAAAAAAGTCTAAACCGATTTTGCCGCATATTACAGTAAGTAAGGTGTATCCCCATTCCATATATACTGCTTTAAACGGATTGGAAACATGACCTATTGTATTATACTCGGCAATGTATACGCCTATATCGGGACCTTTATAATTAAACGTCATTAAAACAAACACAAAACATAAGGCGGCAGCAAACAAAACGCTGTCATTCCTTTTTCTGATGCCGCTAACGATATTAAGCGCACAAATTATATAAAAGATAAAATAAATAAAAATCGTCATCTATCCTATTTTGCCCAAGCTCAAATCCAAAACTTATCTGTGGGTTCGAGGAAATCAACGGAGGTCAACCCGCCTTTTTGCCCGAGCATTTCATATATATTTGCGGCGTAATAGATATCGTGCAAAGCTATACCTATATTATACGCCAATATTCGCTCGTCGTCGTTTTCTCGACCTTTCGCATTGCCGCAAACCACGTCGCTCACTTCGGCAAACGACCTAAACTTATCGAAGTACTTAAAATGTTTGACGTGATTTATATCGTCGGCAAAAACTTTATCGAAGAACAAATCGCAATTGGTAAACCCACGCGTGTGTATAGGCACTACCAATACGCCCTTATCGAATGCGCCGTCGCTACACAAATCTTCCGATAAATACGTGACGGCGGATATTACGACTTGAGAGCCGGATACTACTTGCTCCGCCGAATCGCAATATTCGAATTCAAAATTTGGATACTGTGAAAATCTTTCGGCGAATAATATTTCTTGACCTTTATATTTTAACAAGCGCACCTTAATTTTTTTATCGCAAAAACTCGATAACA
This sequence comes from uncultured Clostridia bacterium, assembly GCA_947178255.1. GTDB lineage: Bacteria > Bacillota > Clostridia > Christensenellales > Pumilibacteraceae > Anaerocaecibacter. The sequence continues at coordinate 2,058 of CAMWXP010000035.1, read as the reverse complement.
CCAGCATTGTTGCGCGCGCCGTATTTCCCAGCCCGATTATGCCTACTGTATTGAAATCGCGCTTGGCAAAAAGCCTAATAGAGTGAACGGCGACGGCGCCCGTGCGCATAGCGGTTATCCAATCGGCGTCCATAACGGCTTTCATTTCCCCGTTGTTCGCGTCGAATAAAATCAACTTGCTGTCAAGCGCAGGTTTTCTTTGCGGATAGCGCGTCACTATTTTCACTCCGCCGAACTGCTTTCCGTTGGGCATTGTAACAACGCCGGGCATCGTATTGCAAAACACACCTTCGTCGAGCTTCATACTCGTCTTTGCCGGCAACAACGCGTCTTTTTTATGCTCCAATACGTACGAAACCCATTCGTAGCATTGCCGCGGTGAAATGTTCAAATCCAAAATATCTTTATGTGTAACTATGCGCATAAGCTACCTCGGCAATACTTGGGTCAACGCCGCGATTAGCTTGTCGTTGTCCGCCTTGTCGCGTATCGCCACGCGAATATATTGTTTTTGTCCCTTCACCTTTTCGGTCAAATCCTTAATAAACAAGTTATAGCGGCTCAACAGCGTATCGGTCAAAGCCTTTGCCGTCACGCCGTTTTCAAGCTCGATCATAAAGTAATTGGCTTGCGAATCGATAACGCGCAGATTGGGAACGGCGTCCAAGCACGCTTTAAAGCGCTTCCTTTCCGCCTTGAACAAAACCAAGGCCTCGGCGTAATCCTTTTTGTACTTTTCGGCTATCTGCATATAGAATTCGGCAAACGAATTGATATTCCAAATCCCGACGTCGCGCTTGATAAAGTCTATCAAGTCGGTATCGCCGCAAGCCAAAATTCCCAACCGCAGCCCCGGGACGCCGTAGCTTTTGGAAATACTCTTGACAATAATTACGTGTTTGTTTTCCGCTAAAAAGCTTTGTTCGAGCAATGAGTTGTCCTCGCCTTCGGCAAAGTCCAAAAACGACTCGTCTACTATCAGCTTAATATTTTTCTTTGCCGCCCAATCTTTAAGCTTAATCAATCCGTTTTTCGCTATAAAGTTGCCCGTAGGATTATCCGGATTTATCAGTATGAGCGCGCCGATATCTTTGTCGTTGAAGAACTTAATTACGTCATCGGCGTTATAAGTAAAGTCTGCATTGTCGGCGGTGAAAACCACCTGTTGTCCCGCGTATCTGTTGGGATACTCTTCAAAGGTCGGACGTATAACGCCGAGTTTGCCGTCGAACGTAGACATGACCGACTTAATGAGCTCTGCCGCGCCGTTGCCGAGCACGATATTTTCCTGATGAACGCCGAAGTCCTTTGCGGCAAGCAAGCTGTTGACACGCATTCCCGACGGGTATTGGGTAAGCAGCGTTTCAAAGCTCGCCTTTATTTCGTCCATCAACCTTTGCGGCGGGAAGAAGGGATTGACCAAATAGCAAAAGTCAATCAGTTTGGGGTAACGCCAATATCCGCCGTAGCGGCCTTGCATTGCCTTTACTTTTTGCTGTCCTTCCGTAAAAATGGATTCGGCTATATCCAAATCCTGTATGTCGTCAATTTCATACCAACGCTCACCGTTTAAGCGTTTGGCTTTGATTTCGGGATTTTCCAAAATCGTTATAATCTTCAATACCTGTTCGTAGTACTCGTTACGCCCCATCGCTTGGCAATACGCTTCGAGAAACGGCACGTAATGCGTTTGGGAAAAATGCTTGCTGAATTTGTAGATATTAACCGTTTTGTAATACTCTTTCAGTTCGGCGTACTTAAACTTTTTCCCGGGTACGAACTCCGTTATATCATCGTCATCGGACAGCTTTACGCACGTACCGTCCATCCAGCTTTCATACTTATCGACCAAAGCCAAGGTTTCTCTGGGGTCGTCCACCAGCGTTTGTATAACCGCGTCCTCGACAATCAAGTCGGACTCGAACAACAGCGTGTCGTCCTCGCACAAATTCTTTTTTGCAAGCGACAACGAATATATATTGTTTGTCTTGTCGTAAATCGGGTTGTCTATAAATTCGATTTCGGTCTTTATATTTAACGATTGAATAAACTTTATCA